>DGDN01000116.1 GCA_002385465.1 Candidatus Fermentithermobacillaceae bacterium UBA3951
TCCATGACCTGCGCGGAAGGCATCTGCGGCTCGTGCCTTACAAGCGGTTTTAGAGGCTGCAAGGCCCATCTTCCAGACGGCGTCTAAAGGACGCCTAACACGCTCACGGGAGGTCTCATCCTTGAAGAGATATCACGAAGTGCTTATTGTCGGCGGCGGCTGGGCAGGCGTCTCTGCGGCCATAGCTGCCCGAAAAGCAGGGTGCGACGTCGCCATATGCGAAAGGACCGATATGCTGCTGGGGGCCGGTCTAGTGGGCGGCATCATGAGAAACAACGGGAGGTTCACCGCGGCCGAGGAGGCCATAGCCATGGGCATCGGCGATCTTTTCCACCTTCTGGACAGCATATCCCGTCACAGAAACGTGAGTTTTCCGGGCCACTCCCACGCCAACTTGTACGATGTGTTCCTCGTGGAGCCGAAAGTCCGAGAGCTCCTGGAGAAAGCCTCCATCCATGTCTACACAGGCAAGAGAATTACCCGCCTTGCGAAAGACGGTAGCCGAATAACCAGGGTCATGTCCGAGGACGGAGACGCTTTCATCGCCGGGGCCTTCGTTGACACCACCGGGTCGTCGGGTCCCCCGGGCCTGTGCCGGCGGTTTGGAAACGGCTGCGTAGCATGCATCCAAAGGTGCCCTGCTTTCGGACCTCGCGTGAGCCTCACGTCGCTTTTCGGGGTCCAAGAATTCATGTCAACGCGGAGGAAAGGAGCCTACGGAGCCATGTCCGGCTCCTGCAAGATAAACAAGGAAACCCTTTCGACCTCTATTCGAGAGGAACTCGATAGAAAAGGAGTTATCGTGGTCCCCCTCCCTGAGAAACTCAGGAACCCTACCAAACTGGAGACAAAGGTTTGCCAGCAGTACGCCCTGCCCCAATACTCCGATTCACTGGTCGTCTTGGACACCGGACACGCAAAACTCATGTCTCCCTACTTCCCGCTCGATGACCTCCGCTCAGTCGAAGGTTTCGAAGAAACCCGGTATGCAGATCCCCTTGCGGGAGGGAGAGGGAACTCGGTGAGGCTCACAGCGGTCTCGCCCCGTGACTTCACGTTGAAAGTCACGGGCATAGGCAACCTATTCGTAGGAGGGGAGCGCGCCGGTGTGTGCGTAGGGCACACCGAAGCCATCGTCACAGGGGCTCTGGCAGGGCGGAACGCCGCCCTTCTCGCCCGGGGAAAACCTCTAACGACGATTCCCGACCGCCTCGCCATAGGAGACTTCATCGCCCAGTCGGCGGTTGACTTGACCGGAAAACCGCTACCTCCCGGGAAATACGGTTTGGCCGCTTCCCATACATTCGCGGGTTCCGTCTACTTCGAGCGGATGAAGTCCCTGGGCTTGTACTCGGCCGACCCCGACGAGATCGCCGGGCGAGTGAAGGAATGCGGGGCCGAAGGCCTGTTCATTACGCCCGAATAATACGGTCAAGGCCGGGGAACTCATAGAGATGGCCCATCATGGCTGAGCGAAGACTTGTCGGGGCTTTGACGGTCCCGTTAGGTCGAGCAAAGGTAGTCCCGCCCGAGAGAGGCGTGACTGCCGGCGTTAAGGTCGTGTCGCTTTCCTATGCGCAATCCGACTTGCCTTGGCCCGAAATGTCAACGCAGGTTGAACTGGGAGGCGCCACGGCCGAGCGAAGGCTTGTCAGGTTGCCGCATCTCTCTGTGTGGGTTGAAAGATCCTCACAGGCGGAATAGGTAGCCTGATGGGCCGGGCAAAGGTTTCACGGCTATGGTCCGATGTCGGTCTGGATCGAAAGACCCAAACAGATGTCAAAGCCGTGGCCGTGAAGCCGGAGCGAAGGTCATGATGGGCTTAGTTGTGCCGGAGGATTCTCAGCCCGTTCAGCGTAACCAGAACTGCCGCGCCCGAGTCAGATAAGACTGCGAGCCATAGCGGCAGGAGGCCCGCCATAACCAGCCCTAGAGCAGCCACTTTAATGAGCAATGAAAACGCCACATTCTGGACTATAAGAGAGCGGGCGGCTCTTCCCAGCCTCAAAGCCCACGGTATCCTGGTGAGATCATCCTTGAGAAGAGCGATGTCGGCCGTTTCCAGCGCGACGTCGGCCCCTCGCCCCATGGCAATGCCTACGTCTGCCGCGGCCAAGGAAGGCGCGTCGTTGACTCCGTCTCCCACCATGGCCACAGTACCGTGCTCCGCCTTCATGGAGGCGATAACCTCTTTCTTGTCCCCCGGTAGGAGTCCCGCCCGGAAAGAACCGAGCCCGGTAGCGGAAGCCACCGCCCTGGCAGTCACCTCTTCGTCTCCCGTCAGCATGGTGGTCACAACACCCAAGTCCTTAAGCTTTGAGAGAGCGGAAGCGGACTCAGGCCGGACTTCGTCGGCGAGCCCTATAGCTCCCAGGACCTCCTGCCCGGTCCCTACGAACACGGCCGTCTCTCCCCTCTCTCTCATCGAAGCGGCTGTAAGAGCCAGATCTTCCGTGAGAGGGACATCCATGTCTCTAAAGAGCCTCTCGTTACCCACGTAGACATTGCGGTCGCCGACACGGGCTTTGGCTCCTTTCCCCCTTATGGACACGAAATGCTCCCCGGCCTCAAAGTCAAGCCCCGATTTTTCAGCCTCCGTCACTATCGCCCTAGCCAGTGGATGTTCGGACCGGACCTCTACGGATGCAGCCATGGCAAGAATATCTTGAGTCGAAAAATCCCGGCCAGCCTTGGGGACCACTTCGCTCAACACAATCCGGCCTTTGGTCAAGGTGCCCGTCTTGTCGAAGGCCACCGCCCTGACTTTGCCCAGGTCCTCGAGGTGAATCCCGCCCTTTACGAGGACGCCGAACCTCGCTGCCCTGGCTATGGCCGCAACGACTGTAACCGGTGTTGAAATGACCAAAGAACAGGGGCAAGAGACAATAAGCACGGTGAGCCCCCGGTAGATCCAGGGCTGGAACCTCTCTCTCAAGACAAGAGGCACGCCCAGCGCCACCGCCAGCGACAGGAGGACCATGGCAGGTGTCCAGTACCTCGCGAACACATCGACCATCCTCTGGGACTTCGCCTTCTTGGCCTGGGCCTCTTGGACCATTGAGACTATCCTTGCAACGGTGGTGTCTTCGGCGGTGCGCTCAGCCCGTATCTCCAAAGCTCCTTCGCCGTTTAGACTGCCTGCGAAAACCTGTTGGCCCGGGCTCTTATCTACCGGCAACGACTCCCCGGTCAAAGAAGACTCGTCCACGCTGGACTCTCCGACCATGACGTAACCGTCTGCAGGTATCATCTCGCCCGGCAATACCACCACGATATCGCCCGGGGATATGGACGCGGCATCCACTTCCAATAGGGCCTCACCGCGCTTCACGCGGGCGGTACGCGGGCTCAGGTCCATGAGGGCCTGTATCGAATCGCGAGCCCTCTCGCTTGCTTTTTCCTCCAGGTATTCTCCCACGGAGAACAGTGTGAGGACGGCGGCAGCCTCGGCATATTCGCCGAGGAGCAGTGCCCCGGCACCTGCGATGGTGGTGAGCAAGTTGATGTCGGTCCCGCCTCCACTTAGAAGGGCACGGACCCCGGCCCTCCCGACGGGAAAACCCGCAATAACGGCGGCCAAAGTGAGGGGCAGCCAGTACCACGCAGCACCCAAGCGTTGTGCTATGAGCCCCACGGCTATTCCGACGGCGCCTAAGAGCGGCGCCCACATCCCTCCGCCGTGGTCGTGGGAATGATGGTGATGTTCATGACCGTGGTGCGAATGCTCATGATGTAGGAGACCCGGATGAGAACCGGCGGGTTCGGCGTCATGCTTGTGGGAGTGACCGTTCTCCTCATGATGCTCGTGGGTACACCCGGCGCCTTTCGCCCGGTAGCCCAGACGGCCTACTTTCGCCAAGATCGCTCCTGCGTCTACCTCTCCCAGGTGATACTTGACCCTCAGGAGCCCCGACGGAAAGCCTACTGTTGCTCTCCGTACTCCCGGTAGCGTGGATACGGCCTTTTCAACTCGTGCCGCGCAATCGGGGCAATGGAGCCCCTCCAGCATCCACTCGCCGGTTACCTCTGTCACACGATCCTGCGTTTCGTCCTTCCGGCCTTCTATGTCCTCCGAAATGCCCACCCGGATTCCTCCGTTCCCTAAGAGCTTTTCCAGGGTGGGATAGGGCTTGCCTGCTTCTTACATACGGTACCGGCCGTTTCTAACTGTGCCCGGCGTGTTTAAACGCTTCCGACATGAGGGCTTCCACGTGGTCGTCGTCAAGCGAGTACACCACCTTGCGACCTTCCTTGGTGGCCTTCACGAGGCGCATGGCCCTCAATAGCCGGAGGTGATGGGATACGTTGGATACCGAGCTATCTAAGATCGTCGCCAGGTCATGCACGCACCAGCGGCCTTTCCACAGAAGGTAGAGTATGGACAGCCTGGTGCTCTCGCCCATCGCCTTAAAGAGCTCGGCTACGTATCCCATATCGGGTAACGACGCCTTGGCCTCCTCGACCGACCGGAAGTCAACTTCATGGGCCTCACACAGATCTTCTCGCTCCAATTCCGGTTCGCAGGACAAAGCCGCATCCCCCTTCCATGTGACAACGGCAGCCGCGGTTGTCACATGTATGTATGATCATATATTCAAATATCGTGGAATGAAACCCTTTGTGGGCGTCAGAGAGACTGTTTTGATCTCCCTCCAAACCGGAAATCCGCACCCGGCCGAAGAAGCCTCACCGGCCGTTATGGGTAGCCTCGGCCATGACCGTACCGGAGAGACACGCTTTGAAAATGTGGTCCGCTATTCTTTCGAGGTAGTTTACGACGTCGAGGAAAATGAGCCCCGCCTCCAGAGAGCAGCGCCCCTCTTCCAGCCTGCGCGCGTGGCCCGCTTGCACTTCCCGGCTCATATCGTCAAGGGTGTTCTCCAGGGACTCGACTTCCTTTATATGGGAGCCGTCTGTCCTCTTCAGCGAGTCTATGGTCAGATCAAACATCGTCCCTATGACCTCATGCATCCTCTTTAGGTCCGAAAGGGCCTCCTCACTGAAAACAAGCCCGCCGTCTATCTTCTCCTCGGCGAGAGCCACGATGCTCAAGGCATGGTCTCCGATACGTTCGGCGTTGTTTATGCCGGATATCATGGCCGGCACCGCTCGAGACTGTTTGTCGGAGAGCGGATGCTTCGAGAGGTCGACGATGTACATGGTTACCTGACGCTGGAGAGTGTTCAAGGTGTCCTCATCTTTGCGTGCCTTCTCAAGGAGCCTTTCGTCATTCTCGCGGAAGGCATTCATGACTTCCTCCAGCATCCTTCTTGCGATGTCTGTCACGCGCGCCATCTCCGAGGCAACAGCCTTAATGGCGGCCGTCGGATTATCAAGAAGGAGCCTGTCAAGGTATACCGGAGTGTCTTCCGTCTCGCCCTTGTTCCTTATGATGAGTTCCAAAAACCTCACGTACTGCTTGGTGAAGGGCAGGAAGACAACCGCGCTTAGCACGTTGAAAAGCGTATGGGAGTTGGCGATCTGAGCGGCTATCCCTCCGCTCGGGTTGAAGCTGTCGGTAAACACCACTATGGACTTTAGGAACAGGGGTAGAAGGAGCGCTGCCAAGATCACGCCGATGATGTTATAGAGGGTGTGGGCCCACGCTGTGCGCCGGGCCGAAGTGTTGCCCGTGAGAGAAGCCATCTGGGCTGTAATACAGGTACCTATATTGTCCCCGAGCATGATGCAGACCGCCGACTTGAGGTCGAGGAGGCCTGCCTGGCCCAAGATCATGACGAGACCTACGGTAGCCGCGCTTGAGTGTACCATGGCTGTGGCGGCGGCGCCGAGGACGATGGCTATCACCGGGTTTGACGCGTACTCCTCAAAAAAGCGTCTCAGCAAGGCGCTCTGCTGCATGAGGGGAATTCCGGAGTTCAGGATCTTAAGCCCTAGGAACATGACGCCGAACCCCATTACGGCGTTTCCAACATATTTGAGTTTCCTCTGACCGAAATAGCTGATGGCGAAACCGAGTCCAATGACCGGCAAGGCTATGTCGGTGAGTTTGAAGTGGAAACTGAACGCCATGAGCTGGGCGGTGATGGTAGTACCGATATTGGCTCCGTAGATGATACCTACGGCTTGAGGGAGCTTCATGAGCCCTGCGTTTACGAAACCGACCGTGAGAACGGTAACCGCAGTGCTGCTCTGGACCAGCGCTGTGATGAACGTGCCCACCAAAAAAGCGCTCCAGACCCTGCCGGTCAGGACCGACAGGATTTTCCGCATCATATCGCCCGACGCCTTTTCGAGCCCTTCCCCCATCTTGTCTACCCCGTACATGAGAAGGGCCGTACCACCTATCAAGCCGAATACGAGTTCCTGCATTTGCTCCTCCTAGGCCCATAAGTTAAGCCGCTCTCGCCCTTATACTGAATACCACAATGAAACGCGGTTTTCCTTTGGTTCTTCTAGGAATCTGTGAAGGTACTCACGCAAGGATCCACGAACTTTCATGACCGTGCAGGAAGCATTCCGTAATAGTCTGATTCTTACGGTCGAGGAGGAATCACCCTTGGACATTCGCCCCATAACACCCCAGGATTTGTTCGGCTTCAAGTGCTTCGGCGACACGAGGCTCTCCCCGGACGGGACCCAAATCGCGTACGTCCGCCAGTACCACGATGCCGAGAAAGAAAAGTCTTTCACCGACATTTGGCTTTATTCGCTCGAGACCGGTGAGTCCAAGAAACTCACAAACTCGGGAAAAGACCGCTCGCCGAGATGGTCCCCTGATGGAAAGCGGCTGGCTTTCACTTCTGACCGCTCGGGCAAATCCCAGATCTGGATAATAGACCCTTCGGGCGGTGAAGCTTGGCGGGTCCCCACCAAAGAAGAGGTGAAAAGCGATCTCCTTTGGAGCCCGGACGGGAGCAAGATCTTCTTCACATCCCAAGCGTTCTCCAAACCCGAGGACTGGCAGCCTTACCCCGGAGCTCCCGAAGATGACAGGGCAAGGGCCGTAGAACAAGCCAACCGCGCCCTAAAACCCAAAGACGAAAAACCCAAAGAGAACGGCAAACCCAACGACATCAAGGTCATAACCCGCCTCCGTTACAGGATGGACGGCCAAGGGTATTTCGGCGACCTCCGCAGGCATGTGTTCTGGGTGAAGGTCCCGGAAGGGCCCCCGGGCGACGTGGAGGAAGCAGCCACGCGGCTAACAGTGGGGGACTACGACCACGGCCTCCCGGACCTCACCCCTTGCGGAAAGTACGCCGTCCTCCCGGCGCTCCGGAGGGACGACGCCGACTACCACCTCAAGTCCGACCTCTGGCTCTTTGAAGTGGAATCAGGAAAGCACCTCCTCTTGTACGATGCCCCGGGACCCGCCAATGGGGCCCGGATCTCACCCGATGGGCGCTACCTTGCCTTTTTCGGCCATGATCTGGCGCGAAACGTCTCCACGAGGACCGACCTCTACATCCTGCCCGTGGCTCGTTTCATTGAGAGTGTCTCACGAGGAGAGACTCCTCCGCCACTCACTCTCAAAGACGCAGTCAACTTAACTTCCGATTTGGACAGGGCGGCAGGTTCGCTGGGCGGCTCAGAACCGCGGTATCAAGGAGCAGGCGGGGTCGTGTGGCAAGGCGCCGATGCCTACTTCCCCCTCACCGACCACGGCGAGGTGTTTGTATACAGAGCATCCCGCCTGAGTGGAACCACTACCTCCCACGGCGAGTCCAAAGACACTCAGGGTAGCGGTGAACGGTGGAGGCTCGACAAGGTCCTGGGGACGCCCGGAAGGTCTCTCGGAGGTTTCGACGTTAAGTCGGGCGTCATCGCATTCCAATCTTCCACCCCTGAAAAACCGGAGGATATCTTTGTCCTCAAAGACGGCGTAGAGACGCGTGTGACGCGGGAGAACGATGAGTTCCTGTCTCAGCTCGCCCTGGGAAAACACGAGAAATTCCGGTACCGGTCAGGAGACGGCCAGGAACTTGACGGATGGCTCATTTACCCGCACGGATATGAACCCGGGAAGAAATACCCCCTCCTCCTTCTGGTCCACGGTGGGCCCCACAGCGCTTACGGGTCTTCTTTCATGTTCTCCGCCCAGCTGTTTGCCTCCCGGGGCTATGCGGTAGCCTACTGCAACCCCAGGGGGAGCAGCTCATACGGACAAGAGTTCATGGCCGTGATCGATGGAGACTGGGGCAGGAAAGACTACAAAGATGTCATGGCGTGTGTGGACGCGGTCGTGGAACGGGGAATCGTAGACGAGAGGAACATATTCGTCCACGGGTGGTCGTACGGCGGGTACTGGACCACTTGGGCCGTAACGCAGACCGACCGGTTCCGCGCCGCCTGCGCGGGTGCCTGCGTGGCCAACCTGCACAGCGACTACGGAACCAGCGACATAATGTGGGCCGACGAGCACGAGTACGGCGGAAAACCGTGGGAAAACGCCGACATCCTGCTCGACCGTTCGCCGCTCAGCCACGTGGCCAATGTGACCACGCCCATCCTGCTCCTTCACGGGGAGAACGACTTGCGCTGCCCCATCTCCCAGACGGAACAGTTCTATGTAGGGCTCAAGCGGCTCGGTAAGACCGCCGTGTTTGTGAGGTACCCCGGTGAGTTTCACGGACTGCGCCGGCACCTCCACCGGATAGATCGCTACAAGAGGATGCTGGCTTGGTTCGAGTACTACAGAAACCGCCCCGAAGCTGAGGCTCGTAAGGTATAGGAGGAATGTAGGAAGATCGAAGGCTAAAGAAGGTTGCTTGCGGTAAGCTTAGCTCCGTAAGCAACCTTCTCTCTCATAGATCCGTTTCAGCCAGCTCCGTTTTCTGCGGCCTGTCAGCGCTCCACTATCAAGCTCATCCCCATGCCTCCGCCTATGCAGAGGGTCGCGAGGCCTCGTTTGGCATCCCTCTTCACCATCTCATGGAGGAGGGTGACCAGGATCCGGGCTCCGCTGGCTCCTATGGGATGGCCCAGGGCGATGGCTCCTCCGTTCACATTGACTATGGACGGGTCCCAGCCCATTTCCTTCTCCACAGCCAGGCTTGTTGCCGCAAATGCTTCGTTGGCTTCGATGAGGTCTATATCCGAAAGCTCGAGCCCGGCCATAGAGAGAGCCTTCTTTGTGGCGGCTACGGGGCCAATGCCCATATAGAGCGGGTCAACTCCCGCGGATGCATAGGCCACTATTGATGCGAGCGGCTTGAGCCCCAACTCGGCGGCCTTCACTTCGCTCATGACGACCAAAGCGGCGGCGCCGTTGTTGATCCCCCAGGCGTTACCCGCCGTGACCGTGCCGTCCGCCTTGAAGGCCGGGCGCAAAGCCGCGAGCTTTTCGACGGTGGTACCGTGCCTTGGGTGCTCATCCTGGTCGAACACGAGCGGCGGCCCCTTCCTCTGGGGCACTTCAACGGGTACGATTTCGTCGGAGAACCTACCCGACTTCATGGCCTCTTCGGCCTTGGCCTGGCTCTTAAACGCAAATTCATCCTGCATCTCACGGGTTATGCCCCACTTCTCGGCGACGGCCTCGGCCGTAAGACCCATGTGCTTGTCAACAAACGCGCACCAGAGCCCGTCTTTGATCATCTCATCAACCAAAGCGGAGTGGCCCATCCGGTAGCCGTACCTCCCCTTCTCTACAAGGTACGGCGCCATATCCATGCTCTCGGTACCGCCTGCTACAACAACACCGGCCTCTCCCGTGGCGACCGCCTGGGCCGCCAGAGCAACCGCCTTGAGTCCCGAGCCGCACACCTTGTTGACCGTAGTCGCCGGGACCTCATGGGGAAGACCTGCTCCGATGGCACACTGCCTGGCAACGTTCTGTCCCTGTCCTCCCTGAAGGACATTGCCCATGATGACCTCATCCACAGCCACGGTCCCTTCGCCGAGGCGCCGGAGCGCGCCCTTTATAGCTACACTCCCAAGCTGAACCGCGGTCACGCCCCTAATAGCCCCGCCCATGGTCCCAATTGCGGTCCTGACCGCGCTCACGATAACGGCTCTACGCATGTGCTCTCCTCCCTAGACGGCCTCACGGCCAATGATGTATTTCATGGGGTCGACTTCGTTCCTCAAGATCTCCAGTTCCTCTTCGGTGGGCTCGCCGCTCGTGAGTACATGCTCAGGCCAGATAAGCTCAAAACCGGTCGCGGCCACCACGTCCTCCTTCGTGACGCCCGTATGGAGGCTCTCCACTCTCATCCTGCACGTCTCTTCGTCAAACCCCATAACGCACAGGTTGGTGATTATCTTGTACGGACCTGTTCCAGGCGGCAGCCCGGCGACCTCCCTGGCGCCTTTGCCCGTTAGATACCCGGGACTTGTGATGAAATCAACCTTGGGGACGAACCTCCTTTTGTCGTGCGGAGTGATTACCATGGTGCGCCAGGTGAGGGAAGCAAGGTCGTTGGCCCCACCCGAACCGGGCAGCCTGACTCTGGGCTTCATGAAGTCCCCTATCACCGTCGAGTTTATATTGCCGTACATGTCAATCTGGGCCCCGCCCAAGAAACAGTAGTCCACGACACCCCGCTGGCAAGCGTCCATGACATCTATCATGCTCGACGCCATTATCGCTTTGTGAAATGTCCTGGAATCTCCGACCGATATGGGCATGGTCGGGAGAAGGGGGGCTATCCCTCCGGCCTCAAAGAACACCGTGAGGTTCGGCGCGTGGGTCTTCTGCGCAAGCATGGCCGCCGCGCAAGGAGCACCCGTTCCTACCACAACAGTCTTCCCGTCCTCAAGAAACCTGGCTGCGAGGCATATCATGAGTTCCATCGCGTTATATTTCTTTACGTGCTCACTCATTCCAGAAACTCCTTTCTGCGAAGAGCTTCCATTTTCGCCTCACCGCCGCAAAGCTCAAGATACTCTGCGAAATCCTTTGTGCCGTAGATATACTTTTCGAGGAAGGGCCGTAGTGTCTCCGGCTTTCCGTCATTGGCCAGCCACTCTTTCAAATGTTCCTCGTCTGAGAAATAGGCGTAGGGCATGTTTCCGGGATAGCTGCCGTAGGGGACATGACACACGGCATCAACGCAATAATGGGTGATTACGGTGCGAGTCGGGTCCTTGCGGATAAAATCGGTGGGGACGATCTCCTCGGTTGTAAGGATTACTCTCTTTGCTGCGCGGGCAACGTCGAAATCGGCCACGCTGATACCATCTATCTGGGCATTGCCGTAGATGTCCGACCGGTGTACGTGTATGAACGCAACGTCCGGATAAAGGGCCGGAAGGGCTACCAGCTTGAGGCCCGTGTACGGGCACGTTACGATCTTGGCCGCGCTCTTCACAAAGGTGTCTGAGCCGAGCATGACCCTCGCCGGGATATAAGGGGTACCCATGACGGCAGCCTTGTACCTCCACGCGAGAGCGCCGTTGGTCCACTCACAGACCTCGATTTGAGCTTCCTCAAACAGCTTTCTGGCTGCCTTGGAAAGGCCGCGGGCCTCGAGACCTATGACATACGCAACGTCTACCCTGTCAATGACGCCCCCGGCGGCCAGTATCTGAAAATCATGTGTGGCAGTGTGGCCGGAAAGCCCCAGTGATTTCCTACCCTGACGCAGGACCTCGTGCAAGAGGGCCGTAGGGATCCTGTTGGTCCCGAATCCACCGACGGCCAAGTAGTCTCCATCCTTCACAAATCGCCTGACTGCCTCGCTCACCGTCATGGTCTTGTCGACCATTGCCCGGCTCTTACTTCGGAAGAACTCCCGGGCTCTATCGGGATGAGGATCCATGAACAACCTACCGTCGCCCGATCGAGGAAACAGACTGTCCTCCAAAGCCGCCCCTCCTTGTGAATATAGTCGCAACTCTCATATTTGGCGGACGGAGGCAAATTCCTTGTGGGAGCATCCCCATTTCAGAGCGACGACCGGCCTGTAGCCGAGAGGACGGAGCCGCCGGACAAGCTCTACTTAGAGGTTCTCGTCACCGGCCACCACTTAAGCACGGGGGCAATCACCGTCCCCTTCGAGGGACCTCAAGTGCTCGCAATCGTTTACTCTTATGGTCCTCCACCCATTGTCATCACGCTCGACTATCGTGACGGAGCAGTTGGCTACGACAAGGCCCGGCCAGCTGCCGTCCTGCGACACAATGCCGAGGACAGCGTTGATGGACCCGCCGTGGGAGACGATCGCTACCCGACCGTCTTTGTGTCGCTCGTATATATCGTCCAGCGCCGAAGCCATGCGGCTTCTGAGGTCCAGCCTCGACTCCCCTCCGCCGGGCCTCCTCACACCGTACCGGTCGGCCGCCAATCTGGCATGGAACTCGGGGAACCTCTTGCGGGACTCTTCTATGGTGAGTCCGGAGATCGCCCCCATGTCGAGCTCCCGGAGCCTCCTGTCGAGGACCAGCGGGCACGTCCTCCCCTCAACTATGGCTTCGGCGGTCTCGCGCGCCCTGGAAAGGTCGCTCGAGTAAACCGCATCCAACCGTACCCCGGACAAAGCCTCCGCTACGGCCCTAGCCTGCCTGCGACCGCTTTCCGAAAGCGGCACATCCAGCTGCCCTTGAAGTATTCCGGCCTTGTTTGCCTGGGTCTCTCCGTGTCTTATGAGGTAGAACGTAGTCATGTCGTATGCGGCCAGAAAAGGCCTTCACTCCCATCCTGTTTCTCTTTCGCGCCTCGTAACCAAGACCGATTTCGGCACTGAAATGCGCAAAACCTCCAGAGGCGGCCCGTAGGTAGAGGGCAGGATATGGCTTATCTCTCATGGAATCTTCAAGAACGTGGAGAGAACGAAAGGAGGCCTTCCCGAAATGAAACCAATGGCAGTCACAAACGCCAGGATCCTTACGTGCGCATCCGGGAGGGTGCCTGAGGTCATCGAAAAGGGCACTGTCCTATGGGCAGGCGGGAAAATCACCGCCGTAGGGTCCGCGGTGGAAATGCCCTCCGACGCCATAGTGTACGACGCAGAAGGCAAGGTGGTTACCCCCGGCTTCATCGACGCCCACTGCCACATTGGTATCTCTGAGGATGGGGCCGGTTGGGCCGGTGAAGATACCAACGAGGCCACCGACCCGGTCACGGCCGAAGTGAGGGCTCTCGATGGGATAAACCCGAAGGACATTGCTTTCCGGGATGCAGTCGCAGCGGGCGTTACCTGTGTGCAGGTAGACCCCGGCAGCGCCAACATCGTCGGAGGCGAGACCCTGGTCATGAAGACATGGGGTACGGTCGTGGACGACCTGGTTATCCGGCGCCCCTCCGGTTTAAAGGCCGCTCTCGGCGAAAACCCCAAGAGAGTATACGGGTCGCAGCGGAAAATGCCGGCCACCAGAATGGGCAACGCAGCGGTAATGCGAAAGGCACTCGCTCAAGCCCGGGACTATCTCAGGAAGAAGGAGAACGCGAAAGAACCTGACAAGCTCCCGGATTTCAGCTTGCGGAACGAGATGATCGCAAAGGTCTTAAAGAAGGAGATCCCTCTCAGAGTACACTGTCACCGGGCAGACGACATTATGACGGCCATCCGCATCGCCCGGGAGTTCGGCATCGATATATCCATCGAACACTGCACCGAAGGTGACTTGGTGGGCGAGCAGGTAAGAGACAGCGGGTACCCGGTGACTCTGGGACCATCCCTTACCGACAAGAGCAAACTGGAAGTCAAGGATATCGGCTTCAGAGCTCCCGTAGCCCTCTCCAAGCTGGGCGTCAAGCTTGCCATCATCACCGACCACCCCGTCCTTCCCATCCAGTACCTCAGGATCTGCGCCGGCCTCTCTGTGCGTGAAGGAATGGATGAGCGTATCGCACTCCTCGCGATAACGCGTCACGCTGCCGAAATCGCTGGAGTTTCCGACAGGGTCGGCTCGCTTGAGCCGGGTAAGGACGCGGACCTCGTTATCTGGTCCAAAGACCCGTTTGAGTACGATGCCAAAGCCGAGCGCACCTTCATAAACGGAAAGGAAGTCGACCATAGAAGAGAGCGAGGTGGGCTCCTGTGAAAACTCGCGCCTATGTGAACGCGCACCTCTTCCCGATTTCGAGACCCCCGATTAAGAAGGGGATACTCCTCGTCCGGGACGGCAAGATAGTCTTCGCAGGCCACGGTGAAGTACCGGCAGATGCCGAGGTAATAGACCTCGAGGGCAAGACGGTCCTCCCGGGATTCGTTGACGCACACGCTCACGTGGGACTCTGGGGCGAATGGTACGGACAGCCCCAGGCAGACGGCAATGAAGCAACCAATCCGGTGACGCCCGAAGTGAGGGCAGTTGACTCCGTCTGGCCGGCACACTCGGCCTTCAGCGACGCAAGGAGCGGCGGGGTCACCACCGTCCAGGTCACCCCCGGCTCCGGAAACATCATTGGCGGCGAAATGGCTGTCATAAAGACCGTAGGCAAAGTCGTGGACGACATGATAGTTCGTAACCCTTCCGGTATGAAGGCTGCCCTGGGCGAAAACCCCAAGGGGCTATACGGCAAGAGCGGTAAGATGCCGTCGACCAGGATGGGAAACGCGGCGGTTCTAAGGGCCGCCCTCTATAAAGCCAGAGACTACGAGAAGAAGCTGCAGGCCGCCAAGAAGGACCCCGCCAAGACGCCTGACACAGATCTCGGGCTTCTGGGGCTGCTCAAAGTCTTACGCGGAGAGATCCCGCTTCGGATCCACGCCCACAGGGCAGATGACATTGTAACTGCAGTAAGGATTGCCGAAGAGTTCGGCATCGACTTCTCAATCGAACACTGCACCGACGGCGCCACTGTGGCAGAGTTCCTCGGAAAGCGAAAGGCCAAGGTCAACGTTGGCCCAAGCATGTGGCGGCGGGCCAAGGTGGAAACGTGGAACATCTCCCTTGAAACGGCCGGGATCTTGGCAAGAGCAGGGTGCCGGGTGAGCATCATTTCCGATCACCCGTTCCATCCCATCCAATTCCTTTCTACTGCGGCGGCCATGTGCTGGGCCAACGGCATGCCGGAAGAGGACGCTCTCCGCGCCGTGACGTTGACACCTGCCGAAACGCTCGGCGTCGATGACAGAGTAGGCAGCCTTGATGAGGGCAAGGACGCGGACTTCGTGGTATGGTCCGGTCACCCCTTCCAGATAAGGTCCAAGGTGGCTCAGGTCTTCATCGGAGGAGTCAAGGTATTTGGATAATGAGGTGGTGGAGAGGTTTGCCCGCCACAGATTAGCGTAAAACGGAGGGGCGTTCTCTGAGATTGGGTACATCGATGCTGACTCGAGAACGCCCCATTCGTATATTGCGCAAGGTCCGCAAGGGGTATTCATCCTTTGAGCGCCCCTCATCTCGGCCAGTATTTTCCACTCGAATCAGGAGGGGTTCGTGTGAAGCAGGTCGTTATTAGAGACACTCCCATAGGTCCGTTGACTGTAGCCGCGCGTTCGGGAAGGATCTGCGCCGTCCATTTCGGTGAGAAACTCGCCTTTCAGGCAGGCGAATCACCGGACCTCGAGTCCGAACCGGTCCTCGGGAAGGCCGTCTTGGAGCTAGAGGCATACTTCAGTGGAGACCTCCGGGAATTCACGGTGCCGGTTGCACTCGATGGGCCGCCCTTCCACGTAAGAGTGTGGAAGCACCTCACCCGAATACCCTTCGGGCAAGTTGAGACCTACGGCCAGATAGCGCAGATCCTCGGGAGTCCCGGGGGAGCAAGGGCAGTCGGAAACGCGTGTGCCGCCAACCCGGTCCCTGTGATTGTCCCGTGCCACAGGGTGCTGGCCTCGGCCGGCCTCGGCGGCTACGGTGGAGGCCTTCCGGCAAAGGAGTGGCTGTTGCGTCACGAGGGGGTACTCTAGACTGCGCCGGATCCCTCTCTCAGAATGCCCCGCCGATCCTTGAGGGGATAATGAGCGGGGGGGCGATTCCGTGCGTTCCATCGTAGACCTCAGGGAAGCATCTTCATCGAGGACCCTTGTTTCACAAATAGAGGACCGCATGACCAAAATCTTAAGCGACTCCGGCAACGTACGCCCCATGTTGAGCTACCTTATATCAACCGGCGGCAAGAGGATGCGGCCTCTCCTCTTTGTCTGGGCCGCCAAAGCGTGTGCCGAGACGACCGGAAGCTCGCTGGACGACGACAGCGTGCTGGATGTTGCCGCGGCATTTGAGATGGTCCACCTGGCATCACTGGTGCACGACGACATAATCGACCAGTCTCCCGTGCGCCGGGGGCGCCCTGCGGTCCACACGGTGTGGGGAATTCACGCCGCCGTGCTCGCGGGAGACTACCTTTTTACACGCGCAAACCGTATTGCCCTAGGCTATGGGATGGGGATCGCCTCGCTCATGAGCCAGGCCATTGAACTTACGTGCGAAGGAGAGATCGCACAGAACGGGCGCTTGTTTCAAGCCGATCTTACGGAGCGGGAATATCTATCCCACATATGCCGGAAGACCGCCTCGCTGATCGGCGCTGCGTGCCAGGCAGGAGCCATCATGGGTGGAGGCGGGCCTCTCCTGGAGGAAAGCCTTCTCCGCTTTGGAGTGGAGCTGGGATGCGCTTTTCAGATAGCCGACGACATAATCGACATAACGTCGCCGGGCGAAACTTCAGGGAAGACTCAGTTCAACGACTTAAGAAGGGGGCTATGGACCCTCCCCCTCATTTTCGCCATGAAGTCCACCGCAGGCGACATCCTCCGCAAGGCATGTGCCCGGCGCTCGATCTCGACCCAAGACATACTGCTCGTCAAGAAAGCCTGCTTGGAGGAAGGTTGCATCGACCGTGCCAGGCAGAGCGCACTCCTCTTGGCAAGAGCAGCCGAATCCCGTCTTGAGCCGCTCAAGGCTTCTGACGCCAAGACCGCCCTTGTGAAAACGGCAAGAAAAGCGGTAAACAGGCGCTTCTAGTTCCTCCGCGGATCTACCGGCTGTATCTATCCTACTTGGTGCCGGTGATCCCATACGGCGCCTTTCCATAATGGTTTCGGATCACGTAGCGGGCCTCCCGGTCATGAGGGCGACCTGCAGTTCGTCTACGCTGTAGATAGGGGCCCCGCAGGTAAAGCGCCGGCAAATGACGAGCCGCGGGCGGTCCTCTTCGTCCGGCGCCTCATCGTCGAGGATTATCTGGGCGTTTGGCAGGTAGAGGCGCCGCACGTAGCTAATCATTGCCTGCACTACGGCATCATCTTTTTGACCGGCGATACGGATGTCCTGCGCTCCTCCCGCATGGTATTCCAAGGCCGAGAGGAGGTGCGAATGGGCCATCGGGTTTGTCTTCATGTGGGGGAGCATCGCCGAAATTGCGTAAGCGGCAAGTTCCTCCAAGTCCTGAGCCTCCAAGAGGTGAGACAGCTTGAGGAGGTCCATAATGGCGACCGAGTTTCCTGAAGGCACGGCCCCGTCGTAGGTCTCCTTTGGTCTCACTATGAGTTCTTCTGCGCCCTTTCCAGTGAGGAAGAAGCCCTTCGACTCTTCGTCCCAAAACCTCTCCACCATCTCTCGGGCAAACCTCTCGGCGCGCTTAAGGTATGAATCTTCGAGCGTGGTCTGGTGCATCTCTATGAGGGCCCAAATGAGGAAAGCGTAGTCGTCTAGGTAACCCTTGTGCGCCACATGGCCTTCTCGGTACCTCGCGTAGATCTCGCCGTCCTTCATGTTGTTCTCCAGGATGAAATCAAGGGAAACGCGGGCCATGTCCAGGTAATCAGGGTCGTCGAACGCCCTCGAAGCCCTCGCCAGAGCAGCGATCGCGAGGCCGTTTAGTGAAGTGAGTATCTTGTCGTCGGTGTGAGGTCTCACACGCTCTTCTCTGGACGCCAGGAGCTTCTTCCGGTTTCTCTCAAGGGCTGGCGCTCGCGGCGGCAGGACGGCGTCCCAGGCTCCGTCTTTTGGAGAGACCACGAGATGGGGAATCGATCGCCCCTTGAAGTTCCCCCGCTCCGTGATACCGTAGGCCTTAATGAACTCTTCTCCTTCTTCGCCTAAGATCTCCTTGACCTCGTCAGGCGTCCAGAGGTAGTACTTACCTTCTTCGCCCTCGGATTCAGCGTCTATCGCGGTGTAGAAAGCGCCTTCCGGCGACTTCATCTCCCTGTCGAGAAAAGAAGCTATCTCCCAGACCACCTCGCGCCAACAGCTTTTCTGGGTAGCCTGGGCCATGTCTGTAAAAGCCATCATCATGAGCGCCTGGTCGTAGAGCATCTTCTCGAAATGCGGGATCATCCACCTTGAGTCGGTTGAATACCGGAAAAACCCGAACCCTATATGGTCATAGATGCCCCCTGCGTATGCATGCTTGAGGGTGCTCTCCACCATTTCGAAAGCGCGCCTTTCGCCTGTCCTTTTCCAATACTGGAGAAGGAACATGAGGTTGTGAGGGCTGGGAAACTTCGGCGCCGCTCCAAAGCCCCCGTGATCTTCGTCAAAGGCCGAATGGAAACGACGGAAGGCGAGTTCCAGGATAGAATCATGAAGCCCTCCGGGAGCTCCCGGTTTGCCTTCTCTTAAGGACTCATTCCGGACTTGAGCTTCCCTTCCTCCGGAAACTCTCGCGTCGTCGACGCTCTCCCTGAGGGCTGCCGTAACCTTCTCGGCCTGCTCAACTAAGACTTCCCTCTCCTCGGACCAAGCCTCGGCCAGTACGCGCAAGACATCTAGGAACCCGGGGAGACCAAACTTACTCTTCTTGGGAAGGTAGGTCCCGGCCCAAAAAGGCTTCTTTTCCGGCGTCATCACTATTGACAGGGGCCATCCGCCGCTACCCGTGAGCATCTGGCAAACGGTCATGTACACGTGGTCCACGTCGGGCCTCTCTTCCCTATCCACCTTGACCGAGATGTAGTTCTTGTTCAGACAGGCGGCGACTTCTTCGTCTTCGAAGGACTCTCTGGCCATCACGTGACACCAATGACACGTGCTGTACCCGATACTCAAGAAGACCGGCCTATCCAAAGCCTTGGCGCGCTCAAAGGCCTCCTCGCCCCAGGGGTACCAGTCTACGGGGTTCGAGGCGTGCTGCAAGAGATATGGGCTCTTTTCATGAATCAGTCGGTTGCTGCCGCTCATGCCGGACCCCTCCTCGTATCCTTGTGTCCTAGTCTTCCCCGCCCGAACGTAGCGGCAAGCTCTCCTCCGACTCCCGCCCTTACAAAAAAGAAAACCGCGCCCTAAGCGCGCGGTTTTCCATATGCTACTTTCGTGTCTAGGCTTACTTGAAAAACTCGTCGAGAGGCAGTTTCCGGTCTTTCGGGAAAGGACACTTGTAAGGCGAGTCTTTTGTCTTCTCTTGGAACTCGGCCTTGGCCTTGGCAATCTCTTCGGGATGCTCTATTAGGTCCAATCCGCAGAGGGCCATGGTCTTGGCCGCTACCAACATTCCCTTCTTGCCTATGGAACTACCCGACGATGCTACGTGCTGCCACGAGTGTCCGGGGCAACCCAGCGGGACGGTGGAAGCGGACATCTGTACCGTGGGGACTATCCAGCTCACGTCGCCCACGTCGGTCGAGCCTCCGCCCGCTCTTCCCCTGCGCCTGGGAGGAATCAGAATGGTGGCAAGGGGCTTCTCCTTGAGTTCCTGAAACTCTGCGAAGTCGGGATTTCGCAGCATGTTTTCTACAGAGTTTTTGTCGAAGGTAAAGGACAACTTCCGGGCAAATTCCATGTCTGCCTCGTCAAATTTGGGCGGCCCCACCTTCTCTAAATTTCTCCACATGACCTCGGCAAGCGCCTCGTTTAGGAGCACCTCATAGCACCCGGTCAGGAAGTTTACGTCGTGGGTGGTGCCGGTCATGAGGGCAGCGCCCTTGGCGACGTCCAGGAGCCTTGCATAGATCTCCTCAACTTGGCTCCGCCTGGGCGCACGCACGAAATACCAAACCTCGGCTTCTGCAGGCACCACGTTTGGCTGCCCGCCGCCTTCGGTTATGACGTAATGGATTCTGGCCTCTGGGATGACGTGTTCCCGCAGGTAGTTGGCCCCTACGTTCATTAGTTCAACGGCGTCCAGTGCCGACCGGCCATTGTGGGGGTCTCCGGCGGCATGGGCGGTCTTGCCGTGGAACCGGAACTTGACGGAGTTCATGGCGGTTCCGCTTCCCATGCTCACCATTGTAAGCGAACTCGGGTGCCAGGTAATGGCCACGTCGAGGTCATCAAACACGCCGGCCCTCGCCATGTATACCTTGCCCGCCAGAACTTCTTCCGCCGGACAACCATAGTACCTTACGGTGCCCGCCTTGCCTGACTTAGCCAAGGCTTCCTTGAGCGCCAGCGCTGCTCCCAAAGCCGCAGTACCGAGGAGGTTATGTCCACACCCGTGGCCGGGCGCTCCGGGCACAACGGGCTTTCGCTCGGCCAGGACCTCCTGAGATATCCCGGCCAGGGCGTCAAACTCTCCCAAGAAGCCGATAATAGGCCGGCCGCTACCCCATTCGGCGATGAAGGCAGTCGGCACGTCGGCTACTCCGCGCTCTACGGTGAAGCCGTTAGCCTCTAGGTAGTCTGCTTGGACCTTCGAAGATTTGTACTCTTGGAACCCCAACTCCGCGGCGGCCCAGACCTCGTCGGCGATTGCGAACAACTCGGGTGCCTTTTTGTCCAGGAAAGATACTATATCAGCCAATGCTCCCGCCTCCTCTTTGGGAAGAACTTCAATAGGGTGCCGAAGGATTCCTTCCGGGGCAAACTTAAGATCTGCCGGAAAACCCGGCGTCACTGGTCGCGGATTCGCGTGCGGCGGAGCTCCTTCTCTCAACCTTCCCGGTCTCTTGAGCCCGATCCATAATCTCTCGTTTGAGAGGCAGAGTCAGCGTGAAAATCGAGCCTTTACCCGGTTCACTCTGTACGGTAACGCTCCCTCGGTGCGCCTCCGCGATCAGGCGGACAATATAAAGACCAAGGCCGAGCCCCCTGGAGTTACGGCTATCACCCCGGTAGAAACGGTCGAAAATCCTTGGGAAGTGCTTGGGGTCAATGCCGCTACCCCGGTCTATCACGGCTATCCGGGCGTTGTCGCCGTCTACATCCAAAGATACCTCGACTGTCTCCCCCTTGGGAGAATACTGAAAAGCATTGCTTAGGAGGTTTTCCAGGCACCTCTCTACCTGGTCAGGATCGATCATGGCGGGGCAGTCTGCTTCCATGAGGGACAGAGAAATCTCCTTGCCTTCGGATGAAGACCTGTAGCGTTCCACCACATCGGTCACAAGTTTCTTGAGGTCTGTCTCCCGCGGACGTATGGACCAAAGCCCCGCGTCATATTTCAACGACTCAACCAGGTCGTCCAGCATCGAACTAATCCGCCTGCCGCTTCTCAATATGAGCTGAGCCACCCGGTTTTCATCATGAAGCCCTTTGCGGCTCGTCTCTGCCTCCAAGAGCTTTGTTTGAGCCAAGAGAACGGAAAGGGGATTTCTTAGGTCGTGGGATGTAGCCCTCAAGTAATCATACTGCTGCTCGGCGTACCGCCGGACGTCGGTAAAATCGCGATAGGTTATCACGACAAGGGCCGGACCATCGTTCTCACGTATCAGCGAACCGCTGAACTGGAGAATCCGCGTGGAGCCGTCGGCCCTCTCAGCCACAAGTTCCAGCCGACTGACCTCTTCTCCCTTTAGGACCTTCGCTATGGGGTATTCGCTTCGCGGAACGAGTGTCCCGTCGGTATACCGCAGTATGACCTGACTCTCAGGCCGGACTTCGCTCCCCGGCTTTATCCTCAAGATCTCCCGGGCAGCCCTATTCCGCATAATTATCCGCCCTTCGGCATCCGCAACCGTTACGGCTTCAGTCAGATTCTCGAGGATTGCTTGCAAGGAGCTCGTGAGCAGCTCACGTGCGGAGTTCTCCTGCAGCATTAGGCACCTCAAAGCTCTCATCCTTCCCTCCGGGGCTACCTAAACCCCCGCAATGAAGAGAACTTCGCCCAGATCTTGAGAATTCCTTTCTTTGGCAAACACAATTCTATGGATAGATCTGCAACCAAAGGCGGATCTTATGCAACCCTCGGAAATGCGTTAGGTTGCGCGGGAGTGCCATCTCCAAGCAGTCTTGACAATTTCCCGGAGAGAAGAATGCGCCGGGACCCATCCCAAGATGTCTCTTGCTCGTCCACACTCGGCTACCAACACCGCCGGGTCGCCGGGCCTCCGGCCGCCCATCGTGTAGGGTACCTTTCTTCCCGACACTTCCTCTACGGCTCGTATGATCTCCATCACGGAAAAACCCGTGCCGGTCCCTATGTTCACGGCAGTGGTTTCAAGGCCTTCCGACAAAGCTTTGAGTGCCAAGACATGCGCCTCGGCAAGGTCCGTTACGTGTATGTAGTCGCGTATACAGGTGCCGTCGGGTGTCGGGTAGTCGTCCCCGAACACGGTGATGGGCTCTCCGGTGAGCGCTGCGCGGATCACCAGAGGGATTAGGTGGGTCTCCGGATCGTGGTCTTCGCCGAGCCGTCCCGACGGGTCGGCTCCCGCCGCGTTGAAATAGCGCAGTGAGACCGACTTCAGGCCATAGGCCTTGTCGTACCAACCCAGGGCCTTTTCGAAAAACGCCTTCGACTCTCCGTACGGGCTAACCGGCCTGAGGGCGGCCGTCTCGGGTATGGGCACAGATTCGGGATCTCCATAGACGGCCGCGGATGAGGAGAACACCATCTTCTTCACTCCGGCCTTAACCATGGCCGAGAGGAGAGAAATGCCTCCCGTCACGTTCCTTCGGAAGTACTTGTCGGGGTTTCGTACGGATTCGCCGACAAGGCTTTCTGACGCGAAGTGCAAGACAGCGTCGAAGTCGTTCTCAGAGAAGAGGTCGGCCAGGGCTCTTTCGTCGGAGAGCTCGCCGATGACGAGACGTACCCCGGGAATGAACTCGGGATGACCGCGAGACAGGTCGTCGAAAACCACCATCTCGTATGCCGTCTCCTGCTTGAAAAAAAAAACGTGGACCACAAAGAAGTCGATTACGCCTGTCATACATAACTTCGCCGCGACGAGTCAATCACGTATTCGGTATTCCCTTC
>DGDN01000037.1:0-14639 GCA_002385465.1 Candidatus Fermentithermobacillaceae bacterium UBA3951
GTACACGCTGCATACAATCTGGTCGCCTTTGGGTGACATGGCGACCACGGATATGCCGTAGTACATGGGGAGGTCGTCGCGAATCAGGCGGTAGCTCTTGGACTCAAGGTCGAACTCTGCAAATTGCCCGGCTATGCGCATGTATATCTTGCCGCCTTCCGCCAGTACCGCCTCCTCAATGACCTTGCCTTGTTCCGGTACATCGACATAGGAGATGAGCGAGGAGTTACCCGTCTCTATGTCGGCGGTGTAGATAGCAGTACCCCTTTTTCCCTTGTGGGGCCCTGTACCTTGCCAACCGTGGATGGCGAACACGCACTCGGAATCGGAAAGCCACCCGAGGGGAAACCACTGGACGAGGTTATGGCGAGTCCAGGACGTGTCGACTTCATACAGTGACACCGCGAGCGACACCGGGTCTTGCGTCGGATTGTCGCCACCTCCGCTGATAGGGATTGCCATCATCCTGTCCGCTCTATCACCCAGTACGGCGGCAAGGAGATACTTACCGTCAGGCGATATCGAGCGGTCTTTGGACGTGGTAACAAGCTGCCCGTCAAACGAAAACTTAAGGACCTCCGCCGGCTCGAGGACGGTAACCGTCTTCGGTTCCGGCTCCTCCGGCGTTGCGCATCCCGAGAGCAGCGATAGCGTCACGCCTACGAAGACGAGAAACCGGATTGCCCTTGTGAGTCTCCATGTTGGACTTGGGTTCATTAGGTTAACCACCTTTCACAGGGTAAGACGCCGTATTTGAGGCCGCGGTTCCTGCGTCTGTGGTCCTGTGTCGGTGGTCTGTGTGCCGCTTGCAGTTGCTATCCCACAGAAATTGAGCCATCCCCCAGGATATCACGCATTTTGTGTGCTGTTTGCAGATGTAAACGGGCAAATATGCATCAGTGCGCAGGGGCTTGATGCATTCTGTGCGTGTTAGCAGCCGCAATCACGCATAAGGTTCACCATCCCGGAGCGGCAAACGTAAAACGCACCGTCCCTCAGTTGCGGAATGTCGGCTAGGGGCGGAAGGTGCGTGCGCGCGAGGTCTATACTGCAGAGCCTGGCAAGATGCTCGGAATCACAGGCGGAAGGTTCGTACGCGCGAGGCTTACTTGGACGGTCTTCCGGAGTGCTTTGGAAGCGTCCCAGAAATGGCGGAAGGTGTGTGTGCGCGCAAACTACTACAAAGTTGTAGACGCCACACAAACCTGTTATCATAGAGTTCCACGGGGGCGACTAGGTTCGACGTAGGTAGTCGGGTTTGAGCAGCGAGCATGGGTGCCGTACCCAACAAACGGCAAACAATTAACTGCCAACAACAGTTACGCACTGGCAGCCTAAGTAAGGCTGCCCGGTGGCCGGAGAGACTTCTCTCCTATCTCCGAGTCGCCGTCACATAGGAGAGGTACCTTCAGGGGGACGTCCGGGACCCTGTAGGGAACGGAATTCCGGGCTGGCGGACGGTGAAGCCCGCTCCGGGGCGCCACGGTCTGCGAGATGAAATCCGGAGCTACGCTCGTAGAGACTGAAACCGGGTTATTTACGGACGAGGGTGCGATTCCCTCCGCCTCCACCAATATTCTCACCGCTTTGATACGTGACGCTTATGCCGCCAATTGACGCCGCTTCTGGTTGACCTCATCCAGTTTGCCGTAAGCCTGCGATTACCGAGGCATACTCGCGGGTGCGAGGTCTATTGCTCTCGAATTCGGGTTAAGACGATATAGGCGCGTTCGGAAAAACGCCCGCAGGCTGCTATTATACTAGTTACCAACGCCGGTAGCACTCAGAAACTGGAAGGAGGAGCAACATGAAACGCAGAGTGTTGATGGTTATTGCCCTGGCGGCATTCATGGTGTTCGGCATGGCCGGGCAGGTAATGGCGGCATCGTACCCCTGGTACACCCTCTATAGATACCCTTGGTACAGGTACATTCAGCCGGCCAACCCCGCTCCGACCCAGCCCGCTCCGACGAAACCCGCTCCGGCTCAACCTGCTCCGAAGCAGCCCAATCCGGCACAGCCGGCTCCTCAACCTGCGGGACTTACCGCCGAGGAGCAGCAGATGGTGAACCTGGTGAACCAGGAGCGCGCGAAGGCAGGCCTTAAGCCTCTCGCCGTAGACATGCGCCTGGTTAAGCTGGCCAGGATGAAGAGCCAGGACATGATAGACAAGAAGTACTTCAGCCACCAGTCGCCGACTTACGGTTCTCCCTTCGACATGATGAAGAGAGAAGGAATTACGTACAGGACGGCCGGGGAGAACTTGGCGGGCGCATCGACAGTGACGAGGGCCCATGAGCTCCTGATGCAGAGCGCGGGACACAGGAAGAACATCCTGAATCCGGCTTTCACCCATATAGGCATCGGCGTCGTCAAGGGTGGTCCTTACGGGACCATGTTCACCCAGATGTTCATCGGGCTCTAGAAAATAGGTCCGGACAGCTCTCGTTGGAGAGTAGAACGCGACTTAGGTACTCAAAGGATCTTCGCTCCAGGGGGCTAAAGGCCGCCCGAAGGGCGGAGGTCCTTTGCCATTTCCAACTACCTGTTACAAACTCAGGGAAGAACCACATAGGTTTCTTGACGGGGTCCACCAGGAAGACGTATCCTATTAAGTGATGAGTCTGGCTTGCCCTTTGTGTGGTTAGGAGGTGCTGTCGATGCCCGACGGCATGGATGATGCGGTAACCAAGGTCGAGAGATTACTCCGCCGTGTCTCCTTTATAGTCAAGAAGCGCGGGCGCGATATTCTGGTCGACTTTGGGATAACGAACCCGCAGTTCAATGCTCTCTTGGTTTTGCGGGAGAATCCCAACATCACAATGGGCGAGCTCTGCGACAAGCTCTTCTTGGCATGTTCAACGGCTACGGACCTTGTGGACAGGATGGAGAAAAACGGTTTCTTGGAGAGGAAGCGAGACACCCAGGACAGGCGGGTGATCCGGCTTTCGATTTCTGAAATGGGCAACCGAGTAATCTCTGAGGTGGTAGCAGCCAGAAGGCGGTATGTATCGTCTATACTGGAGAAGCTCACCGAAGAGGAGATAAACCAGCTGGCCCAGTCGCTGGACCGGCTTCACTCCCTGATGTTTCAGGAGAAAGTCACTACTTCCTGACTCAGGGCGCTATACCAACGATCAAAGAGAACGGCGCACCTCCGGGGTTGCGCCGCCTGTGTTCAGGGAGGGGTATCCGGTGTTCGCGGTGGAGTACTTGTTCATCTTTCTGGCCCGCATTTGCGATGTCAGCCTTGCTACAGTTCGCATGCTCCTTGTGCTTAGGGGACGCAGGTATCCTGCCGCCTGCATCGGTCTTGTTGAGGCGAGTGTCTATGTGGGAGCCCTCTCCCGGGTGATGAAGAACATAGATGACCCCTGGAAGATACTCGCTTACGGAATGGGTTTTGCCTCCGGCACCATAATCGGCAGCGTTATAGAAGAGAGACTTGCCATCGGACACGTTGCGCTTCAAGTCATACCGGCCGAAGGTATGGCCGAAGAGCTGTTGTCGGTCCTTCGCACGGCCGGTTACGGGGTAACCGTCTTACAGGGCAGGGGGATGACCGGACCCAAAGAGATCCTTCTCGTTTCGACGGATAGAAAGACTCTGCCCCGGCTAAGTTCCATAATTGAGGAGTTCGCGCCGGACAGCTTTGTTACCGTCCTTGAGACCCGAAGCGTTCAAGGCGGGATATTTCCTTACAGACGCCTTAAGTAACCTCAAGTGAAAGGGTGGACACGTTGCGAGCTGACGGAAGAGCGCCGGATGAGATCAGGCCTACCAGGATAACTCCCGGATACCTCAAGTTTCCTCAAGGATCTTGCCTTATTGAATGCGGGGATACCAGGGTCATATGCACTGCGATGGTAGAGGATAAGGTCCCTCCGTTCGTCAAAGGGACCGGTTCGGGATGGATAACGGCCGAGTACTCAATGCTGCCGGGAGCTACCGCGACCAGGTCGGCCCGAGAAGTGTCCCGCGGCAGGCCGGGAGGCAGGACGGTTGAGATCCAGCGCCTGATCGGAAGGAGTCTTAGGGCAGCCGTGGACCTATCGGCCGTCGGCGAGAGGACGTTCTGGATAGACTGCGACGTGATACAGGCAGACGGGGGCACCCGGACGGCATCGGTGACCGGCGGCTTTGTGGCACTCGTGTTGGCCTTGAATGCGGTTGCCGAAAAGGAAGGCTGGCCGGTATTCCCGGCAGTTGATTACATAGCAGCCATAAGCGTGGGCGTTGTAAACGGAACCCCGGTGGTCGATCTTCCCTATACCGAGGACTTTACCGCAGAAGTAGATATGAACGTCGTAATGACCGGGAAAGGCGAGTTCATAGAAGTGCAAGGGACCGGCGAGCACGCTCCTTTCAGTAAAGACCGGCTGCATGATCTCTTGGCGCTTGCCGAGGGCGGTATCCGAAAGCTTATGACCATCCAGAAAGAGGCCCTGGGCCCAATCGCGGACAAGATCGGGACGCATGTCCGTCAGGGAGAAGGCTCTAGCCCACTTGGAGTGTAAGTGCAATGAAGACAGCTCTATCGCTCGTGCTTGCCACAAGAAACCCGGGGAAAATAAGGGAGTTTGAGCGGCTTTTCAGGTCGCTTGACCCCGAGACCGAGTGGCGCTTTGTCGGTCTCACAGATTTCCAGGTACCTGATGTTCAGGAAACGGGGGAGACTTTCGCTGAGAACGCTCGTCAGAAAGCAGTTCACGCCGCAGCCCACACAGGCCTTGTCTGCCTTGGAGAAGACTCTGGACTCGAAGTTGACTACCTGGGCGGGCAGCCGGGGGTGAAGTCCCACAGGTTTTCTTCTTCAGGCGATGACCACGACAACAACGAGCTCTTGCTCCAACGTCTCCAAGGTGTCCCTCGTGAGCTCAGGACGGCCAGGTACCGCTGCGCCATTTCGGTGGCATCGCCGGGAGAGGTCCTCGTGAGCGGCCTGGGGACCGTCGAGGGGTTGATTGCCGAAGAATACCGCGGGGAGAACGGATTTGGGTACGACCCCCTCTTCTTCTCTCTCGAGCTGGGAAAGACTCTCGGCGAGGCTTCAGATCTCGAGAAGGATTCGGTGAGCCATAGACGAAAAGCGCTGGAGGCGATCTTGCCCGGACTCAAAAGCAGGCTTCTTCAAATGGACTCGGGTTCAAAGGAAGAAGGATGTCCTTGCTAATCGGAGTGATTTCGGATACGCACGGAGACTTACGCCGTCTGGAGGCGTGCATGAAGTCGATGCCGGACGTCGAATTGCTCCTTCATGCCGGTGACTTCTACGAAGACGCTCAGAAGGTTTGCGCCTCTTCGGGGCTGAAGGTCGTTGCAGTAACCGGTAACTGCGACTACATGGTCAAGGGACCTTCTGAAGAGATGCTGGCCGTAGGGCCCAAGCGGATCTACCTGACGCACGGCCACCTCTATCACGTCAAGCGGGACCTTTCACTGCTCGTTCAGCGTTCCAAGGCGCTTGGTGTAGATGTGACCGTCTTTGGGCATACCCATGTCCCAACGGTATTTAGAAGGGAAGGCATTCTGTTTGTGAATCCGGGTAGCCTGCATAGTCCGCGTGAAGCCGAAGCCTCATATGCGGTTTTGGAGATCACAAGAAGTGGCATTGCGGCCAGGATATGTCCCCTCAGGCTCCCCGCGTGACCTCAAGCACTCCTTATTTTGCGAAAAACCGCCGATTACTGCTCCTTTGATCCTCAAATTCGGGCGGATACTGTCGATTCATTATAATGTGTACCTGGCTCCCCCCGGTACACAAGGTTGCAAACTGCGCCCCCATGCGGGGCCATTTTTTTCGCCTAGATCTCTTAACCACGTCTACACCCAGGTTTCGGCATGGCCTCAGTATCCTGCATGAAGCTCTGTCACCCGGTCCTTGGTTTGTCTTTTTTCAACAGAACTTGAGATTTCATGTATTTCGGGCGGGAGGAAAGTACGGGTGCTGTATCATATCCAGTGAGATGTTGTGTGTGCACCGGCAAAGATTGAAAGAAGGGACGAGCGAGCGTTGCGCAGGCGGATGAGAGACTCAGGTATCTCAGGGTTGGGCAGAGTTTCTTGGGGTACGCATGTATGCGTTTTCTATGATTCCGTGTCAGAACTGCTTGAGGTCCTTATTCCCTACTACCGTTCTGGCCTCCAAAACAACGAGAAGTGCGTGTTGATCTGTTCAGGGCCTTCTGGAAAACAAGAGGCCGAAGATACCTTGAGACGGGCGATCCCCGGCTTAGAAAAGTATGTTGTCTCAGGGCAGATGACAGTGCTTTCACATAACGAGTTCTACTTAGACAAAGAGGGCGGGTTCTGTCCCGAAAGGGTTACGAGGCAGTGGAGAGACCTTCTAGACACGGCGCTCACAGAGGGCTATGAAGGGCTTCGAGTGAGTGGGGATAGTTCGTGGATAGACCGGGCCCTTTGGGATTCTTTCTGCGCCTACGAGCGGAGCCTTCACGTTTCGATCGATCACGAACGCATTTTGGTCGTTTGCTGCTACCCCCGCCAGCGCCTTTCGGTCACAGACTCAATTGACGTTCTGAGCAGTCACCAGTGTGTTTTGGTCCGCAGGGGACAAGGCTGGGAGACCGTGAGGTGCGGGATACGGCGGGAAGAACGCTGGGAAGCTCTGTTTGATGGAATATCCGAAGGCGCGCTGGTTACAGACGAAAAGGGACAGATCATGGCGGCCAATCGCGCCGCACTAAACTACTTCGGAGTAGACACTCTAGTCGATTTGGGAGAAAACCTTGGCGAGCTCAGCCAGAGGTTCTCCTTACGGTCTGAAGCGGGCGACGAAATCCTCTCAATCCCTTCCCTGTTGGCCTGGCAAAGCTCAAAGAGGGCGAAGCGCCGGTTTGCGACAAAGTCCAATGCAGGCTGCCCGATGGATCTCGTCGTGCATGTCAGAGAAATGGAAGAAACCTCTATTTCAACTAGGCGGTTCTTGGTCCTCTTAGAGGACTTGACGGCAGTCCTCAGCATCGAAAGGACCAGGGAGAGGGCAGTCCGCATACTCGCCCACGAGCTCAGAAATCCGCTGCAGATACTGAAGGCGGTGGTCCGACTTCTCGAAGATGGGCCCTCGGCTAAGAACCTCCGGCGCTATGTTGTAACTCTCAGGAAACAAGTGGAGATCCTGTCCTGTTTGACCGAAGATTTGCTATTGGCCTTCCGCACCGATCCAGACCGGCTTACTATGGCTCCCAAGCCCATGGACCTCACCCGGCTCGTTGTTGACTGCGTGGATGGACTCAGAGCCCTATGTCGCCATGAGGTTATCACACTGTACAAACCTGACCGGGCGATTACCGTGTTTGGCGATGAAGGTAGGCTCCGCCAGGTAATCACCAATCTTTTCCGCAATGCGGTCACGTACTCCCCTCTAGGAAAGAAGATTTGGATAGACATAAGATCGGTAGGGGGAAGGGTTCTGGTCAGAGTTGAAGACGAGGGCATCGGTATTCCCGAAGACGAGATAGACCTGGTCTTCAATCCTTTTTTCCGGGCGAGCAACTCATCTCTGGCTTCGACCGAAGGAATGGGGCTCGGTCTCTACGTAAGCAGGCAACTGGCCAGGCTTCACGGTGGTGACCTGTGGGCGGCGGCCAGGCCGGGTGGCGGAACGGTCTTCACGTTGAGCCTACCGCTTTATGTCGGAGAGAGCTCCGGTTCCGGGTTTACAAGAGAGTCTGCCGGAGACGGAAACTGATATACTACAGAACCCATCACCGCGAGATGTGGTGGACATGTATCATGTTGGGTGGGTGTCGGGCCGGGCGTTGACAAGCCCGGCTTTCTCCGTTAGCTCTTAGGCGAGGTTTGATTCCAATACCAGGAACAATCCGTTTCAGTCTCCCGTCAAACCGGAGGGTAATAGGTAATCTTTCACGGAGGTACCAAAATGAAGTATGCCTTGAGAAAGGTCATTAAGTGTGTCCTTACGGCCGCCGTTCTGATCTCTCTGATCTCGTTGATTCCTGGCACGGTATTTGCAGCCGACAATGAACCTGTGCTTACATCCATACGACATTCATCGGCCGTTTCCGCTGTAGGTGTCTCGGGCCTCACTTCGGCTACACTCACGGTGCCCTATACCCACGGGAATACGGTAAACCTTGCGCAAGGTCTCGATGTGTTTTTCAATACTTCCACATACACCCTGGCGATACCCACATTTCCCAACGGGGCTGTGGCGACGGTGGGCGGCGACCCGGTTGATATGCTGGTCACCTATCAGAAAAAAGGTTCAAGCAATCTATACACTACAACCTACAAGATCAAAGTGGTGAGAGCCGAATTTGCGCCTCCGACCTTTGGGGGTGCTGTAGCCAAGTCTACGAACCTATCAAAGAGCATTGTATTCACGCTGGCCGACTTCGCCGACAAGTATTCCAAGAACGATGGAGGTGACCTTAGTTCCATCATCATAAGCGGCAGCAACCCGAGCTTTGGCGCTTTGAAACTGGGAAGCAGCGTTTATACTCCGAGCGCTCCCGTAAGCGTACAGGACCTTAAGAACGGACGGCTCACTTTCACCGCCACGGGCGCCGGGACCGTTTCCTACCTGGTTCAGGCGGTGGCAGCCGGCGATACCGGTAACCCGATAGGCTCTTTGACTCTAACGATCACCGCCAACTATATTGCGCCGTCTTTCTCGGGCACCATCACCAAGACCGTATCTTTGCCGGACGGCCTTACTCTCACTCTGTCGGACTTCTCCTCGCTTTACAAGAAGAACGACGGAGCCGATCTGGCTTCGGTGGTGATCACGGGAGGCAATTCGTCCGTGGGTAAGATCAAGCTTCGCAACCAGGATTATTCCCTGGGGACGGCAGTCAGCGCATCGGACCTTTCTGCAGGCCGGCTTACCTTTTCCGCATCAAACGCAGGCACCGCTACCTATACGGTTAAGGCTTACGCTGCCGGCGATTCGACCACGCCTGTCGGGTCGGCTGTCCTCAGAATAGAAGTAGAGCGGAGCACCGCAGGCGACATCTACTACGTGACCGGCGAGTCCGAGGCGATTTCACTTGATGCAGACGATTTTGCGTACGCTTGTGAAGAGCTTACAGGTGAAGAACTGTGGTACGTGCGGTTCACCCTGCCGCCTTCGACGGTCGGAAAACTGTATTATGATTATGTCTCTCCGACCAACTACGGTTCTTCAGTGTCATCCGGCACCAGATACTATCATGACTTCTCGCCCTATCTATCGCGAGTGTCATTTGTCCCGAGGGCAGGTTTCTCAGGTACGGCCACGATCACCTACACCGGGTACAACATAGATGGAGAAGCCTATTCTGGTGCAGTTAAGGTCGTTGTAACGGGAGAACCGGAGGCAGAGGATATTGCCTACGTGACGGACGGCACCAAGCCGGTCATTTTCGATGTCGATGACTTTGATTACGTCTGCGAGAAGATTACAGGTGAAGAGCTGTCTTCGGTTGAGTTCAAGCTACCTTCTTCTTTCTTTGGGAAGCTGTATTACGATTACAAGTCTCCGTCGGAGTACGGCTCTTTGGTGTCGGAGGATGTGGAGTACTACAAATACTTCTCGCCATATCTCTCACGTGTTTCGTTTGTCCCAAGGGCCGGCTACTCAGGGACGTTTTCGATTGCTTACACCGGGTACAACGAAGACGGAGAGGCTTTCAACGGGAGCCTGACGATTACGGTAAACGAGGTAGCGGGGGATATCACGTATAACGTGACAAGAGACCAGTGGGTCACATTCGACACTTCCGTGTTCAATGAAGTGAGTAGTGACGTAACGGGAGAGGCCTTGTACTATGTCCGTTTCACGTTGCCGTCTTCGTCCTACGGGACTCTGTACTACGACTTCAAGTCACCGGCTCAGCCCGGTACCAAGGTTTCGAGCTCTACCAGGTACTATAGGCTTGCCTCTCCCTATCTTTCCAGGGTGACCTTTGTTCCAAAGGCCGGATACACAGGTACCGTCTCAATACCTTACACGGGCTACAACGTGGAGGGAGAGTCGTTTACCGGCACGGTGAAGGTGACTGTGCAGGACTACAAAAACTCCCAGTACTTCGACGATATCGACAAGAGCTACTGGTGGTGCACGGAAGCGGTCGACTACCTTTTCAAGAAAGGCATTGTGGCAGGTGTAGGGGGAAGGAGATACGTTCCTACCGTGAGCATCTCGCGAGGCGACTTTGTGCTCATGTTGTGCAGGGCCTTTGACCTCGACACCGTGGGCGGCGACAATTTCCCCGACGTTCCCAAGGACAGTTATTACTACAATGCCGTGGCTACCGCCAAGGCTTTGGGCATAGCCCAGGGCGACGGAGGGTTCTTTAGGCCGAACATGCCGCTCTCCAGGCAAGATGCCATGACTCTCATAATGCGGGCGCTTGACTATGTGCCTGACTACGGAGTGCCTTCGGGAAGCGCCTCGGACCTCACGGGCTTCTACGACAGGGGAGAGATCGCCGAGTATGCACGGGATCATGTTGCCGCGCTGGTGAGGGCGGGTATCATCCTTGGCAGCGATGGGAAGATCAACCCCAGGAGCAATGTCACTAGGGCTGAAATGGCTACCATCTTGTACCGGATATTGACGAGAGGCGACTAGGCGGGCGCGTTGGTCATAACTCAACCTGGCAGCGCCGGGCCGCTTCTTCCGTCGCGTTGGTTAGTCCCCCAACCTCTTGGGGGACGTCCTTTTCCTCAGATCTTCGTGAGTGTCAAGACCACCGAGCAGACAATCCAGGCTACTCCTGCGTACTTCCATTGACGCCGGAAACCGACGTCGATGCTGTTCTTGCCTGCCACTGCCGAGGTGACCAGTATGGTTGCGGATACAGGCGACACCGTGAAACCCAAGGCGGCACCCAAGAGGAGCGTCATTGACACGTGGGCGGGCGATAGTCCCCCGGCGAAAGGTGCAATAACCGAGTGGACTATGGTCATGCCAATGAGGGCGTGGATCCCGAAAATGGATATGAGCCACACAATCAGCGAACCGGCCAGCGTGAAAACCAACCTGTCTGGTTGTGCCGTGAGAGAAACGCCCGGCAATCCTCCTTCAATCGCACTCTGCAGGGCAGTGCCGATGAAGCCTGCGGTCGTCATTAGTAGAAACTGGCTGGAGAGGCCGGGGAGTCTCTCCGAGAAGTACACGAAGGCCGACTTCCATACCTCCCTTGGCTTACCGATGAGCCCTCCCCAGATGGCCAGCGTCAGTGCTATGCAGGGGATTATTGCCTGATAGACATTGTGTCCCAGTTCCTGAAGGACCACCACGCCTGTAAGGAAAGATCCTAGCCCGAAGGCGAGGACTGCGGTTTTCTTCCAGGCCGCCCGGTGATCGCCGTGTTCGCGTTGTCGGAGAGCGACGCGCTTCTTACCCGGACTGAGAGCCGGTCCCCCGGCTTCCACGAGGATGGCCACGGCAAGCGCAAACAGGCTGGTCACGAACCCCGCCTTTGCCACGGAAGTCCAAGACGCGCCCGTCAAGGCCAGGGCTATTGCCATTGCGGGGCTGGATGGCGTCCAGAGCAACGAGGCGTTGTAGCCCCTCGGCAGGCTGGGGACGAGGACGTCTTCGGGCCGTTTACCTATACGGACAACTATGGGGGCGAGCACGGTCCAGACCAAAGCAATTGAGGCGTTTAGCAAGACCGATCCGATGGCATACACAAGAAACAGTGCGAATCCAAACAGATACGCCGGCTGCCTCACGTTTTCGGCTATCTCGCCGAGGGCGTCGGCGTACCCGCCCCGTTCGATCACGATCCCAACAAGCGGGACCAGTACCATGATAAGCAGGATGGCTGAGTTCTCACCGAAGCTGATTAGGGCGGTGAGGGGGTCTGTCCCCAGAGAGGCGAATATGCAGGAACCGAATGCTACCAGGACCAACGACAGTATGACCGATGTTCTGTCGGCACCTGACAGCGCGAGAGCCCAGGCCACCAGGGACACAAGTCCCCCTATGGTCTCCAGTATTGGGGCGGGCCAGTACTGGATTGCCGCCTGGGAGATTAGAAGGGTGACGAAGGCGATGAGTCGCGCCCGTTTGAGGGAGAACTCCCGTATCTCTGGCTGTCGGGATATTGACTGAGTATTTGCGTGATAAGAGTCCGGCACCGAGCGGGGACCTGCGGTGTTCTGAAGGGCCGGCCGGGCTACCTGTTGACCGTCTGCTTCCATGTGTCTAATACCTCAATGACAAGGTTGTCTTTCAAGTATAGCACTCTCTGGTGCTCCCGGTTGTTCATCTTGCGCTGTAAGGCGTCTTTTTCGGTTCCCGGCGACACTGTAGGGCGCTCTTTTCCGCTACGGCTTCCCGAAGGTGAAGCTTGACTTCCGTGACTTTGATAGGCTCACTGCCTAAAGGAAAGTCCGTTTCCCGGGCGAAGTCAAAAAGAGCCGAGCGAGAATGTTCTCCGATGTTTTCCAGAGACTATCAGTGGGAAGAGAGGGAGAGACCGTGTCAAACCAATTGCTCTCTTGTAACGGACAAAGCCCCGACAGAAAGCCGGTCTTGGACAAACTGGTAAGTGGAGAGGTAGTTACGGCCTGCGAGGCCTACGACAATCTCCGGTTCTTCTGTGACGAAGGGAGAGGCAGATTTGGCGGTTCGCCGGGTGAGGTGGTCGTGAGGGATTATCTCCTCCAAAAGCTCAAAGAATACGGCCTCGAGAACGTTCACACCGAGGAATACTCGTATACCGGATGGGTGAGAGGGCCTGCAGCTTTGAAGGTTACCGGCGTGAGTCAGCCGGCCGTTTCAGATGAAGCAGGTGTTTCGCCGGCCCCTTCACGGGGAAGCAATGGAGCGGAACGCGAATTCCCCTGTTTCAGCCTCCCTCACAGCCCTGCGGGAGACGTGGAGGCAGAGGTGGTCTTTATAGGACCCGGCGGCCCGCGCGAATTTGAGGAGGCAGGGGATATAAGGGGCAAGGCCGTCATAGTCACCAACGAACCTTCGCCGGGGCTGGGCAGGATGCTCCACCGCTCCGAGAAGTACGGCAGGGCCGTAAAGGCGGGAGCTGCTGCGTTCATTTATATGAGGATGGGCCCCATGCTGGCCGAAACGGGTACCGTGAGGCACAACGAGACGGGCGCCATACCCGCAGTGAGCATAACCAGGGAAGCGGGGATGGAGATGCGGAGGCTCATGGAGCGCGGGCCGGTGAGGATCAGGGTGACTACTACCGATAAGGCCAAACCGCTTACTGGCTGGAACATCATTGGAGAGATCCCCGGAGCCTCTTCGCCCGAAAAGATCATCCTTGTCGGCGCCCATATGGACGGGCACGATATCTCTCAAGCAGCCGCGGACAACGGTGGTGGCTCGGCAGTCATCCTCGAGGCAGCGCGGGCCTTGGCGAAGCACAGGGACCTTGTGCCCAAGACCGTGCGGTTTGTATGGTTTACCGGCGAGGAAATAGGGCTCTTGGGCTCAAACTCCTACGCTCAGGCGCACGCAGGTGAGGCCGAGGCAATCGAGTTCGTGTTCAACTGCGATGTCGCCGGTGGGGGAGGTACTCCGGGCATCGCGACAATGGGCTTTGAAGAGACGAGAAAGCGCTTCCTGAAATACTCAGGCGAACTGGGTATGCCTTTCCGCGTTGGAGCGGGAGTTATGCCTTACTCCGACATGTACCCGTTCCATCTCCTGGGTATCCCCAGTATAAGTTTCAGTTCGTCTGCGCCGGATGGGAGCTGGAACTTCATCCACACCGCCGCGGATACGTTCGACAAGATGACTCCGAGAGGTCTAATGCTGGATTCACTTGTCGTGGCCAGGCTACTTGCGCGTCTCTTGTATGACCCGGCGATTCCGCACAAGACTCCGGAAGAGACAGCCGCGTCTATTGCTCATTTGCGAGAAGTGTTCGAGTTTGAGGGCCGGCTACCTAATGGGGCGAGCAAAGGATTGGGCCCGGCGCGTGTGTCTATGCCCACTTCGGACTCAGGCCGGTAGAAGCAGGGCCTGTTCCTAGACGGAATGAGAAGGAGGACCAACCGAGGCTCCCGCGGGTGAGATGAGTTTCGGTCGGTGGACTCACGCTTGGGTGCGATATGTTGAAATCCGCGAAGGGGGGGCATCGTCTGCAGCGGGTTCGGGTACTCCACGTCTTGGCCGGATTGGACAGGGGCGGGGCCGAGTCGATGGTCATGAACGTATACAGGTCCATCGACAGGCAGCGACTGCAATTCGATTTTGTGCTGCCTTCGCTCTATGAGGGACTGGGCGTTGCAGTAGTGGAGGCACAAGCGGCCGGCCTTCGCTGTGTTGTGGCTGAGGTGGTTCCAGAAGAAGCAAGACTAACCGATCTCGTCGAAGTCGTGCCTTTGGCGGCACCTGACCATGTGTGGGCTGCAGAGATTCTGAAGTGGTCCGGTGGATATGACCGGTCCAGCAACTTGTAGTCAATTGCCGCGCAGGGCTATGATGTCGGGCAATCGGCCCGCAGGTTGGAGGAGTTCTACTTAGAGGAGTTCCACCTACAGGAAGAGAGAAACAAAGACATCCGTATTTGAGAGGCTTGCCTCATACTGCTATTGCTATTCTCCGCTTGGCCCTCGGCTACCGGCAAAAAGTCCTGAATGACCATTACCTACATCTTCTGCACCTAAGTCTGGACTACCAGCAGAAAATCCCG
>DGDN01000037.1:14801-16512 GCA_002385465.1 Candidatus Fermentithermobacillaceae bacterium UBA3951
GAAAATCCCGGATGGGCACCGACCTACCTACATTTTCTGCACCCAGTTCCTGGGTTCTCGGGGCAAAATGTAGGATAGGCACCACCAGCTGTCATTTCCTGCAGCATGCCCATGCAGATGCCTGCAGAAAATGCCGGATAACGATAACAAGGAAGGAGGGCCCCCCGCCGGAGGCCCTCCTGGTTCTCCCGGAACTTACGGCTACGCGATCAGAACCCGGGGATTAGATGGATCCACTCCCCGAAGATAAGCTGCAGCTGCCCGATGGTACGCGGAATGTTCGCCGACAGGTTGCCCGTGTAGGCGATACCCAAGGCGACCATCATGATGTACCGGGCGAACTTGTTGGAGTAGTTCAGCACGGTGTTAAGCGGGCTCTTCTGACGGTCCCTGAAGAAGAAGTAAAGGAGCGTAGAAGCCGTTCCGAATACGATGATGAGGTTGTTGAAGGAAACCAAAGGTAGCATGGTGCCACGGATCTGGTCGATGAACTGTGCCTGGATTGTTCCGCGAAGGGTGAGGGCCGCGCCCAGGGCAACAACGAAGGACGCGGGGATCCTGGAGACCCACGCGACGGGCTTAACCCATCTCAGGTAGGCCAAGAGCCCGATGACTATCGGGATAAGCACTTTACCGTTGCCTTCCGTCAGCGGCTTGACGCCAAACTGCACGACGTTCTTCATGGCCAAGGCAGCGCCATATCCGATACCGATGCCTACGTACAGCCTCTGAGTAAGGGCAAATACCGGGTTATCTTTAACGAGGTACGAGTAAATGCAGAGCATCAGTATGGCTGATACCCATGTTGCAGGATTAGTACTCATTACTCACCCTCCTTGCCTGCGTTGACTTTAGGAGCCAGGTAGTGTGCGAGGTTGCCGAATATGACGAGGCCTACGAACGTGAGCCAGCCGATGGATGTCGCGTCCATTGCGGCAGCGGCGCGACCCTTGAGGCCTGTGAGAAGCTCAAACTCGGCGGCTCCGCGCTGGCTGTTGATAGCAGCCTTAACCTGGCCGGTTGGCAGGTAGGTCTGGATTTTGGGCCACAGCGTTCCCTGAGACGAGAAGGTCAGCATGCAGTTGGGAAACGGCTGGAACTGCCTGGTGTACATGTCGGGAGCCGACGCGTCACCGGTCACGACAACTGCCATGCTGAAATCCGTACCTGACTTGACTCTCTGCATCAGAGGGATGGAGCCGACTGGGGTACCGTTTGAGTCTGTGGGCGCAGCCCGATGAAAATCGCTGAGGAGCGCGGCGATCGCGGCTTCTTCCCCAGGGATATATCCGAAGTTTACGATGTCCTCTCCGTAGACGGCCCCTTTGGACTGAAGGTCTGCCACTATCTGCTTGGCAAATTCATATCCTGCGGGAGTGGGGGCCGTGAGTACTATCTTGATCCCTCTGTTGTACGCGTAGTTGGCCGTGGCCGTCATGCCGGGCATGAGTTCCACGCCCATCTCGACGTTGAGGCCGCTCAGGATCCACATGATGTCTCCCGGACTCATGGAATCGATTGCTGCCTTGTAGTTGCGGGTTGCATCGCTGATGGGTACGGGAAGACCGAGTGGCCTAACGAGAGGCGCCAACAGCAAGACTGTGACGATGATGTATATCGCGGGACGGCTCAAGTTGACGATCTTGTACAAGCGTTCCACTGTCTATCGCACCTCCTACTCGCCGGCGAAGCGGCGCTCTATGCCCAGAAG
>DGDN01000072.1 GCA_002385465.1 Candidatus Fermentithermobacillaceae bacterium UBA3951
TCTGGACGCTTTGGTGATAGCCCTCAATGACGACGATACGAGTGGAATAACGGCCGCTATAGACTCGATCTCTCAAGACATTGAAGATGTCTTGTCCGCCCGGGCCCAGAACGGCGCCCGCATTCACCGCATTGACGTGCTCGAAAGCAAGCTCCAGAGCCTTGATATCGAGTTCCAGCGGCTGCTTTCAAATGTTGAGGATGTTGACCTAACCGAGATTTTGGTCAAGCTGAAGTCCGCAGAGGCATCTTATCAGGCAGCACTGGGGGCCGGTGCGAGACTCATCCAGCCTACCCTTCTGGATTACCTAAGGTAGGCCGCTTCTAGGAGGAACAATTCATGAAGATCCTCACGAAGAGATTCGGGTTGGTTGAAGTTGATCCCTCGAAGGCGCTGACTTTTCCAGATGGCCTTATAGGGTTTTCCGAGTACAAGGATTACTTGGTGATCGACCTGGAGGCCGGTGATGGGAGCCTCAAGCTGTTGCAGTCCATCGATGAGCCTACCCTGGAATTTGTGATCTTGGATCCACGGTGCGTGTTCCTAAACTACGACCCGGAGCTCTATCCAAACGACCTTGCGGGGCTCCAAGTTGATTCCCCCGATGAGCTTATGCTCTTGGTGGTCGTCACCGTCCCCAAGGATGTAAGGAAGATGACGGCCAACTTGCAGGCGCCTTTGGTGGTTAACCCCAAGAGAAGACTGGGCAAGCAGGTGGTTCTGGCTTCGCCGGAGTATACAACCAAACACAGTGTCTTGAAGGCTCTGGCAAGTCAAGTAAGAAGGACTGGTTAAGTCGTGCTTGTTCTTACCCGCAAGAAGGGGCAGGCTATCCTAATTGGCGACGATATAGTGGTGACGGTCACCGAAGTCAGGGGCAGGGGGGCCAAAGCTCTCGTGAAACTGGGCATTGAGGCGCCCGCGGGTACAAAGGTCCTCCGCGAAGAAGTGATCAAAGAAGTTGTGGACGAGATGGCCCTTGCGAGCGGAAGCGAGTTTGACCTCAAAGAGCTCCAGGCAAAGATGAAGACTGCCAAAGAGCCCAAACCCCAATCCTAAACTCGGCATCCTCCTTTCCGATACCTACGGTGATTGACCTATTTGTCTCGTTCAGCGAAGCGTAACTGAAACGGGCGAGAGGTGAGTTCTTATGCCAATATCTCTCAACGTGACCGGTCTGGATACCGATACCATCATCCAGCAGCTCATGGCCATCGAGAGACAGCCCCTCCAGAGACTGGAGCAACAAAGGACTGTCTTGGCCAACCGAAAGAGCGCTTGGGATTCTATAAGGACGAAGATGTCGAATGTATCTTCGAGGCTCACGGCGCTTACCGGAGTATCGACTTTCCACGGTAAGAAAGTAGTAGTGGCGAACAGCGCCGTTGCTTCGGCCACCGCTTCGTCATCGGCTTTACCCGGTACTTACAGCTTGAGAGTTACTTCTCTTGCCACGGGCCAGATAGTGGGTTCGGGCCTCTTTAACTCGGCCGACTCGCCGCTCGGGATATCCGGCAGCATAACTATACGCGGGCAGGCGATAGAGCTGAACTCAAGCGACAGTCTCTCGTCGATCGCAGCCAAGATTAACGCTTCTCGGGAAGCGGGTGTACAGGCATCGGTTCTCCAGACTGAGCCCAACAAGTACAGGCTGGTCCTTACTTCTCTGGAGCTCGGTACTGCCAACACCATGACCTTCGATGGTAGCCTGAGCGCCCTGCAAGCTTTGGGGATTGTCGATGAGGGCGGAAACCTGAATGAGATACAGGCCGCCTCCGACGCAGTTTTCAGCCTAAACGGCGTTGAGTTTGTGAGGCACTCCAACACGATTTCAGATGTCGTGCCCGGTCTTACCTTGAACCTGGCTCAGGCCGTGGATCCGGTGACCGGCATGGGCGGAGTAACCGCCATCACGGTTTCGCCCGACGACGATGCGGTTGTTGAGGCCGTGAAGCAGTTTGTAGTCGACTACAACACTCTCGTCGACACAATCAAGTCCTACAATTCCTACGACGCAGCTACGGGGACTTCGGGAACACTCTTCGGAGATCCGTTGCTCCGGAGGCTACTCCATGCTCTAAGAGAAGTCATATTCAAGAAGGTTGAAGGATCTCTGCCCGGGTTCGAAAGCTTGCCTTCGGTGGGCATAAGCACCGGCGCGCCCGGGGCTTACACCAAGGACGGGAAGATCGTCTTGGATGAAGCCAAACTTCGCGAGGCGCTTGCCGCAAACCGTGAAGCCGTAATGACGCTTTTCGGTGCAAGAGCCCCCAACGTAGCACTTGCCTCTGCCGGTGCTTCTGTGACGGCTTCCAGCACCTTCGGGCCGGAGTATTCGGCCGATAGCGTGATCGACGGTGCCTACTCTTCTCTCCTGTGGGGTCAAGGAGGAGGATGGGCCGACGGGACCCCCGGGGTATTCCCCGACTTCCTTGAGATCGACTTGGGAGTAGAGAGGACCATAGATAGGATCGGGCTCTATACGATAAACAGCGAGCAGTACCCAGCCGAGTCGTATGGCGTAAGGGACCTGGAGGTTCTTTACTGGGACAGCGTGGAATCCGCATGGGTGAACCTGTTCACGGTGACCGGCAACACCCAGGAGTACATTTCACAGACGTTTGACCCGGTAACGACGAACAAAATACGGGTAAACATTACCGGTTCAAACGACGACCAACACTCACGGATCCTCGAAGTCCAAGCCTTCGTGAAGAACGACGGTGCTTTTTCCGGTCTTGCCGACGTTATCCGTATGTACACGTCGTCCGACGGGCTACTCCGCGGAAGGACCGAAGAGATCGACCGCCTCGACAGGGATCTCTCCAGGCAGATCGAGAGCATGCAAAGGCGCCTCGACATGCGCCTGGAATCCTTGAGGAGGAAGTTCACAGCACTTGAAATGATGCTCCATCAGTTCAACGCACAAAGCGCTTGGCTTTCGCAGCAACTAATGTCCCTATCATACGACAGACAGAATGGGTGATCACATGGCCATCGTGACCGGTGCATACGGGACGACAAGTGGAAGGGATCGGGCACTCTCAACATACAGGCAGATGAGCATAGAGACTGCTGCTCCAGCGGAATTAGTCCTTATGCTCTACAACAGGGCTCTCCGCACTATGGAAGAAGCTGCGGATTGCCTGGGGCGGAAAGATATGGAGAGGTCCAACCAGAGGCTTCAGAAGGCCCAGGATATAGTCGACGAGCTCAGGTTTTCTCTCAACATCGAAGCCGGAGGGAAACTGGCCAGTGACTTAGCCGCTGTGTATGAGTACGTAAACTCCAGGCTCCTTATGGCCAATATCAAGAAAGACGCGTCATTCGTGGGCGAGGCGGCAAGGGTACTCACTGAAATAAGGGACGGTTGGGCCGAAGTAGTGGAGAAACATGGGTACCGCTAGAGAAGACGTTGCCGTAATAGATGCCATCAGGCGGCTCGTCACGGTGACTCGGGCCGTCCGCGACTCTGCCGTGGCCCGGGACTTTGAGGCGCTCCCGGAGGCCATCGGGAAACGCGAAGAAATCATATCGTCTCTTAAGTCGCGCGGTGGAGTTGGCAAAATCTCGACCGCCCGCCGGAACGAGGCTATAGAAGCGCTTCTCAAGATACGCGAGATGGAAGCCGAAGTGGTTAAGGTCTTTGAAAGCGAGATGGACAGAGACAACCAGGCCATTGAGGACGTGACGGCCAAGGTTAAAGCGCTTTCGGCCTATGAGCGCCTTGTCCCCAAACCGCGAAGGTTCGACACCCATAAGTAGGTGGCGCCTCCAACATCCTAGAGATGTCGAATAATGGAAAAGCCCCGGATAACCGGGGCTCTTGTTTTCGCTTAGCTTACGTTAGGAAGCCTTAACCACGTTAGCTGCCTGCAGACCTTTGGGGCCTTCGACGATGTCGAACTCGACAAAGTCGCCCTGGTTGAGGGTCCGGAACCCGTCGCTCTGGATAGCAGTGTAGTGGACGAAAACGTCCGGGCCGTCATCGCGCTCGATGAAGCCATAACCCTTTTCCGCGTTGAACCATTTGACTCTACCTTGCATTTCGGGACATTCCTCCTAAATTGCAGACGACGGGTCCCGGCCACGTCGTCTCCTGGAGCTTTCTGCTCGTGCTCGCACTATAGCATTCCCCAAAGGGCCAGTCAACAGACATTTTGCCCAGTGCCTGTGGATAATGTGAACAACTCTGTTGATATCCAGTTAGGACTGGATTTTCCCATGGGGATATCGCTGTGGATTGTCAGGACATGTCGAAGAGAGCTGGAACGCCGCCACAAAGGTCGAATGAAGGCGGCTTTCCTCACGGCAGGAGATGGAAGGATTCAGCCTTCTCGCAGGGAATAATATAGCTCAAAGGTTCTCTCGGGAGGTCGGTTAAATGCAGATAAACGTGAGGGGCAAGAACATCGATGTGAACCCGAGCCTCAAGCAATACGCCGAGAAGAGGCTATCTAAGATCGACCGCTACATCAAACAGACTCCCCTCGCAGTCCAAGTCACTTTCTCAACCGAGCGAGATAATTACGTTGTTGAAGTCACCATCCCCCTAAACGGCTATCTCCTGCGCGCCGAGGAATCGGCCAGGGATGCGTTCAGTTCGGTGGACAACGTTATGGAGAAGCTTGAGAAGCAGATTGAGAAGTACCGTACCAAGCTTTTCAAGCGGGATAAAGTAGAGATTGCCTCTCAACCTCGAGAAGAACTGGAGAATGCGCGTATAGTGAAGGTCAAACGCTTCCCCATGAAGCCGATGATGCCCGAAGAAGCGGCCATGCAGATGGAGCTTCTGGGCCATGACTTCTTTGTGTTCCACAACGCCGAGAACCATACGGTCAACGTGGTGTACAGGCGCAAGGATGGAAACTACGGCCTCATAGAGCCCGAGGAATAGAGATGTTCGAGCCACGCGTCACACTTGTCATCTTCGAGGGTGGACAAGCCAAGACCGAATTGGACTCGCTGATCGCATCCGTACGCCGTGAAGTTGTCCTTGATACTTGTGAAAAGCTCCAGTCGGTTGAAGAGATAGACGAAACCATACTCGTGACCAACTATCCCGACCTGGCGGAGGCGGCGCGGGAGATGGGCGTCACGGTGGATTACGAGCCACCGGGGTCGAGGCCTTTTCACTTTGGGAAAAGACTTCGCGAGGTTATAGTCACACACGGGATCGAAAACGTGATCTACATGGGAGGGGCGGCTGCTCCTCTCATCACCGCGAGAGAGTTTTCCGATATAGCCGTCGCCCTAAAGAGAGAGAGAAACCTGGTTGTTATGAACAACGTCCAGTCGGCGGACCTCGTGGCTTTCGCCCCGGCCAGGGCCATTGACGAGATCGAATTGCCCAACAAGGATAACCCCTTGGGGAATTTGCTCAGGGAGATAGGCATGCGCCGCGTGCTCATCCCGAACTCGGGAAGGGTGAACTTTGACCTTGACACGCCTACCGATTTTCTCGTCCTGGGCATGCATCCTATGTGTGGCCCGCGGGCTAAGCGGGCGATCGACGCTCTCGACTGGCCACGGACTACGATAGAATCGGCTGTAGGAGTCCTCAGGCAATCTTCCAAGGAAGTTGCGGTTGTGGGAAGGGTCGGCCCGGCCGTAATCCAGTACGTGAACTCCAACATGGTTCACAGGATGAGGGTTTTTTCCGAAGAAAGAGGTATGAAGGCTTTGGGCCGCGAGGAAAGAGGAGAGGTAGTCTCGCTCTTGGGTTTCATGGTGGAAGAGGTTGGCCCTGAGAGGTTTTTCGACTATCTGGCGAAGACGGTTGACGTAGCCTTCATTGATTCTAGGGTCATTTTCGCTCACCTTAGGAAACAGCTCTCGGATTGGGATAGGTTCCAGTCCGACCTAGGACGGTATGAATTAATAGAGGATCCTTGGACGCGCGAGTTTACCAGGTGTGCCTGTACCGCGCGTGTGCCTATTGTCCTGGGTGGACACAGCCTGGTCGCCGCGGGACTTTGGCTCATGGCCGAGATGATCGTTAAGGAACGGGAAGCATCGGGATACAGGCACAACACCTATTCGCTATCGCGGGGCATCCGGCCTTAGGAAGAGACCTGTGGTAAGCAATACAAGGGTGGGGAGACAATGTCGGGTGACAAACGAAGTGTCTCTGCGAGAGAATACGAAGACACCCTCAAACGGATAAGAGATGTGGTGACTGCCAGAGCGGTGCTGGGGCCTGACGGTTCGATTGAGGAGGTTCACGTCTTGGCGGGTCCGGGCAGGTCGGTAAAGCTCATTGCCCGCGACGTCGAATCGACTCTCATTGCCGCTTTTGGAAACCCAATTGACAGGAGGAAGATCTCCATTGCCCAGCTGGGGGGAGATCCCGGCAGGCAGGAGAAGCGGGTGCAACTCAGAAAGGTCGAAATCGTTTCTGAGGCAGATTCGGCAGAGGTCAATGTGTATCTTAAAATGGGCAACAACGAGGTCATGGGAACGGCGGAAGGCGTGCCCACAGCTAAGAACTGGCTGTGGCTTTCGGCGTGTGCCACGGTGAAAGCCCTGTCTCAGTACCTGACCCCCGATGTCTCCTTTGTTGTTGAGGACGTAAGTGTTGCGACTTCTCGTTCGACTCGAATCGCCCTGGTGTCAGTCCGCCTGTTCGCGTTCGGCAAAGAACAGCTCCTTACGGGCTCCTGCCCCGTCTCCCACGACGACAGGGAAGCCGTCGTAAGAGCAACTTTAGACGCCGTGAACAGGAAGTTTGCGCAGATAGTCGGAGGAGACGCCTGAGTGGTTTCAGTGAATTGGCCCTCAGGCTCGCAGTAGAGGATTGAAGAGGTTGACGGAGAATTGAATTTCCGGGCCGGCGGCCTACGTTTTCAGCGGAGCCTGAAGGTTGTCCGGACTTAGCGGGTTCGGATATATCCATTAGGCTAACTGGAGGTTCTTCCGTGAACAAGCTGATCAGAATCATTCTTGCGCTTTCGGCTCTGCTTCTGGCAGGAGTACGTTCGTGGCAGGTAGGCTGATAAACTAGCCGTTGCCGCCGGCCCAAGAGAGGTGCCCTGTTTGAAGTCAAACGGAGGGTTCTTCAAGCAAGCCTACATATATGCCGTTTCAGCGATAGGCGCATGGATCCTGTTCACCAACTTGCCAACGTTTAGAGACACCTCGCATCTGGCCGAGTTTCTTTTCATGTTTGCCCTTGTCGCCATCGGGGAGATCGCTCCCGTGACTATACCCCGCGGCAGCGGCACGGTTTCGGTGTCGCCTCCCATGAACTACACGGTGACGGTGCTCTACGGGCCAGAGGCGGGCATTTGGGTGAACACACTGGCAACTCTGCGGAAGCGGGATCTTTCAGGTCAGGTGCCGTTGCGCCTCGTGCTCTTCAACCGGGGCATGCTGGCGATCTCGATGTTCATGTTCTCCAAGGCATACCAGGCCGTAGGAGGCCATTTCGGGACCCTGGGGTGGCCCAGGGGATACATGGCGTTTCTCACTGCCGCTATCGTCGATACCCTGTGTAATGCCCTTCAGTTTGCCATCTATTTCAGCTTGGATTCGGGCATGTCCCTCAGGGGAGTATGGCGCCTTAACATCCAGTGGACCCTCCCAAGCATGCTCGCTCTCTACCCGTTGGGGATACTCATGGTGCTTGTGGCTCAAGAAGGCGGGCCGTTCCTCCTCACGCTGTTCTACCTGCCTCTTCTCACGATGAAATACTCGCTGAACAAGTACATCGAGCTCCGGGCCGCTTACCAGGAGATGGCAGGTGCGCTGTCCAACGCGATTGACGCAAGGGACGCCTATACCAGGGGACATTCGGAGCGAGTGGCCGAATACGCAGCGCTGCTCGCCAAAGAGATGAAATTCTCCGAAGACCGCATTGAGCTCATCCGGTATGTGGGTCTCCTCCACGATGTCGGCAAGATAGGAATACGGGATGCCATCATGAAAAAGCAGGGCGCTTACACCTACGAAGAGTACGAAGAGATGAAAACCCATGCCAAGATAGGCGCCCAGATGCTTGAAGGCATGAAGTTCATAGGAAAAGGTCAGGATTGGGTCAAATATCACCACGAGCGCTGGGACGGCCAGGGCTTTCCCGACGGTTTGAAAGGCGAGGAAATCCCCATAGAAGCAAGGATAATCGCCTGCGCCGACTCTTTCGACGCCATGACGACGGACAGGCCTTACAAGGCCAAGCTCACCCTAGCCGAGGCCAAGGAAGAGCTGAAACGGTGCGCAGGCACCCAGTTTGACCCTGCGGTCGTGAAAGCCATGCTCAAAGTGGTAGACAGGATGATCGCCCAAGGGAAGTGATCCCTTGTACGTAAGCGTTTTGTTGGTCGCAGCGGCTATGGCCCTCGTGCTCGGAGGCGACCTTCGAAAGATTGCTCTAATGGACATAAGAAGACTCCCGTGGATCCTGGTTTCGTTTATCCTTCCTCTGACCGCTCCTCTTGCGCTCCGGACCGGATTGGACCCATGGCTTACGGGGGTCGCGCTCACCGCACTCTCATACGGGATGCTCTTTTACGGCCTTATGGCCAACCTGGACCTTCCCGGAATCCCCCTGGTTGGACTGGGGTCCCTTGCGAACCTGGCGGCAGTTGTGGCCAACTCTTTCCGGATGCCAGTGAGTCTCGAGATGTTTGAACCGGCACTTAGGGTCCAGGAAGCAGCGAGGTTGGCAGGGAGCCTTACACACACCCAACTGGAGGCTACGAGCAGGCTGGTTTTCCTCGCCGATGTGATTCCCTGGAGGCTTTTCGGTAAGCTCTCGATGGTGAGCATCGGAGACATAGCTATCGCGCTTGGCGTAGGCTACTTGGTGTTCCGCACTCTGGAGCCTCGATGTTTCCGCTAAACCGCCGTGATACAATGGGTCTTGATCGTGCTTTGGAATCCACTATCCGAGAGGGATGCTTTTGTCTTTCCTAAAGAAGTTGTTTGACTCGAATGAAAGGGAGCTTAGGAGAATAAAGCCGGTAGTTGAAGCGGTAAACGCCCTGGCTCAAAAGACCGCCGAACTGAGCGACCAAGAGCTCGTCGCCAAGACGCAAGAGTTTAGGGAGCGAGCCGCGCGCGGTGAAAAGGCCGACGCCATGATGGTTGAGGCGTTTGCCGTGGTGAGGGAGGCTTCCTCTCGTATCCTGGATATGCGCCCATTCGATTGCCAGGTGGCCGGGGCCGTGGTCCTCCACGAAGGGCGCATTGCCGAGATGCAGACCGGCGAGGGTAAGACCCTGGTGGCCACTCTTCCTGCCTATCTGAACGCGGTAACCGGACGCACGGTGCACGTTGTTACGGTCAATGACTACCTGGCCAGGTTCCACAGCGAGTGGATGGGCCAGCTCTATAGGTTCTTGGGCCTCGGCGTTGGTTTGGTCATACCGGGGATGGACTTGGAGGCGAAGAAGAAGTCCTATTCTTGCCCCATAATCTACGGGACCAATACGGAGTTTGGGTTCGATTACCTCCGCGATAACATGGCGTGGAGGAGGAGCGACCTTGTACAGGGGGACCTCGACTACGCCATTATCGATGAGATCGACTCGATACTCATAGACGAAGCCAGGACCCCTCTTATCATCGCAGGTCCCTCCGCAGGCTCGGCAAAGGAGTACTACCGCTTCAGAGACCTTGCCAAGGTCCTCCGGAGAGATGTCCACTACACCGTGGACGAGAAGGCCAAGCTGGTGGCCCTCACCGAGGAAGGTCACGAGAAGGCGGCTACCTGGCTGGGGGTTGACCTGGACGCCGCCGAAAACATCCATCTCCAGGGCTACATCAGACAGGCCTTGAAGGCCAAGGAGCTTATGACCAGAGATGTGGATTACGTCTTGAAAGATGGCCAGGTCCTCATAGTCGACGAGTTCACCGGACGAATCCTTCCCGGGCGAAGGTATTCGGATGGGCTCCACCAGGCCATTGAGGCAAAAGAGGGACTAGAGGTCAGAGAAGAGGCGGACACACTGGCTACCATAACGGTCCAGAACTATTTCAGGATGTACAAGAAGCTTTCGGGCATGACCGGTACGGCCCTCACTGAAGAGCCTGAGTTCCGCGAGATATACGGGTTGGACGTTGTGGTGATACCCACCAACAAACCGCTCATCAGGCAGTCTCTCCCCGACTCTATCTGGAAGACCGAAAAGGCCAAGTACAGGGCCGTAGTCGAGGAGATAAAGTCCCTCCATTCAATGGGCCGCCCCGTGCTGGTAGGGACAAGGTCCATAGAGAAGTCTGAGATGCTCTCGAGGATGCTTACGAGGGAGGGTATCCGTCACCAGGTTCTAAATGCCAAGCACCACGAACGGGAAGCCGAGATCGTGGCACAGGCCGGGCGGAAAGGGGCTGTGACCATAGCCACCAACATGGCGGGGCGAGGCACCGACATTCTCCTGGGAGGTAACCCCGATTTTGCGGCGAGGCAGGAGCTGAGAAGGCAGGGGTTCGACCCCGAAGTGGTTATGCTTGCATCGGATAAGGTTCTTCCGGCCGACATAGTAAGGAGGATCGAGTCGGGCGACACGGACGAACGCATCGAAACCATAAAGAAGGCCAGAGAGCTCTACCGCAAGCTGTACAAAGAGGCCAAGAAGATAACCGACAGAGAGCACGAAGAGGTCGTGAAGCTCTCGGGCCTTCACGTTATAGGTACCGAACGACACGAGGCAAGGCGTATCGACAACCAGTTAAGGGGCCGGGCCGGGCGGCAGGGCGACCCTGGTTCGTCGAGGTTCTATCTCTCATTAGAAGACGAGCTTATGAGGCTTTTCGGCGGCGATATGCTCACTTCGCTCATGGACAGGATGGGCTTTCCCGAAGATGAACCCATCGAACACAATTTGGTCACCAAGGCCGTGGAGACGGCCCAGAAACGGATTGAAGCCCACAACTTTGGTATCAGGAAGAATGTCCTGGAGTACGATAACGTCCTAAACAAGCAGCGCGAAGTCATCTACTCCGACCGGCGGGAAGTCCTTATGGCGGACGACCCGGAGCCCATTGTGATGGCAATGGTAGAACGGGTTGTTGAACGAGCCGTCGAACTGTACTGGCCCGACAAGGTACGGAAAGAGGAAGCCGACCTGGAAGGGCTCTCCACATACCTTCGCGATCTCGTCCCCGGTCTCGATAAGAGCGACGTCGTGTCCACGGATGACCGCGACTCCCTGAGGGACAGTATCACCGAGAGGGCCAAGTCGCTGATCCGCCGCAACGCCTCCGCTTTGGGAGACAGGGCCCCCGAGCTTTACAGGTTCGTGATACTCAAGGTTACTGACAATCAGTGGGTTGAGCAATTGAGGACCATGGAAGATCTCCGGGAGGGGATCGGTCTCCAGGCATATGGCCATAAAGATCCGCTGGTAGAGTACACCCGCCTGGGGTATGAGATGTTTGAGGGGCGGATCCAGAACATTGAGGAGACCGTCGTAAGGTACTTGTTGAGGGTTGAGGTAAAGAAGGACGCCGCGTTGTCAGGTGGAGGGGGCCGCGGTGAATCCGGGAGGGGTCCGGTCCAGGTGAGCGGCCCGGGGAACCCACCTGCTTCGGGAGATAGCCGCGGAAGACAGGTTGTCCGGACGGGGCGGAAGGTCGGACGAAACGATCCGTGCCCGTGCGGGAGCGGCAAGAAGTACAAGAATTGCTGCGGAAAGATTGCGTAAGTGAAGACGCTCAGGGAGGGAAGCCGCAAGGCGACAACATGTATGAAGACATCATAAGGACACTCCGGTCCGTAGCCGAAAGGCTCGGCAGTATCGGGAGGTCTCTTTGACCCAGAGGGCTTGAGCAGGGAGTTGGACCTCCTTCGCAAGGAGATGGAGGACCCGGCCATATGGCAGGACCCCAAAAAAGCGCAAGAGACAGGGCGTAGGATAAGCCGGATCCAATCGAAACTGGAGAAGTGGCAAGACCTAAAGAGGTCTTGTGATGATAACCTCGAGATAGCCGAGCTGGCCGAGGCAGAAGGCGATATGTCCCTCATGGATGACCTTTCCGCCGCGGCCAGAGACCTATCCGACAAAGCGCGGGAACTGGAGCTTGAGACGCTCCTTTCTGAGCCGTACGATGCCCGGGACGCCATCCTGACGCTCCACGCAGGTGCCGGCGGTACGGAAGCCATGGACTGGGTTGAGATGCTTTACCGGATGTACACCAGGTGGGCAGAGCGTCGCGGGTTCAAGGTTGAAACCCTCGATTCGTTACCCGGCGAAGAGGCCGGGCTGAAGAGCGTGAGCTTCGCGGTTAAGGGCGATTACGCTTACGGGTACTTGAGGACGGAACGTGGTGTCCACAGGCTGGTGAGGATATCGCCTTTTGACTCCAACTCCAGGAGGCATACGTCTTTCGCTTCGGTTGACGTGCTTCCGGACATCGAAGAAGAAACAGAAGTGAACCTGAATCCGGATGACCTCAAGATAGATACGTTCCGGTCGTCGGGTGCTGGGGGGCAAAACGTCAACAAAGTCGAGACCGGCGTACGCATCACCCATATACCCACAGGGGTGGTTGTTTCGTGCCAGAATGAGAGGTCGCAGCACGCCAACAGGACATTGGCTCTCAGGCTCCTCTCCGCAAAACTCCTTGCATTGAAAGAAGAGGAAAGGCGCAAGGAGATAGAAAGCCTTCGCGGCGCCCAGAAAGAGATAGCCTGGGGCAGCCAAATCAGGTCGTACGTCTTCCAGCCGTACACCATGGTCAAGGACCACCGTACAGGCGTTGAGGTGGGGAGCGTCGAACGTGTGATGGACGGAGGTATCGACGAGTTCATCTTCGCGAAACTGCAGGCCGACGCACGAGCTGTTTCCGAGAAATAACGAGGGCAATTGAGGGGGACCGGCCCATGGCAAGAAAAAACACGGCTTTAGCCACACTGATTGTTCTTACGCTGGCCCTTGGCGGAGTACTGGGTTGGGTCGGGAAGGGGATGGCAGCAGGCGAGCCTCTTCCAGGAAGCGAGCAGGACCCGCTTGTCTCCAAGTCATATGTGGATTCGAAGATCGAGGCGCTCCTTTCCCAGCTGTCAACCGGAGCCCAGATGGAGGTTGTGGAGCTTCCGGCGGGACAAAAACTAATAGCCCGAGCAGGCACCGAGATCATCGTCCGGAGCGGCAGCGCGGTGGTCATCGATTCGGAGCTGGGCGGCCTCTGTGACGTAACTGCAGGCAAAGACCTCAGAAAGGGAGAGAACGCTCCGGCCAACCACCTGCTCTTGGTGCCGCGCGATGACGGAAGGGGAATTCAGGCTGTGAGCGGTACAATCGTTATGGTGCGGGGAACCTACACGCTGGAATAGAGGACTCTGAGGACCATTTCTATGTTTTCCTCTGCCCTTCGCCTGAGGTCCGGAACGCGGTCCTTGATGGCCGATAGGTACCGGGAACGGCTGCCCACAAACTGACGGAACTCTTCTACGATGTCTCGGGGTGGTCCGGTCCGGGGGTCGGGTAGGGCAGGGTTTCCTACCATCCTGCAGAATGCTCCTATTTTCGGGTCTATGTCCACGCCCAGGAAGGGCACTTCTGCATGGGCCGACAAGATTAGCGTGTGAAGTCTCATACCGAAGGAGAAAAAGCCCTTTTCAAGGAGCCCCAGCGCTTCGGCGGGCCGTACGTCCTTGACGAGCGGCACCGGCCTCTCTCCCTTGAGCTCAAGGCTCCTCTCTACGGATTCGGAAGGCGGTAGGTCCCGGTCCTGCATGACCAAGAGGGCCGGGCACAAACCTTCTCTCCTCATGACTTTCACCGCCTCGCCGACCGCCTTGTAGAAGTTTTCATCTTGGCCGCCTCTTAAGGCGAGCCAGACTATCCCGTCTCTTCCCTTAAGGCCCTCTCTGGCCATTATCTCCTCTATCCTGTGAGGGGGAGCAGGCTCCAAGAGGAACGCCGGGTCGGCCGTCACCGTAATTCTGGCTCCGGTATCCAGGCCCAGTTCTCTGAGTACCGTCAGTGATTCGGGGTCTCTCAGAGTGATCTCTCTTGCAGTAAGGAGAGCCGCCCTGGTCAGGCGTTTTGCCATCGGGGAGTTTAGGGGCCCTATGCCGTTTGCGTAGACAACAAGGGGTTTTCCCAGGGCTCTCGCCAGGTAGATGAAGGTTATATAGTACAAGAGGGACCTAAACGATGTCGCATCTTGAAGAAGGCTTCCTCCACCGAATACCACGAGGTCGCTGCTCCCGATCGCCGAAACGAGGTCCAATGGAGACATACGGTTGAAAGCTCGAATGCCGTGGGAAGCCGAAGTTTCGTCCGGCCTTGCTGAAAGCACCGATATATCGATTTCGGGGGCTCTGCGCCTTAAGGCCTCCACGGTCGAAGCCAGTATGGCTTCGTCGCCGAGGTTTCCGAAGCCGTAGTAACCCGAGAGGAGGAGCTTTGCCAAAACCAGCACCTCAATTTCTCGTGAAATAATAGAACTCTAGCGTGAAGAGGCGCTTCATAAGAACGGGCTTTCGATTGGGATCATAGCAGAAAAGCCCATGGGTGTAAAAAACAAAGGAGCAGGCGGCGGTCATGTAGAACTCTGACACGCTCGGTGAGATCTTGGCGAAGCATAGGATAAACGTCTCAAGGGATTGGTGTAAGTGGCGTCTTCCGTAGACATCTTGGGTGTAGAGTTCTATCCGGTGACCAAGCCGGGAGCTTTCAACTCCCTTGACTGGATGCTCTCTCGAGACGACAAGATCACCCGTATTGTCGTAACCGCCAATCCAATCATGGTGATGACGGCCCAACGAGATCCCCAGTTCATGGAGATCATGGCCAGGGCAGACCTCTTGGTCCCAGACGGTGTGGGGATTCTCTGGGCAGCCAGGAAGTTCGGGAAGGCCCTGCCTGAACGGGTAACGGGTGTAGATCTTGCGCTATACTTGCTTCACAGGAAACCGGCTCCGAGGGTTTACCTATTGGGTGGAAGGCCGGGGGTAGCCGAGCGGGCGCGTCGCAACATCGGGGATGAGATCCCCGGCGCCAAGATATGTGGGACGGCCCACGGCTATTTCGGGCCCGGAGAAGAACCTGCGGTGGTTGATGCCGTTCGCGCCACCAAGCCGGATGTCGTCCTTGTGGGCATGGGTAGCCCGAGGCAAGAGAAGTTCATCTGGACGCACAGGAAAAGCTTGGGCGCCAAGGTGGCTATAGGGGTAGGGGGCGTGCTGGACATACTTGCAGGTGAGTCGAAGCGTGCTCCCGAGGCTTTTCAGAAGGCCGGTTTGGAGTGGCTTTATCGCTTGGTTATGGAGCCGAGGAGGCTCCGCGCGGACCTTAAGCTCATAGAGTTTTTCTTCAAGGTCCAGTTTCTCTCGCGTTTCAGGAAGAACGACGACGAAGCGGACGCCGGAGAAGCGGACCACGAGTACAGATGAGAGGGGCAGCTTATATGTCGAAGCTCCAGCGGGAAGTGGAGGGCGGCGGGCCTTCCATCGAGTACATCGAAGAAATGGCAAGTCGCCTGCGTTACCATATCGTCCGGATGGTAGGGAAAGCCGGTTCGGGGCATCCGGGAGGGTCGCTTTCGAGCGCAGACATAGTCGCGGCGCTTTACTTTGGCGGTGTGTTGAGGGTCGATCCCAGAAACCCTCTGTGGAGTGAGCGGGACCGGTTCGTGCTGTCCAAGGGTCACGCCGCGCCGTTGCTGTATGCTGCGCTGGCAGAGATGGGGTTCTTTCCCGTGGACGTCCTCCTTACGCTGAGGAAGCTGGGCTCGTCGCTCCAGGGCCACCCTGACTGCAGGAAAGTCGCAGGTGTGGAGGTGTCCACAGGGTCCTTGGGCCAGGGCCTGTCGCTTGCGGTCGGCATGGCCCTCGCCGGCAAGCTGGACAAAAAGGACTACAAGGTTTGGGCGCTATTGGGCGACGGAGAGTGCCAGGAGGGCCAAGTGTGGGAGGCAGCCATGTCGGCGGCCCACTACAAGCTCGACAACCTGCGCGTTGTTGTAGACCATAACGGGCTTCAGATTGACGGGCCGGTGAAGAAAGTCATGTCCGTAGAGCCCATTGTAGATAAGTTTTCTGCTTTCGGTTGGGAGACAGTGAGCGTGGACGGACACGATGTCCGGGAGCTCTTGGAAGCCTACAGGAGGCCGGTGGCCGGCAAGCCGCTGGCCATCGTAGCCGAAACCGTAAAGGGGAAAGGCGTCGGGTTCATGGAAGGGGTCGCGGCCTGGCACGGGAAGGCTCCCAAGGGTGAGGAGCTTGACCGGGCTCTTCAGGAAGTCTCAGTGCACGAGAAGGCGGAGGAGAGAGGGCAATGAGAGCGGCAAGGGATGCATACGGCGAGGTCCTGGTGGAGCTCGGCAAGGAGAACGAGAACATTGTGGTCTTGGACGCAGACCTGTCGTCGTCGACCAAGACGGCCGTTTTTGCCAAGGCGTTCCCGGAGAGGTTTTTCAACATGGGAATAGCCGAAGCAAACATGATGGGGGTAGCGGCCGGACTGGCCAGTGCGGGCAAGGTCCCCTTCGCGTCTACATTCGCCGTCTTCGCCACGGGAAGGGTATACGACCAGATCCGGCAATCCATAGCCTACGCAGGGTTCAACGTCAAGATAGTGGCAACACACGGCGGGCTGACGGTCGGGCCCGACGGCGCTACACACCAAGCTCTCGAGGATATCGCCCTCATGAGAGTATTGCCGGGGATGACCGTGATCGTGCCCAGCGACGCTGAAGAGACAAAGCAGGCGGTTAGGGCATCGGTGGACCATATGGGACCCGTCTATATCAGGCTCGGACGTGAGGCCGTTCCAGATGTTTTTCCTGCCGGAGCGGTCTTTGAAATAGGGAAGGGCAACATGGTTAGGCCGGACGTCTCCCGCGAACAGGTGATTGCTGCTCCTCCATACACTCTCAAGTTCGACGTTTCCTTCATAGCCTGTGGCGTAATGGTGAAGGAGTGTCTGGACGCCGCGTCGATTCTTGAATCCGAAGGGATCAAGGCAGCCGTTGCAGGGTTCGCCTCCATAAAGCCCTTTGACGCTGACCTGTGCCTTGCCCTGGCCAGGCAGAGCCGCCTTATAGTCGCCGCCGAAGAGCACAGTGTGATCGGAGGCCTCGGTGGCGCGGTGTGCGAGTGCTTGGCGGAGAACCACCCTGCCAGGGTACTCCGGATAGGTGTCAACGACCGTTTCGGCGAGTCGGGTTCAGCCAGGGAATTGCTGGCGGCGTACGGTCTCACCGGATCTTCCATTGCTGAGAAAGTTATGGCCGCACTGAGGTAGACGAACGGCCGGTGGTCCCACTGACGATCACCGGCCGTGCTCTATATTTCCGCTGCTTCTCACATATATTGACTTTTTCTTCTCTGAGGATGAAACAGGAACGCTCGATCCTCTGTCGAATATATGGTACGGTACTGGAGTTTTGTCTCTTTTTGGGGTGACGGCGTTGATCCAAGTGAGGGATGTCTCGAAGGCGTATCCAGGAGGCATGCTGGCCCTAAACCGCGTGAGCCTGGATATCCGCAAGGGCGAGTTTGTCTTCATTGTGGGTCAGAGCGGAGCCGGAAAATCCACCTTGATCAAACTCTTGTACCGGGAAGAGGTTCCGACAGAAGGGCGCGTAATTGTCGCAGGCAAAGACCTTACTCGGATGCGTCGCCTGGAAGTACCTTTCCTCAGAAGAAGGATCGGCGTGGTGTTCCAGGACTTTAGGTTGCTCGCCGACCGTACCGTCGCAGAGAACGTCGAGTTTGCCCTCAGGGTCACCGGCTTTAACGGCCGCGACGCAAAGAAAGCCGTAGCACAGGTCTTGTCTATGGTGGGCCTTAGGAGCCGCCACAGTGCCTATCCGGGCGAGCTTTCAGGCGGCGAACAACAGCGGGTGGCAATCGCGCGATCGCTTGTCAGAAATCCTGACATCCTCATCGCGGACGAGCCTACCGGCAACCTGGACCCGGATACCTCAATGGAAATATTCAGGCTAATCGAACGCGCAAACCGATATGGGACTACGGTGGTTGTCGCCACCCACGCCCGCCACATTGTCGATGCCATGCGGAAACGAGTTATTGAGCTCCGTAGAGGCACTGTGGTGAGGGACGTCCGCAGAGGGGCGTATGACGATTGAGGTATACCCTCGTAGGATATCTAGTTAGCGAGACACACAAGAGCATATGGCGGAACCGGATGTCGTCCTTTCTTTCATGTGGGACGACCGCCCTGGCTCTTTTTCTGTTGGGAGTCGCCATAGTCATCAGCCTGAACCTCCAGTACATCTTCACGGACGTACAAAGCCAGCCGGAGATACAGGCCTACCTCAAAATGGAGACCACCGACCAAGAGGCAGTCTCGGCCTTGAAGGCTTGCGAGGCCATGAACGGAGTCGCCGAGGTAAGGTTCGTTTCAAAGGAAGAAGCTTTCTCGGAGCTCCGGGAGATGTTTCAGGACAAAGCGGCGGTCCTCGAGGGGATCGAGAACCCACTTCCGGCCAGCATCCGGCTCACGACTTTCCGTGCCGAAGACGTGCCGGGAGTCGTGGAGCAGCTCAAGGTATTGCCCTGCGTGGAAGATGTCATCTATCAGGAAGAAGCCAGCAGGAACCTGGCCGTCTTGGGGCGCGTATCGCAAGCGCTTTCGTTGGGCGGAACGGTTATTGTGGGGCTTGTGGCCATAACTGTCATCGGAAATACCACCCGGATGACCATTGAAGCGAGGCGGCATGAGATAGCCATCATGAAGCTTGTGGGTGCGACCGATGGCTTTGTTGTAGGACCGTTTGTGCTGGCAGGGATTGTCCTCGGGATGTTTGGAGGGCTCCTTGGGGCCGGGCTTTCCATCGGGCTTTATAACTACCTCACGACAAGCTTGGGAAGCATCTTGCCCTTCATCCCCATATTGAGCCTTACCCGTGATACGGCCCTCAACATAACAGGAATTCTTGTACTCACCGGTGTGGCCGTGGGCACTTTGGGTTCTGCCCTTTCGCTCCGGAGGCACTTGAAGGTATGAGGAGGTTCGGGCTGTGAAAGGTCGTTCTTTGGCCTTCTTGTTCCTTGCGCTCGCGGTATTCGCGGCGTCTTTAGCGGCGCCGCTCATCGCGCTCCCAAAGAGGGCTCTGGGCGCCGACGAGCTTTGGCAGAAGATGCAGGAGCTGGAACAGATCCAGAAGGAAATCGAAGAGTACAAGTCGAGGATCAACAAGAACAAGGAGACCCAGGCGAGCATCCTGAAAGAGCTGGAGCGCCTCGACGACGAACTCGCCCTTTCTGAGAAAGAGCTCGCTTACATAGAAAAAAGCATCGACTACAACAACGCGCAAGTGGCGGTGACCAGAGAAGAGATCGCCGTGATCGAAGCCCGCCTCTCGGCCCAGAAGGCGGCCTTTGAGGCCCGGCTCGTCAGCATGTACAAAGCGGGACAGACCTCCTACATAGATATCCTGCTTACATCCAGGAGTTTCTCGGACCTTATGGCGAGGCTCCACTACCTAAAGAGGCTTGCTGCCAACGACACCGAGCTTATTGAGGGATACACCGCCGATAGGATGGAACTGGTTGCCAAGAAGGAATCGCTGGAGGCCCGCCTAGCCGAGCTGGAGACGCTCAAGGCCGCCGAGGAAGAGAAACGGGATGCCGTAACCAAGAGGACGAAGGAGAGGCAGACCTACCTGGCCCAGATCGAATCTGAAAAAGCCCGGCTGGAGAAGGCCCTCGACGAGATGGAAGCCCAGTCCAAGGCTTTGGAGCGGGTCATCGCCGAGCTCCAGGCCAAAGAAGGGCTTCCGGGTCGGGATCTTTCCATGATCTGGCCGGTCACGGGCTATTGGATAACTTCCTACTACGGCTGGAGGCACCATCCGGTCTTGGGTTACGACCGGTTCCACAGCGGCATAGACTACGCGGCCGACTATAACGTCCCCATTAAGGCGGCAGAGTCAGGCAAGGTTATCTTCGCCGGAGTCAACGGAGGATACGGCAACTGCGTGATCGTCGACCACGGCGGGGGCATATCTACGCTCTATGCCCACTGCAATAAGCTCTTGGTCAAGGTAGGCGACATAGTGGTTAAAGGGCAGCAGATCGCTCTGGTCGGAAGCACCGGCCTATCAACCGGGCCCCACCTTCACTTTGAGGTGAGGGTCAACGGGGAGACAACCGACCCCCTGAAGTGGCTCCCGTAGGTCAGTTCTTGGAAGCGGGAATGTGTATATGCTAGACTGAATACATCGTAAAGTAACCCCATGCCCCGGAAAGGGGGAGCCGTCTTTTGATATCTAAGCGAAGGGCCCTTACTCTTTGTCTTGTTGCGGCTCTCGTAGCGGCCACCGTAACTTCAGGCGCCTTTCTTTACTATATCTACTCAGGGCCTTTAGGAAAGATATTCGGCATAGTCAGCCTGCTTGAAAGGAGCTACTACCGGCCCGTCGACCGTGACAAGGCCTTGGAGGGCGCTTCGCGGGGCGTCGTGTCCAGCCTCGGAGACCCTTACTCGTCCTACATGTCGAAGCGGGAATGGGAAGAGTTTCAGGTAAGGACTTCCGGCGCGTATTCGGGGATTGGAGTCACCATCGACGTCAGGGACAAGTACGTGCGTATTGCGACTCCCATGAAGGGTTCCCCTGCCGAAGAGGCCGGGCTTAGGGCCGACGACCTCATCCTTCGGGTTGACGGTGAACCTGTTACGACCAGCGACGAAGCCGCGGCCAAGATCAGGGGGCCTGCCGGCACGCCGGTGACGCTTACCATAGGTAGGGACCAAGACTCGTTTGACGTGACGATTATAAGGCGTGACATAGTGGTCCCCGCTTCTACTTATTCGATGAAAGAAGGGAGCATTGGCTATATCCAGCTCTCGAGTTTCAACGAGCACTCCGACACCGAAGTTGCCTTAGCCGTGGAAGACTTGAAGAACCAAGGCGCCAAGGCTATGATTCTCGATCTCCGTTACAATGGCGGTGGGTATGTCAACCAATGCCTCAATATCGCAGAGCTGTTTGTGCCAAAGGGGCCCGTGGTAACCCTCAGTTACAAGAACGCACCCGCCGAGACCTACTCAACCAAAGGTTCGGGGCTAGGGCTTCCCCTCTTTGTACTGGTGAACGGCGGGAGCGCCAGTGCCTCGGAGATATTGGCAGGCGCCATTCAAGACAGCGGCTCGGGGGTCCTCATCGGGGAGAGGACATTTGGCAAGGGGCTGGTGCAAGGTGCCTTCCCGCTCAAGGACGGATCGGTCATAAAGCTCACTACGGCAGAATATCTCACTCCCCGGGGCCGGTCCATCCACGGTAATGGACTCCTGCCCGATATAGAGGTGCATGGAGACGAACTACAGCTCCAGATGGCTCTTGAAATGGCGAGCCAGGCGATAGCAGGGTCATAAAGGGGATGTCCTTGGAACAGTGGAACCTTTCGTGAAACTTCTAAGATCGGTCGTAACGTCGTACCCCGGCATATTCCTTAATCCTGTGGTAGACGTATTGTACTTGGTCGTTTTGGGATTGGTGGCCGCCCAGTACTCGAGGGTCCAGGCCATGGAGGAAAGGTTCTACGGGAGACCGAAAAACAAGGCATTCACCCAGACCCTGTGGGGAATAGGATTAGGCCTGGCAGGAGGCCTCATCGCCTCGGTGCTCCTGGTCATGGTGGGAGTTACCGTGAGCGATGCCGGAGTGAGTTATCTTTTGCCCATCTCCCTCTTTCTCTTGCTCTGGAGCCCCAGGTTCTTGTGCTTCTCGTATTCCGGAGCCCTCGTCAGCTTGAGCTATCTCGTGTTCGGCTGGCCCAGGGTAAATGTGCAGGCCATCATGGCCCTAGTTGCTTGCTTGCATGCGGCGGAGTCGTTTCTCATCCGGTGGAGCGGCGCCGGCTGCGCCACCCCTCTCTATATGCCGGGTAAGGACGGGAGGACCGTGGGAGGATTTCTCTTGCAGAGGTTCTGGCCCGTTCCCTTGATAGTGCTTTTCATGATCAGGGTACCGGACATATCTCGCATGACCGGCCTCATACAACTGCCCGACTGGTGGCCTCTCATCAAGGCCCCTCTCACTCCGGGGCCGGGGACGCCGGTCTTCCAGATGATGCCCATAGTTGCCGCTCTCGGATACGGCGATATGGCCACTTCAGTGACTCCCAGGGAGAAGGCCGTAGAGACTTCCAGGAACCTCTTTTTGTTCAGTGTCATCCTGCTCGGGTTTTCTGTGGCGGCTTCACGTTGGACGCCCTTTGTTTGGGTGGCTGCGCTGTTTGCCCCTATAGGGCACGAGGTAGTGATCCGCATGGGCAACCGTCAGGAGTCAGAGCGGAAGCCCGGCTTCGTATCGGACGGTGAGGTTGTGGTGCTGGATGTGTTCGAGGGCACTCCCGCACATGCCGCTGGGATAAGGAGCGGTTGGCGCATCACCGCCATTGGAGGACAGGAGATAAGGGGGCGTCAAGACCTGGAAGCGGCGCTCATGGCACCCGGTGACCTCGTCTTTACGGTGGTCCGGCCGGAAGAAGAGAAACCACGCGAAGTCTCGGTGAAAAGGACGGGCACCGGACCGGTGGGCCTCATTCCGGCGCCCGGGATCGGTGATTCTCCCCTTGCGGTTCCTCACAATTCAGGCCCTCTCTTGGTTTTCCTAAGAAGACTCACGGGCGGAAAAGCTTCCTAGAGAGCCGCTTCTACCAGGCCATCTGTTTGAGAAATGTCTGGATACCAAACATTTGATTGCTATCATATCCATGTGTATAATGGTCAGACGGAGGGATGTCCCCGGATGCCTGACTTCAAACTTCGATCTGATTACGTCCCCAAAGGCGACCAGCCTGAGGCCATAGATGCTCTGGTTGAGGGTATCCTTAGGGGCCACAAGGATCAAGTGCTCCTCGGAGTTACAGGTTCGGGAAAGACCTTCACCATAGCCAACGTGGTTGAAAGGCTGAACCGTCCCACGCTGGTCATTTCGCACAACAAGACTTTGGCGGCGCAGCTTGCTTCCGAGTTCAAGACCTTTTTTCCGGAAAACGCCGTGGAATACTTCGTAAGCTACTACGACTACTACCAGCCTGAGGCCTATGTGCCGCAGAGCGATACCTACATCGAAAAAGACGCCACCATTAACGACGAGATAGACAAGCTCCGCCACTCGGCGACGTGCGCACTGTTTGAGCGGAGAGATGTCTTGGTGGTAGCTTCCGTGTCCTGTATATACGGATTGGGCTCACCGGAGGACTACCGGGACCTGGTCTTGTCCTTAAGGAAAGGGATGGTCAGGGACAGAGAGAGCATCTTGCGGCGCCTGGTAGACATCCAGTACATCCGGAACGACATTGATTTCCAGCGAGGCACGTTTCGGGTTAGAGGCGACGTTATTGAGATCTACCCGGCTGGGTCAACCGACAAAGCCGCTCGAGTGGAGCTGTTTGGCGACGAGATCGAGAGGCTGGTTGAATTTGAGGTCCTCACGGGCAAACCCCTGGCCGAGATGAACCACGTAGCCGTATATCCCAGATCTCACTACGTGGTGAGCGACGAGAAGATGCAGCGGGCGGTAATGTCTATCGAGGAAGAGCTGGAAGAGCGGCTCAAAGAACTGAGAGACGCCGGGAAGATCCTCGAGGCGTACCGCTTGGAGCAGAGGACCAGGCATGACCTGGACATGCTCAGTCAGCTCGGCTATTGTCCGGGCATTGAAAACTACTCACGGCACCTTACCGGCCGCGCACCGGGTGAGCCTCCGTATACGCTCCTGGACTTCTTCCCGAAAGATTTCCTGGTGATAATCGACGAGTCTCACGTGACCATCCCGCAGGTAAGGGCGATGTACGTGGGCGACCGGTCGCGAAAGACAACGCTCGTGGAATACGGTTTCCGGCTGCCGTCGGCCCTTGACAACCGGCCGCTTACCTTCGAGGAGTTCGAAGACAGGATAGGGCAGACCATATATGTGTCGGCAACGCCCGCTCCTTACGAGCTCGGAAGGGCAAGCAGGATAGTGGAACAGGTTGTAAGGCCCACGGGGCTCGTAGACCCCGAGATCGAGGTGCGTCCAACCCGAGGACAGATAGACGACCTTGTGAGGGAAATCCGGAGTGTGGTGGAGAGAAAAGAGCGCGTGCTGGTGACGACCCTCACGAAGCGGATGGCCGAAGACCTAACCGATTACCTCCGGGATATCGGCATTAAGGTGAGGTACATGCATTCCGACGTGGAGACGCTGGAGCGGATGGAGATCATCCGCGACCTCCGGCTTGGGATGTTTGATGTGCTGGTAGGTATTAACCTTCTCCGGGAAGGGCTTGATCTTCCGGAGGTCTCCTTGGTCTCTATCTTAGATGCCGACAAAGAAGGCTTCTTGAGGTCGGAGACTTCCCTAATCCAGACCATAGGGCGCGCGGCCAGGAACGTTAACGGG
>DGDN01000013.1:0-319 GCA_002385465.1 Candidatus Fermentithermobacillaceae bacterium UBA3951
GGCCAGGGGCGGGTGATCTACACGGCGCTCGGCCACCCCGACGAGCTGTGGGCACAGCCGTGGTTCCGACAGCACATTCGCGGCTGCATCGCCTGGGCCGCCGGCGTCGAGTAAGACGGGCGGCGAGAGCAGGGCAAATTCGGCCCCTCCACGCGCCACCGCACCGCGGCGTCCGGCGCGCGGCCCGGTGGGGTCGTTGAGGAAGCCTCAGGACGCGCGGCGCTCCTGGTCGAACAGGATCAGGTCCGGCTCCTTGCGCTCGAGGACGGTCTCGGCGGTTAGGATGACGCGCTTGACATCCTTGCGCGAGGGGATCTCG
>DGDN01000013.1:536-5102 GCA_002385465.1 Candidatus Fermentithermobacillaceae bacterium UBA3951
TCAACTCCTCGATGATGGTGCGCAGGGCGCGGGCGCCGGTGTTGCGGCGCATCGCCTCGGCGGCGATAGCCTGCAGGCTATCGGGAGAGAACTCGAGGTCAACGCCATCGAGAGCGAAGAAGCGCTGGTACTGCTTCACCAGGGCGTTGCGCGGCTCCAGGAGGATGCGCACCAGCGAGTCGCGGTCCAACTCGTGCAAGGTAGCGACGACCGGGAGGCGGCCAACGAACTCGGGGATCAAGCCGTACTGGAGGAGGTCTTCCGGCATCACCTGGGCGAGGAGGTCGCCGATGCGGCGCTCGCTCTTGCGTTCGACGCGGGCGCGGAAGCCAAGCGACTGGTCGCTCACCCGGCGCTCGATCAGCTTGTCCAGCCCCTCAAAGGCACCACCGCAGATGAAGAGGATGTTGGTGGTGTCGATCTGCATGTACTCTTGCTGAGGGTGCTTGCGTCCGCCCTGGGGGGGCACGCTGGCAACGGTGCCCTCCAGGATCTTCAGCAGCGCCTGCTGGACGCCCTCGCCGGAGACATCGCGGGTGATGGAGGGGTTCTCCGCCTTGCGGGCGATCTTGTCGATCTCGTCAATGTAGACGATCCCCTTTTCCGCTTTCTCCAGGTCATAATCGGCCGCCTGGATCAGTTTCAGCAGGATATTCTCCACATCTTCACCTACATACCCCGCTTCGGTCAGAGAGGTGGCGTCGGCGATGGCAAAGGGCACGTTCAACATCTTTGCCAGGTTCTGCGCAAGGTACGTCTTCCCCACCCCGGTTGGCCCGAGCATCACGATGTTGGACTTCTGGATCTCCACATCGTCCTGCTTGTGACGGCGTCCAACTCTCTTGTAGTGGTTATACACGGCTACGGACAGGATCTTCTTGGCCTTCTCCTGCCCGATAACGTACTGATCGAGGAACTCCTTGATCTCTTTCGGTTTCGGGACATCCTTGAGGCTCTCTTCGGCGTCCTCGTCCAGTTCCTCGGTGATTATCTCGTAACACAGCTCGATACATTCGTCGCAAATATACACACCCGGACCAGCGATGAGCCTCTTAACCTGGTCCTGGTACTTGCCGCAAAACGAACACTTCAGTCCCTTCTGTTCCTCGAATCTGAACATCCTTTCACCTCAGTTATTTGGAGGCTTTCGCACCCGGAATGAGGATGTCGTCTACCAAACCGTAGGCTTTAGACTCCTCAGCATTCATCCAAAAGTCTCTATCGGTATCTCTCTCGATCCTCTCAATAGGCTGTCCGGTGTGTTTGGCCAGTATCTTGTTGAGCGTGTCCTTGGTCCTGAGCATTTCCCTGGCCGCTATCTGCACCTCTGTCGCCTGCCCCTGGACGCCCCCGAGAGGCTGGTGGATCAGGGTCTTGGCATGGGGTAGACAGAACCTCTTCCCCTTCGTCCCGCCTGCGAGGAGGACTGCTGCCATGCTGGCAGCAAGGCCAACGCAGATGGTCGAGACGGGGGGCTTTATGTGCTGCATCGTGTCGTATATCGCCAAGCCTGCCGTCACCGAGCCACCCGGCGAGTTGATGTACAAAGAGATCTCTTTATCAGGATCCTCGGCCTGCAGGAACAGGAGCTGGGCTACAACCAAGTTTGCCACACCGTCGTCAATCGGGGTTCCGACAAAGACGATCCTGTCCTTCAGGAGCCTTGAGTAGATGTCATATGCGCGCTCTCCCCGGCCGGTCTGTTCGACAACCATGGGCACAAGGTATCCCATATTCTCTTACCTCCGTTCTCGCTGTGAGAGTTATCATTTCCAAGCGAAGTCGCCTCTATCGCCATTCATTACCCCATGGGGTTTTCGTTTTCTTCGGGCGGTGCAACTTGGGCCTCCTGAGCGGTCTCGTCTTCTGCGACTACCTGGACTTCCTCAGCCGGCTCCGGTTCCTTAGCGGTATCTTTATCCACCTCTTCTACCTCTTCGGCCTTCTTTTCTTCAAGCGGAAGGGGCGTGCCGGCCTTCTCGGCCGCCATCACGGCGAGTTTCTTCAAGACTTCGAACCTTCTCAGATCGCTTACTATGCTGTCCAAAGCGCCCCTCATTTGTAGCGTCGTCCTAATTGTACCAGTATCTCTACCCGTCTGACGAGCGAAGGCTTCCACCACTTCGTCTATGGTTTCCTGGGGCACCTCCGTGTTTTCCTTATCGGCGATTGCGTCGAGAATGAGGTCCCTCCGCACGTCCTTCTCGGCTTCCTCATGAAGGTCTTTCCTCAGGTCTTCCACAGTCTTGCCCGTGGAGTTTAGGTACGCGTCCAGACTCGTGTTAGCTTCCTGCAAGCGTTCCGCGAACCTCCGGAGCAGCTCCTGTTCACGACGCTCGATCATCACGTGAGGGATCTCAACGGTGCCCTTGGCGAGCACTGCCTCCTCCACCTTCTGTGAGTGAGCGCGGCGAGCCAGGTTCTCCCGCATCGCGGTGAGACGCTTCCTTATGTCTTCCTTCACTTCATCGAGGTTTTCCTTACTAAGGTTCTTGACAAGTTCCTCATCTGAAGGCGTGACCTTGCGATAGCACTCTTTGACCTCGACGGAGAACTTGGCGGTCCTGGGCTCGTCGTCTTCCTTTGAGGGATAGGTACCCGAGAACTCTTTAGTCTCGCCCTTCTTCATACCCACGAGCGCCTCGGTGAGACCGGGCACAAACCCATACTGGCCGCCTGCCTCCACGTATGAAAGCTCCTGGTCGATTTCAGGCTTGAATGAACCGCCTTCTAAACCTTTGACGTGGCAAGTCGCGTAGTCGCCCTTATCGAGAGCCTCGTCCTCGGCGAGAGGATCGAGGCGGGCCATCCTTTCCCGGAGGAAGGAAATCTGCTGGTCCACATCCTCACCTGTAACCTCCTGCACTTCGTAGGGCACCGACAGTTCGTCGTAATCGTCCAATTTGACTTCAGGACGCACGTAGACGGTGGCTTTGAGCTTAAGTGGTTCGCCCTGCTTGAAGTTTACCTCGTCGAACTCTGGCTCGCTCACAGGCTCAATCTTGGTTTCCTCTACGGCCTTCTCGTACTGCTCTGGCAAGACTTCTTTCATGGCTTCTTCGTAGAGCACGTCCTTGCCTACGTGACGCTCCAGGATGAACCGGGGTGCTTTGCCTCGCCGAAAGCCGGGCACGTTAACCCTCTTGACCACACTCTTATATGCCTTGTCGAGGGCCTCATCGACAACCGAAGCCGGTGCCTCAATGGTAAGGACTACTCTGGAACCCTCGATCTTTTCCGACGTAACCTTCACAGTTTGGTCCTCCTTATAAGCTCTGCCTATGTGGTATCGTATTACTCTCCCCAAGAAGCGCTGCTTGTCCTTGGTCTTCCGCTGGAAATCAAATCAATCTTTAGTATATTACCAGATCGAAACGGATTGAAAAAGGCTGCCTCCAAACCGCGAATCGAGCCTTCGGTCTAGAAAAAGAGCTCCTAAAATCAGTGTATGTCCTCTGGAACAGGGACCGGCTCGCAACGTCAATATATATGGACACACTACTTGGGAGGCGAATTTGGTTGAAACGACTCTTTCTCAGGCTTGGCTTCTTATCTGCATTATTCCTTGCCCTATCCTTGGCGGCATGCACGAACTCGATAAACCTTGCCACGCCACCTTCGGCGGGAAACGAAGACCCTTTGGACGAGACCGCCATTCAAGAACTGGTCATCGAGTTCGGCAAGAAACTTCAGATGGTTTCGCTTCTGGCGCCCGAGGACGTCCTCAGAAACAACCTGGAGGAAAACTACGGCGACCTGGTCTCGCCTGACCTTCTCGAGAAATGGATTGGAGACCCCACTAACGCACCTGGTAGGCTAGTGTCCAGTCCTTGGCCCGACCGCATAGAGGTGACCGAGATCCAGAAGACCGGAGACGAAGAATACAAGGTCATGGGCAATATCATCGAGGTAACAAGTGCCGGAAAAGAAGGCGTCGAGAGCGCGGCCGAAAGGCCCATCACCCTGACCGTTGTGAAGATAGAAGGCAGTTGGGTGATAGACGACGTCTCGCTGGGGGACTACGAAGATACCGCGACTGTATGCTATATCGTGGATTACGGCTTCAGAGTGCGTCTTCCTCTTTCCTGGACCGGATATGCGGTCGTCCAAGAGAAGTGGGAAGGTCATAGACTGGACGCCCAAGGAAACGTAGAGGAAGACCCGTCCGAAACAGGGCCCCTGGTACTGATCAGGCATCCAGGTTGGACCGAGGAGAATCCGCGGCAGGACATACCCGTCATGGTCTTCACTCACGTCCAGTGGGAAGCTCTTGAGAACGGGGAGTTCCACATCGGTGCCGCTCCTACAAACCCCAGTCGACTGGGTCGAAACTCCGAGTACGTGTTTGCGCTGCCCGCCCGGTACAACTACGCGTTCCCGGAGGGCTATGAGGAAGTGGAAGACATAATCGAAAGCGGTGCCTTTGAGGCGTTCGACCGGTAGTCCCTAGATCATCCGTTAGCCCTAGATCACCCACCCTCCGCCTACACATGGACAACCATCCTCAGCGGAGGGTGTTCTTTTTTTCGCACAATATCCGCACGGCGCCCTTCAGTAAGCAAGGAG
>DGDN01000013.1:5425-24074 GCA_002385465.1 Candidatus Fermentithermobacillaceae bacterium UBA3951
GTCCAAGGAAATCGTGGCAAGAGGTTACTACCTGGTTGGGGAGCCATTTCGACTGCAATAACCAGTGACCCAAGCTGTGCTCTTTGGTTTGACTCTATAGCTCCCGCATGATTACCTCTCATTGACCCCGAGCCCATAACGCACCGGGAGACGAGGCCACTTGACAGGGCCTCGTCTTTTCATTGACCGGTCGCTCTAGCCTGTATATTACAAACGAAGTTTTTTTATACAAATTACCCACAGACTTGCAGAACTTGGCCTCCTGGCCCCGAACAGAGCAGTCACACAACACTCTGGGAGGTGTGCAATAATTTGGTAGCCGGGAAACAGACCACCTTTCTGTTCTTCGTGCTGTTCTTGGCGACAGCCGCCTACTACATGTCGCGCGCCAAGACTGGCAAAGTGCCATATGTCCGCACTATTCACGGGCTTGAAGCTATAGAAGAGGCGATTGGCAGAGCTACTGAGCTCGGTAAGCCGGTCTTCTATGTACCCGGAAGGACCGAGATCAATACGGCGGGCGCCGCGCAGAACATCGCCGGGCTCGAGATCTTGGGACATGTGGCCAAAATGACCGCCCGCTACGATACAGACCTCAGGGTCGGTATAGCAGCGGCCAACGTATACCCTGTGGCCGAAGCAATCGTCCAGCAGTCCTACCTTGAAGAAGGTAAGCCCGACAGGGTGAAACCCGAAATGGTCCAGTTCCTATCGGCCGAGCAGTTCGCATTTGCAGCGGCGTGCCTCTCCATCATGAACACCGAGAAAGTGGCAAGCGTCGTCTTCGTTGGTGAGTTCCAAGCCGAATCCATGATGCTGGCCGAAGGAGCGGCTCAGGTCGGCGCAGTGACTATCGCCGGGACTGCTCGTACCGCCCAGATCCCGTTCTTCGTCGCTGCTTGCGACTATGTCCTAATAGGTGAAGAGATCTTCGCCGGAGGAGCTTACCTCTCAAGAGACCCGGTGAAGTTGGGCAATCTTGCCGCTCAGGACTGGGGCAAGCTGGCGGCCATGGTTATCATCATCACCGGTTCGCTCATGGCTACTTTGGGCAACACGGCCATGATCGACTGGCTGAAAATGTAGAAAGGGAGGTGTAGGCGGTGAAAAAGGAAGTCCCGATTGCCATAGGTTTTGTAGTGGGAGTACTCATCCTGTTCGAGTACTTCTTTAAGGCAATGGCCCCCGGCGTATCAGATATAGCCACAAAGGCACAGAACTGGGGAAGCATCGTATCGGCTTTCGCCATGGGTCTGGCAGCGGCGAACCTCGTAGTCATCCACGGCCGAAGGATCAGGTCAAAACATCCCGATGCCTGGATGTCCTGGATTCTCTATCTCGGGATCCTGGTCATGGTCGCAACCGGCCTCTCAGCTCAGGAGAGCGCCCTTCACAACGTCTACTCCTTCTTGTACGACGGACTATATCTACCCTTGGGCACAGCGATGTTCTCGATCATGGTTTTCTTCATCGCGTCTGCTGCGCGCCGGGCATTTAGAGCCAGGAACATTGACGCCATGTTCCTTCTGGTTTCAGGTCTCTTGGTCATGCTCGGCAACGCACCGCTCATGAGGATGGTATCCCCCTGGTTCCCGAAAGCGAGCGCGTGGTTCATGAGCTACGCCAACGTCGCCGGAAACCGCGCCATCATGATCGGCGCGGCTCTCGGGATGGTCTTGACCGGTTTTCGAGTCATCGTCGGGATCGACCGGTCCTACTTTGGTGGAGAATAGGAGGTGACGAGGGTGAACGTAATCAAATGGTTTGGAACCCTGGACAGGCGCTGGCTATATGCGCTCCTTCTCTTCGTGGTCGTCACCCCGCTCATTCGTCCCCTCGGCATCCCGGTTGACGTCACGGAGAGCACCGCTCAGTTCGTAGAAGCCGTGGAGAAACTCAAACCGGGCGACAAGATGCTTCTGGTGTTTGACTATTCCATCGGCGGGGGTCCGGACGTAGACCCGCAGGCCCAGGTAGTCTTGGCCCACGCCCTCTCCAAGGGCGTCAAGGTGGTCGAGGTGGCATTCATCGACACCGGGCTCAACTATGCACAAAAGACCATCGAGAAATGGGAGAAAGCCGGCAAAGTATACGGTGAAGATATCCTGCTCCTCGGCTACGCAGCAGGCAGTGAGACGGCCATCTCCGCTTTCGCCCAGGACATCGCGCAGGTGTTTCCGATCGACATACGGGGTAAGCCCTTGAGCTCCTACCCGATAATGCAGGGCATCCAGAACGCCGGCGACTTTGACTTCATCGCCGAGTTCGCCACCGGGATCCCCGGCCCGGCCGAGTGGATCAGGCAGGTTGTCACCAGGTACAACGTTCCCCTGGGGTGCGGTGTGGTCGCGGTTATGGGTCCGCAGAACGTACCGTACCTTCAGTCAGGGCAGTTGGTTGGTCTTCTCGGCGGTGGCCTTAAGTCGGCCGCCGAGTATGAAATAGCGGTCAACATGCCCGGTGCGGCCACAGCTGCGATGGACGCCCAGTCTCTGGGTCACGTCGTCATAGTCCTCTTCGTATTGATCGGCAACCTTCTGTTCCTTGTCGAGCGTACGGAACAGAAGGCAAGAAAAGGTTAGGGGGTGAAGACATGGACCTGGCAACCGCAAAAGTGTGGGCCGGTGCTCTCTGCACATTCGCCATCTACAGCTTCCTTTGGAAAGAAAACCGGTTTTTCAGGGCTTTTCAGAACTTGTACGTCGGATTGGCCGCAGGCTACAGCTTGGTGGTGGCCTTCAACACCCTGAAGCGTCAGGCCTGGGTTCCCCTTGCCGAGTCAGGAGACGTTTCGGTGGTGGTACCGATAGTGTTCGGCATACTGTTGTTCACCCGCCTTTCGAAGAAATACGGTTGGATAGCCCGGTACCCCATGGCGCTCCTCATGGGCATCGGTTCGGCGCTGTCCATGAAGGCTATCGAGAGCGATTTCGTGAGGCAGATCCAGGCCAGCATCATAAGCTGGAAGGGTACCGGCATAGGAGGCACGTTCAACAATTTGGTGCTCTCCCTGGGTACGGCGTTCGCGCTGGTATACTTTTTCTTCACCTTCAAGCCGACCAAGGCGTCTCAAGTGACCGGGAGACTCGGCAGATGGGTGCTAATGCTGTGTTTCGGCGCGGCATTTGGCTCGGCAGTTCAAGGCAGATTGTCGCTCCTAATATCCCAGATGCAGTTCCTGCTGAGAGACTGGCTGCGTCTCATATCTTAGCCGGGAGCGGGTGGGGGAAACCTTCGTACAGAAAACTAACGGGAATAAGCCAAGGGTGCGGTGCTTACCGCACCCTTAAGTCCTTCCGCAATGTGGAACCGTTTCGGCTTACGTCCTGGTGAAGAACAGGCTCTTCGTAAGGTCTACGGCTTGCGATGTTAGGCCGGCTTCTTTAGCTTTAAGGGCGCCCTCGGGAGTGGCCGCAAGCAGGTGACCACCCTTCCCTACTACCACGCCGTCGATCATGATCACTTGCCCCCGGGAAATCCCCAGGTAAGCGTGGCCCGTTACGGGACATACCACGGTCACGTCTCCGTCAAAACCTTCGGCGAGGGCCCCTTTATGCTCAAAACCGAACATGCGGGCCGGATTCAGTGTCAGCTTCCTCACCAGTTCAGGCCAGGTCAGGGCACCGAGCCGGACCAGTGCCGCTCCCCTCTCAAGCTGGACATTCCTCGGTATGGCGCCGCCGTCGGTGCTTATGGCGTCGACGACAAACTCATCGCCGTCCTTCATCTTGGCGATGGCGAGTATGTGCATGGAGGTCGTGTCGTTCACGGGGAAGCTCACGCCGGTCTTCGTCTCGGCGTCTTTCCAGATCCGGAAACCTTCCTCGCCCGTTACGAGTTCCATCTTTCCCCCGCGGACAACCTGGATGAACGCCCACCCGCCGAGGATCGCCTCGCCCATACCTTTCTCGTCGGGCGTGTACCCGCCCATGCGGAGGCAGTTGCGGGTTACATGGCTAGTCGGAAGCCCGTCTTTGATGTGGGCCGAGGTGCCGTTGATGGTACCCAGGTACGACTCGGAGACAAGGTTCCGGTGGCTCCTTAGTAAGTCGACGGCTTCAAGGGCCTCGGCGGCGGGAGCCCGGTGCAGCCCGCGGCAGTAGCTGTTCACATGCGCGATGTGGAGGTGGTTGTTACCCGCGAGTTCCACGGCCTCGCGCAAACCTTCAATGTCGCTCCCGTGCCTCGTCGAGCCCACGTGGAAAGCCACGTAACAGCCCTTTCTGTTTGCCACGTCAATAATACGGGCGGTAGCCTCAGGGGTCGCCGGGCTGTGTCCTCCGACGATCTTGAGCCCGATGGCGCCATGAGCAAGGGCCCTGTCAGTGATCTCCGAAAGTTCCTCTACGCCCGGGTCGGCATCCTTCGTGTTGCGTCCCGGAGTCACCGTATGTAGGCCGGCAATATTCATCCCACAGCCATTGGTCGCAAGCCCTTTAACCGTATCCTGGATCGGCCCTCCGAAGTCAACGGCGGTAATCACGCCCACGCTTGCCATCATCGAAAAGCCTATCCACCTTGCTTCAGAGGAAACGTGGACGTGGGTGTCGATAACCCCGGGCATAACGATGTAACCTTCTACGTCAATAACGCTGTCCGCATCCACGGCGGGAAGCGATGGAGATACCGCTGCGATCTTCCCGTGCCTTATACCCACATCATACTTGCCGTCAAGCCCGGTGAGGGGGTCGATCACCCGCCCGTTCTTAAGCAAGACGTCGTATTTCATCTCTTCACCCTCTCTCGGTTCAAAGTGGACCTTGCGGCAAAAGAGACACTGCCGCAAAGTAGCGTTCGCTAATGCTTTCTCCTTATCCTTGTGTCAGTGAGTAATCCACAAGAGGATACTTCTCCTCCCGTTGGAGAAGTCTGATCAGCAACTGCACATGGGATACATGTATCTCCGATCTCTGAGAACCGGGAGGATGGATATCATGGCTCATTTTGACGTGGTTATCACGGGCGGCACGGTCGTTGACGGGACCGGCGCCCCGAAAAGAGCGGCCGAAGTGGGAATATCGGGCGGCCGTATTACCGCAGTAGCCGCTCCGGGAGAGCTGCGGGCGGCGGCGGCCGCGGACAGAATAGATGCGACGGGAAAGGTCGTTTGCCCTGGGTTTATCGATACGCACAGCCACAGCGACCTTCTTGTACTCAAAGAACCGTTCATCGCCCCCAAAATCATGCAGGGAGTAACTACAGAACTCATCGGTCAAGACGGGATGTCCCTCGCGCCCTTACGCGAAGACTGCATACCTGCGTGGAAAAAAGCCATGGCGGGCCTGGAAGGCGACTATGAGGTGGATTGGGATTGGCTTGATGTAGACGGATACCTGACCCGCATAGAAGCCATGGACCTGGGACCAAACTTCGCCTTTCTTGCGCCTCACGGGAATATAAGGATGAAAGTTATGGGTCTGGAAGACAGGCCCCCCACTCCGGACGAAACAGCCGAAATGCAGGACCTTCTGCGCGAGTGCCTGGACCAGGGCGCTTTCGGGATGTCCACCGGGATGATCTACCCGCCGTGCTGCTACGCAGACACCAAAGAGTTCGTCGCTCTGTGCAAGGTATTGGCCGAGCGTGACGCGCCTTTTGTGGTGCACAAGCGTAACGCGTCCGACCGGGTCTTGGAATCCATCGAAGAACTCCTTAGCATCAGCCGGCAATCAGGATGTCGCACCCACATATCCCACTTCAAAGTAGCAGGCAGACTTAACTGGGGAAAGATTGACCGGGTATTCCAGCTGTTGGACGGCGCAGACTTCTCCTTCGATAATTACCCGTACGTGGCGGGCAGCACCATGCTTGCAGTGATCCTCCCTCCTTGGGCCCATAACGGAGGGACCGAGAAGCTTTTGGAAAGGCTCCGGAGTCCCGAAGAACGGGCCAGGATGAAGAAAGACATCATCGATGGAATTCAGGGCTGGGATAACTTCGTCCACAGAGCGGGGTTTGAGGGCATCCGGATCACGTTCGTGAAGACTGCCGAAAACCGTGACGCAGTCGGAAAGAGCCTGAAAGAGCTAGGCGAGCTCCGTGGCAAAGACCCGCTTGATGCCACGTTCGATTTGCTCCTGGAGGAAGACAACACTGCCGGTCTCGTGGTCTTCCACGGGCTTGAAGAGCATGTCGTGAGGATCATGCAGCGGCCCGAGGGAAACATATGCTCTGACGGGATCATGGGCGCCAAACCCCATCCCAGGCTATACGGGTCGTTCCCGAGGGTGCTCGGCCGGTACGTGCGCGAAGAGAAGGCTTTGAGGCTCGAGGAGGCCATCTACAAGATGACAGGGCGCCCCGCCTCGGTCATCGGACTCAAAGACCGTGGCCTGATAAGAGAAGGCAATGCGGCAGATATCGTGATATTCGACCCGGCCGCCGTTATCGATAAAGCGACCTACGACGACCCTCAGCAATATCCTGCAGGTATCGAACACGTCCTGGTCAACGGGAAAGTACTTGTTGAGAGTGGAAAGCCCCGCCCTCAGAAGGCAGGGAAAGTACTTAGGGCGTAAGGGCAGAGGTGTAAGAGAGAGGCATGAGCGGCATCTCCGCCCGTGCCTCTCTTCTTCCATAAAGGCCTTCTAGTGATTTACCTTGAATCTGCTTACGGCCTCCGTAAGCCTGCTCGCCATCACGGCCAGATCTTGTGCAGCCAGACTGACTTGCTCAGATGACCGTTTCATCTCCTCGACAGAAGCCGAGACTTCTTCGGAGGCTGCGGCGCTCTCCTCAGAAGAAGCAGCTACCACCTCAACGAGTTTCTGTACCTGCTCGGCGCCTATGGACATCTCTTCGGTGGAAGCAGAGTTCTCCTCGGTGACGCTCACAATTTGACTCATTGCGTGAGATACGCGAGCCCCGGATTCCTGAAGGCCGGCGGCAGCTTGGAGCATGTCTCTGACCATAGCCTCTGCAGTCCGGGCGCTGTTCTCGATCTCGTTGAGAACGGCACTAGTCTCCTGTACAAGCATGCTTCCCTGGTCCGTCTCACGCGTTCCCGTCCTGATCGACGAAACCGCCTGTTCCACGGCAGCTTCGATCCTGCTTATCAGCGTCCCGATGGACTTCGTCTCGCGAGATGACCTTTCCGCAAGGCCTCTCACTTCATCGGCCACCACTGCGAAACCTCTACCGTGCTCGCCGGCCCGGGCTGCCTCGATTGCTGCGTTCAGGGCCAAGAGGTTTGTCTGGGCGGCGATCTCGTCTATCACCGTGACTATGCCGCTTATTTCCTTGGAGAGCTCGCTAAGCTCGTGGATCCTGTCGGCAACGTGAGTCACTGAATCCTTGATCCTGCTCATCCCCGAAACAAGGTGGCTCATAGACTCAGTCCCTCGAGCACCGCCCTCTGAGTTGTTGGCCGCGACCTCTGCGACTTGCTTCAGTTTATCCATAACTCCAAGGAGGACGAGCTGCATCTCTTCCTGCTCATCGACCGCCTGTTGGACGCTGGCCATTTGGCTTTCTGCTCCTCTTCCCACCTGTTCAATGGACTTTACCAGTTGCTCCATGGTCGCAGCCAAGCCGCTTGCTTGGGTGCTTTGTTCTTGGGCACTTTGTGCGATGTTCACCGTGGCCGTCACGATCTGGTCTGACGCGGCGACTGACTCCTCCGTCGTGGCCGACAGCTCTTCCGACGTGGCGGCAACCTGATTTGCCGAATCTTGGACGCTGGCCATGAGAGAACGGAGGTTGGTAATCATACCCCTAAAGGCTTTCTTAAGCCGCCCAATCTCATCATTACCGCTAGCATCCTTGACTTCGATATCCACGGTCAGATCGCCTGAGGCTATGGTCTCGGCGATATCTGCGACCTGAACCACGGGCCTGGCGATCGTGTTCGAAATGAGGACGCCCAAGAAAACGGCAAGTGCAACCCCGGCGAGGGCTGCGATAAGCCCAACAGTAATCGCCCTCTTCCCGTCCTCGATAATTCGCTCGGTATCCGATATTAAGGCGGCGTTTATCCTTTGCTCGAAACCGGCAAGTTCGGCCGCAAGTTCATTCCGGATCTCTGTGTATTCTCCCCTTTGAACCGCAAGGGCCGCTTCAGGATTCACCGCTCCCAGCTCCATCATCTGCGCTTCCATCTCGATGAGCCTCCGGTTCATGTCATCAACCCTCTGAAGCGCAGCCCTGTCCTCTTCGCTCTCTACCATCTCTCTAACCGCCTTGATGGCGGCATCTATATCTTCGGCACTCTGATCGTAGTTTGACATTGCCGTGGGATCGTCGGGGTTTAGGACTAGCCGCTCCACCGCGGCCGCAAGGAGGGTGTCATAGTACAATATGTCTTTCGATAAGAGTGCTTCGGTTGTCCGCCTCTCGATCGTCTGGGTACCGGCCACGGAACGGGATACCTGGATGTACAGATAACCAACGGATACTCCAAGCACGATGGTAACCACCAAGAACCCGACCAGTATCCTTCCGCGAATGCTGGTAACCCCAAGCGCCCTACTCTGCAATTTGAGTTCCTCCCTTAGTGCATAGGCTCTCAGCACGAGGTTTATATCGGCGTCGTCTCCCATCACTGAAGCGAGGCAAAGGCTCCGGCCTTAGTTAAAAAAGGCCTGCTAACGCTCTTCTTAACACCGTAACCGTAAACGCTCCTGCGAAAGGGTCCTGCTTGTCCCCCACAAAAACTGAGGTTTCGTCCCGCGGTCCCGACCCTTTCGCGTGCGACTTCGAGGACAATAAACAAGGTAAACAAGATTAATTAGACGAGGTGGATCACGGCGGACCGGAACCATCGATTCCCTGCCGGGAGTGGGGCTAACTAAGGGCGCAAGAGAGAGGCATGAGCAGGATCCCCGCTCATGCCTCCGGCCGGTCGACAATCGAAGCCCAATTCTCTATGCGATGTTACTCTCTATACACGATGCTACTCTCTACACGATACTGCTACTCTGTGCACGATACTACTTCCTAGACGGCCCCACCTATCCCGAGCCAGTCCTTAATCAAGAACGCTACGCGACCAATGAGCAGCGACAGTCTGCCCATGGTGGAGTTACCGAAAGACGCGCCAAAGGCAATCATCATGACGATCTTCCCCACCTCTGGGATGTACCTGAGAGGCCCGTGACCTGTGAGTGGCCCGGCTACCTTCTTCGAGAACAGGAAGTAGGCCAGAGTGCTGATCACGCCTACGACCAAGATGATGTTATCCAGGTTGGTCAAGGATACCAGCGTCGCCTTCACTTGATCCAGTATCTCTGCCTGAAGCGCTCCGCGGAGTCCCAAGGCGGCGCCGGTGGCACCTATGATCGCCAGCGATACCCTACTAAGGTGGGACCACTTCGGGACCAGACGGGTGAGGACGAGTGCACCCAGCACAACGGGAATCAAAGCGGTCCAGTCCTGGGAAATCGATGCGGCCCCAGAACGAATGATCTCGACGTTCACAACAAACGCATGGCCGGCAGCCACGCCGAGGAAGATGGGTTGAGCCACCTCAAACGCCGGGTTTTTCTTGGCGAACACGGAACTCAACGTGGCGATCGTAAACAGAGCAGCGACAAGCGTTCCTATGCCTCCGTTCATACTGTCATCCTCCTCTAGTTCGTCTTGAGCTTATTCTTGGGCTTAACCACGAAGTAAGCGATGTTGCCCAAGATAATGAAACCCAAGATGGTGATATGGGCTGCGGACTGAGCGTCCATCATCGCCACTGCATTTCCGCGGGCATCGAGCAGGATTTCGTATTCGGCCGCAGGGCGAAGCCCTCCGAGCAGGCCCTTTATCTGCCCAGACTGCAAGTACGGCATAATGTTGGGCGTCATAACGGCAGTGACTCCCAAGACGACAGGCACTTTGGTGTACACGACCGCTACCTGCCTGACCCAAACCTGTGCAGTAGCAGCACCGCCCGGCCCGACGTTGACGGAGACAACCATGTCCATGTCGTTCATGTCATGGACATCCTTCATCATCGGTATCTGGTCAACGGGAGTTCCTTCGATGTCGGTCTTGAACACGCTGCGAAAGTCCTCGCTCAGGGCGGCAACTGCGCTTTCGCCACCGGCGAAGTAACCTAAGTTCACATAATCGGTGCCGTAGGCCTTGCCTGCGGCCTCGTAAGCCTTGAGGTTCTGCTCCGCAAACATGGTGCCCTCAGGGACAGAGGTCACAGCGTATATCTTGGCATCTTTCCGCAGAAAGTGAGTGAGCATAGCCGCGGAGATGGGGTCAAGTTCGGCTGCCCCTCCCGGGCTGTAGTCGAAAGACATGAGCACCTTGGCGCCTGGGTCCAGCTTCTCTACTTCTTGGAATGCCTGACGGGTAGTGTCGACGACTTGGAGCGGTAGGCCAATCGGCTTGATGAGCGGAATGGCAATACCGATCAACATGATGAGATATATGAACCTCGCATCGAGCTTGAGCAGTTTCTCAAAGAATGACATTCGCGCACCTCCTATTCTGCCGCGCCCAGATGGCGCCTGTTGTATCCCAAGAGAATGCGCAAGCACTGCGAGACAAAACCGATACCCATGGCGATCATGATGCCTCGCTGGCCCGCGACGTTAGGAACGTCCATTATCCACTGGGCGATGTTGGGCATGGCACTGGATACGTACTCGCCGATGGGGACCCTGCCCAACATCAAGACGGCTCCAGACAGAAGGAGTATGGTGGCGTGAAGGTTCATCGCACGGAATGCCCTGAAACCCGAAGAACCGATGTAGAACGCCGTGAGCGCAAACATGGTAGCTCCGGTAGCGTTCAGGATGTTTTCGAAGATAAAGACGTACGCCGGAGCCTTCTGGCCGGCTGTGAGTCCGATGACTACAGTGACAGCGAAAGCAACCAGCAAGAGCACGCTCTTAAACCAACCGGGGACCTTCCGGCTGACACTTCTCCAATGGACCATCAGCAGGTTGCACGTTCCGACGATGATGGTAAAAGCCGTAATAATAGGAGTCCAACTGCGAATGAGCCCGGATATGTCGCTGGCCCAGGGGGCGACAAAGAAGAACTCGATGATCATTATCGCCCCGATAAAGAAGGTTACCAGCAGAGGCAAGACGTTCTTCAGCAATGTCATCCCTCCTATTTCGCGATCAGGTTATTGATAAAATCTGTGCCAAACGTCTTTAGGATCGCACCGATGACCAGGAGTGCCAGACACAAGAGCTTGCCGTGGTCTTCGCCGACAAGGCTGCCTACGGCAACCGGATCATCAGAGAAGTATGCAGACGCAGCCAACACTTCCTCACCGATGAGAACGTAGTCACAAGCGGCCACAAAGAAGGGCAGCTGATAGGCGTTTGTAGTTCCCGCCACCTGGATTGCACCTGCTTGCTGTCCAGATTCTGCGATGACGAGAGCCTCGGCGGCAAAGTAGCCGATCATGAGGTTCGCCTGCATATTTTCCGTCCGGATGATGTCGGCGATTTCGCTCGCATATGCCCACTGGTCGGTAGAAAGGTAGCGGACCCTGTCGACGTGGTAGGCTTCGGGGCGCCCTGCCTTGGCATATGAATTCCGTACGATCTCTTCGCTAACCGTCTGCACGTCTCCAGAGCCGGTCGTCGCGACAAAATCCACGTTGAGACCCGCAGCTTTCTCTGATATGTGAGCCAAAATGTCCATTGTGGCAAACATGGTAGGGGCGCCTCGCGTAGTAAGGTTGCCGACGCCGGGTGTATAGTGGACACCCCCGCCCATTTCAACCGCCCTACCAATGGCTTCATCTATGGCGTCCAGGGCCGGAATGGATCTGAACTCGGGTTTTGCGCCGCTCCTTGCTTTCTTGATCTGAAGCAAGATAGCGCCGCAGATGAAGATCCCTACGAAGAACAGGAAAATTCGACCTTCGATCATAACTAGGCCTCCTTCTTACAGGCGTTCTGGTTATTCTGTGACATAGCGGTACAGGAGTTCTGAGATCCTGGCCACGAGTTCGTCTCCCGTGGGTCTTGCAGGAACCCCTGTGCTTAAGACAGTAACGATGTAGTCTCTACCCGACCCTTCCGGGCCGAACACGATACCTGCGTCGTGTGAAGTTATCTCCTGAGTGCCTGTCTTGTGAGCGATTACCGTCTCAGGCGGGAGATACCGGGGAAGCTTGTGCTTGACTTGCTGCTTCTTCATAATGGTCAGCATCTCGCTGCTCGCTTCCGGACCAACGACTTCCCCCCGGTACAGCTTTTCGAGCAAGGTCCCTACAGACTTGGCGCTTATCGTGTTGTCCTTCGAGATGTCGTCTATCCCGGCTCCTACGAAATACCGCCTGAGCACAACGTCTGATGCGTCAAGCCTTCTTGAGAGCTCGGTGACGTTGTCGAATCCAACGAGATCGATCATCATGTTTGACGCTGTATTGTCGCTTAGGATAATCATGAGGGTAGTCAGGTTATAAACCGACAGCTCAACCGGAAACCTCAAATGTTTGAGAATACCGCTTCCTCTTGGGCCACCTGTATCCTTGTCTACGGTCAATATGTGGTCCAGACTGAACTTGCCTTGTGATTGCTGGTTGAAAACCTCCATCATGATCGGCACTTTGATGACACTCGCTGCCGGGAAGATCCGGTCCGAGTTGTACTCGATGGTCTCGCCGGTATCGAGCCGCTTGAAGTAAACACCTACTGTAGCTGAATTGTCCTTTGCCAGTTTTTCAACCGCTGCTAGGACGTCCACTCTTTCTTCACTCCCTGAGTTGTCTACGATTAATTGCTGCCTCCGGAACAAGAAAAGGACTCCGGCATCACCCCCTGTGGCTGTTCGCCCTCTTCTGGACCACCCCTCAACAACATGGCCCGCTAATCGGCGGTGGGCCTTATTGCTCCGAGTGGTCCCATGAAGCCATGGGTTCTATAAGACTTCTCCAACTATTTGCCGAAATCCTTCATTGTGCTGGGCTTTTTATGTCAAAACAACGACATGTTTGAATATGCCGACTCTGGATAAACCCAAGACGCCGGTAGAGTGGTCTACGGACCTATCACCTTCGCACCCTCAAGCTATGTGACAGGCGACCATATGACCGCCGCCAAGGTCCCTGAGGACCGGGTCCTCCGACTTACAGACCTGAGCGGCCCGGGTACATCTTGGCGCAAACCTGCACCCGGGTTTGGGGTTGATCGGACTCGCTACGTCACCTCGCAAAATGACCTTCTTTCGATCCGGCCTGTACTTGGGAACAGGCACCGCTGCCAGTAGAGCCTTGGTATAAGGGTGCACCGGATTTGTAAACAGCTCGGAAGCCGGCGCCAACTCAGCCAGCTTCCCCAAGTACATTACTGCCACTCTCTGGCTTAGATGCCTGACCACCGAAAGGTCATGTGAGATGAAAAGGTAGGTGATCCCCATCTCCTGACCTAGGTCTTGCAGCAAGTTCAGTATCTGGGCTTGTACAGATACATCGAGAGCAGAGACAGGCTCGTCACAAACCACAAAGCTGGGCTTCAGGATTAGGGCCCTGGCTATTCCAACCCTCTGACGACGCCCTCCGTCCAACTCGTGCGGAAACCTATGGTAATAGTCGCCGGAGAGGCCCACTTTCGCCATGGTCTCCAGTATTAGCTCTGATCGTTCCTTGCCTTTGCCGATCCCTTGTACCTGTAGGGCTTCCCCGACAATCGTACCGACCGTCTTGCGGGGGTTCAGGGAGGAGTACGGGTCCTGAAAGATGATTTGCATCTCTCGCCTCAAGGTACGGCTAACCGAATTGGTTATGTCGGTGCCCTTGTAGACGACCCTACCGTCAGTGGCAGGGATAAGATCGAGGATAACCCGACCGGTCGTGGACTTGCCACAACCGCTCTCACCCACAAGACCAAGGGTCTCTCCTCTTGTTATTGAGAACGACACCCCGTCAACCGCCTTGAGTATGCCGCCTGAAACCGGAAAATACTTCTTGAGATCTACAACTTGAAGCAATGGGGTCTCCATCATGCGACACCCCCTCTGTTCAAGAGATGGTTCACCCTGAAACAAGCCACTGTGTGACCGGGTGAGACTTCCATAAGCGGGGGCCTGGCCGCTTTACACCTCGGTTCTTTGATGACGCACCTGGGTTCAAACGGGCACCCTCTAGGTAGGCCCATGGGGTCTGGCGGGCTGCCTGGAATTGGCGTCAGTCTCGACTTAGGACTCTCGAGGTCCGGTAGGGACCCAAACAGACCGCGGGTATAGGGGTGTAGAGGCATCTCGAAAAGGTCCTTTACGTCTGCCCCTTCCACTATCGTCCCGGCATACATAACCGCTACACGTTCGCAGTTTTCTGCGACTACCCCGAGATCGTGAGTGATGAGAATCAGGCTCGTCGAGAATTCAGACTTGAGTTCCGCCATGAGTTCCAGTACTTGTGCTTGGATGGTTACATCCAAAGCCGTCGTTGGCTCGTCCGCTATGAGAAGCCGTGGATTGCAGGACAAGGCTATTGCGATACTTACCCGCTGCCTCATCCCCCCGCTGAATTGATGGGGGTACTCTCCCGCTCTCCTACCTGGGATTCCAACAACCTCAAGCATCTCGCCGGCCTTCTTCTTGGCTTCCTCGCGACTCAAGTGCCTATGCTGCATGAGCACTCCTTGGATCTGCTGTCCGACAGTAAACACAGGATTGAGGGATGTCATTGGGTTCTGGAAGACCATCGATATCTGGTTGCCCCGGATACTCTGCATCTCGTTGCTTGAGAGTTCCAAGAGCTCTCGACCGTCGAACTTCAGGCTGCCCGAAGTCACAAACCCCACTCTTGGAGGCAGTAGTCTCAGGATGGTGAGAGCCGTTGTAGTCTTACCGGCTCCGGTTTCTCCAACCAGGCCGACGCTCTCCCCGGTCCCAACTCTCAAATCGAGACCATTGACGGCCTTCACAGTCCCATCAGAGGTCCTGTACTCAACAGACAGATCACAGACGTCAAGTAGGTCTTTACTCATGTGCATCGCCCCTAATCCGCGGTCCAGACAGTCTCAACCGCGACTCTTAAATGCCAAAAATAAAGTTACAAGTCCGCATACCTAACGAACAGATTGGCCATGAGCTCGATGCCCTTGAGGTACTGGTCTATGGATATATTCTCGTTTGGAGCATGGGTATTCGCCGTTGAGAACGGAGCTCCAAGGCCAATCATAAACACAGGACAACCGAGATTCTTGGGGAACAAGTAAAGCGGACCGGAACCGTCGAGGAGCGGCCATACTACCGGTTCGGAGCCGTACACCGTTTCGGCTTCCCGCCGCGCGATTGCTACCCCCGGATGTGAAGGAGGTATCTTGTACTCCTCATTATCGCCGGATACCTTTATTTCAAAGGGGCCGTAAGGCGACCTTTCGACGAAGCTTACGATCTTCTCTTTGGCCTCCTTTATCCTCATAGCGTGGACCAGTCGAAAATCCATCCTGGCCCAGGCTTCGTGAGGTATGATGGTCCGGCCTCTTTCCCCCAACCATCCGGACCTAAAACCAGATACGTTTGCGGTGGGATAATAGAGAAGTCTCTCAAGCATTCCTCGTGGATCCTTAGGACCAAGAGTATCTCTAAGACCGTAGCTCTTAAGGAACTCTTCCCGGTCGTAAGGAATGGTATCGAGGAGTTCGGCCTCCTCCGGCGATGGCCCCTTGACGTTTGCCAGATAGTCGTCGATCAGGATCGTCCCATCCTGATCGCGCATGGATGTAATGAGACGCATAAGGTCATAGGCCGCATTTGGAATAAGCGGGGCGTGACCTGAGTGGACGTCTCTCCAAGCACGTTTGGCAATAAGTTCAGCCGATATGATGCCTTTGTTGCCCAGATAGATCTGAGGTCGTCCAGTTTCATGGACTCCCCTGTCGCAAACGAGGGCCAAGTCTGAAGAAAGCCTGCCCGAAAGCTCTTGCATCATTCGATCCAAATTCGGGCTTCCTATCTCTTCCTCTCCTTCAAAGAGGAACCGAAGTGACACGGGTATGTGTCCTAGGACGGCTTTGACCGTCTCCGCGGCTTTTAGGTTAGCCCAAATGTTGCCTTTGTCGTCGGTCGCCCCTCTCGCGAAAATATGTCCGTCCCGGGTCTCTGCTCCGAAAGGATCGGACTCCCAAAGTTCGAGGGGGTGCGGGGACTGCACGTCGTAGTGCCCGTAAACCAGAACGGCCTTCTTTGCAGTCGAAGCTTCCTTCCCGTCGCTTATTCCCCACACGGAAGGCATGGCCCCGTCAAGTTCCTGTATTCCGGTCTCGAACCCCTGCTTCTCCAGTTCATCTCTTAGCAGGGCTGCGCATTCTTCCATCCCTATGTTCTCTGTCGATATGCTCTTCTGCATCAAGAACCGCCTGAGTTCTTCGATGAACCGCTCTCTATTTTCGGCTATATATGCAGCGATCTTGTCTCTAACCATCACTTGAGCCCTCCCTTGAATGCACAAGCCGCCCCATGGTGTGGATCACCGCGGCGCTGGTCATGATCCCTTTTTCAAAGCCTTCCAACACCAGGCTCTCATTGGGCGCGTGATTTGCCTGGTCTGAAGCAGCGAACGGTATGACTATGCAAGGGATCCCGAGGTCCCGGGTGAAGATGTAGTTGGGGCCCGCGCCCCCAATCCCCGGGTAGATTATGGGTTCAGTACCCCAGACCTTAGTGACCGCCTCTCTGGCTACTCCGACGTACTTATTCGTGATCGGTGTCCTGGAAGGTATGAACCCGCTCTCGTGATAGACCTCTACATCACCAAAGCCGTGCTTCTCAAGATGCCTCATAATCTTCTCGTATATCTCTTCCGGCTCTTGGTCGGGCACCAGGCGAATGTCGAGCTTAACGGAAGCTACTGCGGGCAACACGGTCTTTGAGCCTTTCCCGGTGTACCCTGACAGAAGGCCCGATATGTTCAAAGTTGGTTCGAACACCATGTTGTGGTAGTACCTCTGGCCAAAACGGTTCTCCAAAAGCTGTCTGGCGCCGTGAGCACTTAGCAAAGCATTTGAATCGCACGGTATGGAATCCACCGCTTCTATCTCTTCGCTCAAGGGGGGCCTTACGTTGTCGTAAAAACCTTCTACCTTGACGATCCCGTCCTCGCCCTTGAGTGTGGAAAGCAAAGTAACGAGGCGCCACGGAGCACTTGGAAGCGCCGCAGCCTTCATTGAGTGGAAGTCTGAGGCTAGTTCCTTGACCTTGATCTCCATGTAGAGCATGCCCTTCAGGCCAAGTATCAAAGACGGTCTCCCGGACTCGTGGTAGTGGCTATCGGAGAAAATGGCTGCCGAAGCCCGACACAGATCCTTATGCTTTAGCACAAAGGGCCGAAGGTTGGGGCTTCCGATCTCTTCCTCTCCCTCGAAGAGGTACTTGATCTTGATGGGTGGGTCGCCCGCTACTTTCATATAGGTCTCCAGACCCTTTAAATGAGCGAAAAGCTGGCCTTTGTTGTCGGAGGTACCCCTCCCGTAGATCTTCCCGTCTCTGATTACGGGCTCAAACGGCGGTGACTTCCATTGATCCAATGGCTCCGGTGGCTGAACATCGTAGTGTCCATACACCAAGAGCACCTCTTCTGCATCCTCGGGCCCTATTTCCCCAAAAACCACAGGGTGCCTTTCCGTAGGATAAATCATGGTCCTTATCCCCAAAGATCTCATGTGTTCTGCCAGCATCTCAGCGCATTCCTGGACGCCTTCGTCCCGTGTGCTTATGCTGGGCTGCCTGAGAAGGACCATGAGTTCGTCAACGTAAGCCCTGAAATTCTCCCTTACAGACTCACTGACTGCGTCGTAAAACCGATTCTCATTGCGTGCGGTCACGAAGAGTCCCCCCTTCACTCAAAACCCGTTTACACATTGCACAGTGCTCTCCTAGGTCTTCATCTTGGGATCGAGAAGATCTCGCAATCCATCGCCCAGAAGATTGAGACCCAGGACCAAAAGCATGAGAGCCAACCCGGGTATGGTAGCAGCGTGTGGTGCTACAAGCAGGTACTTGCGTCCGTTTGACAACATAGCACCCCATTCAGGAACAGCCGGGGGAACTCCCATCCCCAAGAATCCCATACTTGCAGCGGTGAGGATGTTGTTGCCTATGGACTGAGTGCCCATCACAACAACCGGTGAGACAATATTGGGCAGCATATGTTTTACAATGATCCACCAATTCGGGGCGCCAAGAGCCCTGGATGCCTCGATATACTCTTCGGACCTTAAGCTCAATACCTCTCCACGGGCAAGCCTTGCAAAGCCCGGCACTCCGTACACGGCAACCGCAAAGATCATGTTCCCTACGCTGGGGCCAAGGATTATGACCAGTACCATGGTAAGGAGCACGCCGGGGAAAGCGAGCATGACGTCCTGAAATCTCATGAGGATCTCGTCCACCCAGCCCCCGTAATAGCCGGCTATTGCTCCAAGTGGCACACCCATCAAGATGGCAAGGCCAACCGAGGCAAAACCGACAACAATCGAGACCCTGGAGCCGTAAACAAGCCTCGACCAAATATCCCGCCCCAGTTCGTCCGTACCCAACAGATTTTCTCCACCCGGGGGTTTCAGGATCTTGTGTAGATGCTGCTCGTTCGGGTCCGCCGTGGCAAGGATGGGTGCCGCTAGCGCAACTACCACAAACGTTAGCGTGAGAAACAAGCCTATGACCGAGACTCGCCGTCTTGAGAACCTCTTTACGTTCTTCAAGTACTCATATTCGGAGCTACGAATCGAGACGCACACAT
>DGDN01000043.1:0-205 GCA_002385465.1 Candidatus Fermentithermobacillaceae bacterium UBA3951
TAACAACCGTATTCTGTCCATCGGAGATACGTGTGCCCGGACACCGGCAATCTTGGACATTTCGGAAAGCTCGCTGGATACTCTCTCAAGTTCACGTTCAAGCCGGCTCAATTCTCTCCTGAGTCTCGGGGTGATCCCCAGTTCAAGTACCGTCGGGACTCCCATCGGGGACCCTACCACGCCCGCCGTTATGGCGGTTACCGCC
>DGDN01000043.1:432-661 GCA_002385465.1 Candidatus Fermentithermobacillaceae bacterium UBA3951
TCACCTCGTGTTCTGTTTCGACAACACTGTGGATGAGAGCGGTTTCGACCTCGATGGGGCCGGATGAGCGGATTACCGAGTTCTCACAGAACTTGCATGCGATCCCCTGGCCTGATTCAATGAGTTCGCCGGGCGCCGTTATGCCCCCGGATACCACGATCTTGCCTCTGGCAGTAGCCGAACCCCACAGATTGCCGCCTATGAGTAGACTGGAAGAAGTCGAAACAGT
>DGDN01000043.1:883-1427 GCA_002385465.1 Candidatus Fermentithermobacillaceae bacterium UBA3951
AAACCGGCGTGAATACTGCCCCTTACTGTGATGTCGCCCGGAAACGAGATGTCGCCGGTCTTTGGGCCGATGTCTCCTACGATGGTGATGTGGTCGAGGATACCAATCCCTGTCTCGTCTTCGTAAGGGATCCCAGGCCGCTCTGAAACCACTTTGAGCCCGTCTGGGGAGAGACGAGTATTGGGGCCAAGCTTGATCTCATAACCCGAGCCCGCGAATGGAACCTCGTCGCCGGTTACCGTGACCGCTTTGGGTAAAGTGTGGGCGGATCTTACGAATCCCAGGTTGGCTCCTGTATTCACAATACCGCGGCTCATGAGACGTCTCCATACGGAAGGGAAGTCCGGTCCCACCCTCAAGACTTCCGGCGGCTTGCCTTGTGATTCCGGGTAGTTGAAAAGCAGTTTTGGTTTGGGAAGGGACTCAAGGAGGGATTCGGGAGTGACTCTACCCCATGCCACTTGATATTTAACTCCTCTATCGCCGGAAATCGCTTCTTGCAGCGCTTCCGGCGATATCCCTTGGGTCACGCCTTCTCGCTTAG
>DGDN01000043.1:1598-76862 GCA_002385465.1 Candidatus Fermentithermobacillaceae bacterium UBA3951
GGTCACGCCTTCTCGCTTAAGAGCTCTCACGATGTCCTCGGGCGTGACCTCGCGCCCGGGAGCAAGGACTACGTAAGCCCCCATCCTGTTTTGGGATATCACAACCTTGACCGGCTGCAAGTCAGCGTTTCACCTCGCGAGAGATCCCCTCATCCTGAGGACGGCTTTGGTGTGAAGCTGCGACACTCTTGAGGGAGACACCTTCAGTATATAGGCAATTTCTTTGACAGTGAGACCTTCGAAGTAATAAAGGGTGATTACGAGACGCTCTCGTTCAGGGAGCTGGGTTATGCATTTGGCAAGGGCCTCTCTCCTGGATGACCATTCGGCCTCATCGAGTGGGTCTACAGCCCGCTCGTCTCTCACTTCGGCCATCCGCGTGGGAGACTCGCCGTCGTCCGGGTTCCCCCAGACGTCTTCCAGGGAGAGGATCGCCGAACCGGCCAGGTCCTGGATTCTCTGATTGTACTCTTCCATGGTGATCCCGAGTTCTTCGGCCACCTCTTGATCTGTGGCCGACCGGCCCAACCGGTTCTCCAGGTTCTTTATGGCCGTCTCAATCTGCCTGTTTCTGTGCCTTACCGATACGGGAACCCAGTCCATGGCCCTTAGACCATCGATCATTGAACCTCGGATGCGGGCAATGGCATAGGTTTCGAACTTGACACCCCTTGCCGGGTCGAAGCGTTCGATGGCGTCAATCAGTCCCAAAGTCCCGTATCCGATGAGGTCCCCTTCGTCTACGCTCTTTGGCAGGTTGATTGCCACCCTACCTGACACGTACTTAACGAGTGGTGCGTACCGCGTTATGAGCTCATCGCGGGCGCTTTTCGAGCCCCGGATCTTGTAGTCGCGCCAGAGTTCATCGGTACTTTTTGTTGCTCTGTCAGGCAGCGAACTCACCGGTTCCTCACCCCTTCCCTAAGGACTGCGCGGACAATTCTGTCGCGGTCCCGTGCATCTATCGACGCGAACATGACACCTGCATACCAAACCCCACGATCGTCCTGAAAAGTGCGCACAACCTCGGCTATGGCAAACACGGGGGTTGGCGGCACGATCACTTGCACCTCCAAGAGGTCCCCGGGCTTTCGCCCTACGGGAGGGGTATCCGGCATTTCAAAACAGGCCCCTCCCCCTGATAGATCCCGGCTCACTGACCGGATCCAGTCGCCGCCGTCTTCCGCCTTTCCAAGATCCCGGTACCAAAGCGGATAAGACGCGCTGCTACGGTAATCGAGTCTCCTTTGGGTCTCATCAGTTCTCGTCAAGTCTAATCACCTTTACCGCTTCAACGTTTGCCCTGTCGTCCAGCTCTTCATAGGCGACGACGGCTATTTCCGGTACTATCCGCGACGCAATTTCATATACCTGGCTTCTCGCAGCTGCCGACGTGAGAAGTACGGGCCTCTTGGCCTTCGATGCAACCTCGGACATACCGATGGAGATGGCTTTCATCATCTCGGAGAGGCGCTGGGCCGAGAGCGCCACGTAAGAGCCCCTGTCGCTTTTCTTCGTAGCCTCGATTATTTCTTTCTCAAAGGCTGGGTCCAGGGTGGCCACCGGGAAGGGCCCCTTGTCAAGCCCGACTTCTTTGGTTATGAGGCGTGAAAGCCCCTCGCGCACCCTCATCGTGAGATAATCCACGTCTTTTGAAATCCTGGCGGCGTCCGCCATGCTTTCCATGATGGTTACGAGGTCCCGGATGGGTATGCCTTCTCTCACGAGGTTCTGCAGGACCTTCTGGACATCGCCGAGGGAAACGAGGTCGGGCACCGCTTCTTCCACGCATGAGGCGTCTTCCTGCTTCGTGAGGTCGAGAAGCCTCTGGACCTCCTGCCTGGTAAGGAGGAGGTGAGCGTGCTTGCGAAGCACTTCCGTAAGGTGCGTGGCTATGACGGCCGACGATTCTATCACGGTGTATCCCCTTGTCTCGGCCTCATCCCTCAGGCTCTTGGGAATCCATATGACGTCCAGCCCAAATGCAGGCTCCTTTCCGGGGATGCCTTGGAGCTTCTCGGTGACTTGCGGTCCTTCAATCGCCATGAGCCGGTCCGGGTACACCTCGCCCGAACCTATGTCCACGCCGCGGAGGTTTATGCAATAGCTGTTGGGCCCCATCCCCGCGATGTTGTCTCTCACCCTGACAAATGGGATCAGGATGCCCAGCTCCGAGGCGATCTGACGCCGCACCATCACTATGCGGTCCATGAGGTCGCCTCCCTGACTGGGGTCTGCTAGCGGGAGGAGCGCCAGCCCGAATTCGATCTCCAATGGGTCGACCTTGACCAGGCTCTGGGCCGCCTCCGGCTTCTTAAGCTCTTCTGCCTCCCGCCTGTAGGCTTCTTCTCGTTTTTCCTTCTCCTGGGCTTCGTGAGACTTGGATACCGACATCCCCGCAAGGATCCAGATGGCCCCCAAGACGAACATGGGTGCCTTTGGCAGGCCGGGGACGAGCCCGAGTACCACGAGGGCCCCTCCGGTGGTCGTCAAGACCCTGGGCGACGCCATGAGCTGCCCGCTTACATCGGAGCCCAAGTTCTCTCTTGAGGTTGTCCTGGTGACAATCATGCCTGCCGCGGTGGAGATCACGAGCGCGGGAAGCTGGGCGACAAGGCCGTTACCTACAGTGAGCAGGGCGAACTTCTTCCACGCTTCTCCTGCCGGGAGGCCGTGCTGGAACATACCGATGGCGAAGCCCCCCAGGAGGTTCAGGACCGTGATGAAAAGCGCGGCAATGGCGTCTCCCTTTACGAACTTTGAGGCTCCGTCCATGGCTCCGTAGAAGTCGGCCTCAGTCTCTATGTCCTTTCGCCTGCGTTTGGCCTCTTCTTCCGAAATGAGTCCCGCGTTCAAATCGGCATCGATGGACATCTGCTTGCCGGGCATGGCGTCGAGGGTGAACCTGGCCGCGACTTCGGCAACTCGTTCCGCACCTTTGGTTATGACCACGAACTGTATGATCACGAGGATGACGAAGACTACAAACCCTACGACCTCGTTGCCTCCGATCACAAACTGGCCAAAGGCCTGTATGATGCGGCCCGGGTCACCGCTTAGCAGGATGAGCCTTGTAGCCGAGATATTGAGCGCCAGCCTGAAAAGGGTCATGACCAGGAGGAGCGTCGGGAAAACGGAGAATTCCAAAGGCTCCTTGGTGTACATGGTAAGAAGCATCATGCCAATGGAGATGCTGAAGTTGGCCGCGATTAGAAGGTCGAGCATGTACCAGGGCAAGGGCACTACCAACATGGCTACGATGAGCACTACGAATATTGGAACGAGTCGTTCGGTCATCTTGCTCATACGGCCCTTCTCTCCCTGATCAATTTGCCTTTCAACCTATAGACGTAAGCCAGCACTTCGGCCACTGCCTTGTAAAGTTCCTCCGGAATCATCTCCCCGATGTCCGCTGCTTTGTAGAGAGCCCTGGCGAGAGGCGGATTCTCGACCACATGGACCCCTGCTTCTTCTGCAATCTGCCTGATCCTGAGCGCTATCTCGTCGACCCCCTTGGCCACCACGAGAGGTGCGGGGCTTTCGGCTGCATCGTACTTGAGGGCCACTGCGTAGTGGGTGGGGTTTACCACCACAACGTCGGCATTTGGCACCTCCTGCATCATCCGTCTCCTGGCCATCTGGCGCATCCTCGCCCTTATGGCCTGCCTGACCTCAGGCTTCACTTCGTTGTCGCGGAGCTCGTCCCGGAGCTCCTTTACGGTCATCCTGAGGCTCCTCTCGTGCTCCCACCATTGGTACAAGTAATCCAGTAGGCCTGCTGCCATGAGGAAGGCCCCGCATTTCATGATCAGTGACTCTACGGTCTTTTGGGTGATCTCAAGGGACCCGGCAAGTTCCCTTATGGAGAGGCCTGCCATCTCCGGCATGACCCCCCTAAGGGTTGTCCAGGCAAGAAGCCCTATCAGGCCTATTTTGAGGAGTGACTTAAGGCAATCCGCCAGCGCGCGTCTTGAGAAAAGCCGCGTGAAACCGCTTATGGGATTTAGCCGTTCCGGCTGAGGAGTGAGGAAAGACAACCTGAACTGTAGGCCTGTCTGGAGGATGGATACTCCCGCTCCAAAAAAGAGAGACGCGGCCATGACCGGAGCACATGCGATGGCGGCGTACATAAACACGCTCCGCAACACTTCCATGGCGTAGGAAACGCCGAACTCCGCCGGTACGGAGGCCGACCATATCACTGCCGAGCGCGCCATTATGAACCGCGCCACCGGTTTTAGTCCGTAGCGGAGAGCAAGGACGCCGGCAAAGAACGCGGCCGCAGAGACGAGGTCTTGGCTACGGGCAATCTGACCTTTTTCCCGCGCCATTTGCCTCCGTCTCGGCGATGCCGGTTCGGTCTTTTCCGAAGAAAAGAGCTGCAGGTTGATTATACGCGTCATGAGATACCGACTCCCAGCAGGCTTTCCAAGAGATTCCTCAGTGTGGTGGCGATTTCCTCCGTGAAAACTCCGTAGAACCCGATAGACGCCGATAGAATCAGGAAGCCGACCAGCGTTTTCACCGGAAGGCCTATTACAAACACGTTCATCTGGGGCACTGCCCTGGCAACAACTCCAAGACTTACGTCGGTTATGAGCATGGCTGCCCATATGGGGATTGACAACACTATTCCTATAAGTAGCATCTGGGCCACAGTCGTGACCGAGAGCTGCGCCCAGAAAGCCGTCAGGGTCACCCGGCCTGCCGGCATGATGTCAAATGACTTGGAAAGCGCCCTGATGATCAGGTGGTGACCGTCGAGCATCATGAAAATGAGGGTGATGAGTAGGTACTTGAAGATGCCCATAAGGGGTGACGAGAGACCTTGCTCCGGATCCAGGACGTTGGAAAGCCCGAAACCCATCTGAACGTCAACGACCTGTCCGGCTACGTCAACGGCCGCAAGAAGGGCTGCAGCCATGAACCCTATGAAGAGACCGTAGAAGATCTCCCCTAAGAGCGTCACTGCGACTTGAGCGTACGACTCGCTCATCGGAGGGGTCTCAACCACCGGCATCAAGAGAAAACTGACCGTGAGACTGAGTCCTACCTTGACCGCAGGCGGGATAAACCTCGCCGCCAGGACCGGAGCGGTTACAAATATGCCAGTGGTCCTCAGTAACACACACATGTATCCGAAGAGCGCATCGCTCATGTCTACCATTTCCTCACCCCTTTTCCATGCGCGTCACGGAACACGAAAGCCTCTTTTCACATAAGTCCCGGCAAGTTCTCGATGATCCTCTGGGCGAAGCCGGCTACAGTCCTGAGCATCCAGCCACCGAACAAGAGGAGGCTTACAACCACGGCCAGAACTTTGGGGACAAAGGCCAAGGTCTGGTCGTGTATTTGCGTGGTCGCCTGGAAGACCGAGATGAGGAACCCCACGGCCATTGATATCCCAAGGCAGGGAGCCGCCACGATGAGTACTGTGGTGAGAGCTTCTCTTCCTATTGATATGGCTTGGTCGAAAGTCATCTCAGGCCCCTCCCTTTTCTCATGCAAATCCGCCTATAAGCGACTTGGTTACCAGGCTCCACCCGTCTACGAGCACGAACAAGAGGAGCTTGAAAGGCAAGGATATGAGTACCGGCGGGAGCATAAGCATTCCCATGGACATGAGGGTTGACGCCACCACCATGTCGATCACCAAGAACGGCAAGTACAAGAGGAATCCCATTTCGAAAGCCGTCCTGAGCTCGGAGATCACGAAAGCGGGGACCACCTGAAAAAGGGACATGTCTTCCGGGCTCTCAGGGGCCTCTTCCCGTCCCAAGGTAGCGAAAAGCGCCAGATCTTTTTCGCGGGTCTCTCTCAACATGAACTCCTTCATAGGCTGAGAGGCAAGGGCAAAGGCCTCCTGCCCGTTTATCTCTCCCGCTATGTAGGGCTGCAGCGAAACCCTGTACACTTCCCCCCACGTGGGAGTCATGACAAAGAACGTGAGGATGAGGGCAAGGCCTATAAGGACCTGATTTGGAGGTGTTTGCTGGGTACCCAGCCCCGACCGCAAGAACGAGAAGACGACGACCATCCTTGTGAAAGACGTGGTGAGCATCACGATCGCCGGAGCTAGAGACAGGACCGTGAGTAGCCCCAGTATCCCCAGGGACGTCCCCAGCCCGCCCTGAGGTGTCTCTCCACCTATGGTGATATCGATTTCGGGGATGGGGAGAGCCTGAGGAGCAGCACTCAAGGTCGCGGCGGGGCCAAGGCACGCGCCGAAGACGAGAAGGGATGTGACAAACAAGGTGAACTTCTTCCGGGAGAGTTTCTTCCCGATCCTCTTTAGTTCGTCCGCGAGTAACGCCGGGAATGCGGGAGGTTCGCTCGGAGACTCACCGGGGCGAAGGCCGGAACCCGGACTGTCGGGTAGCGGGTTTGGATCTGCCGTACTCTCATGTGGCTCGATCTCGCGGATGAGGTTTACGCTGTGATCGGTGACACCGATAAGGAACCTGCTTTCTCCCGAGCGGATGAGGCAAACCATACGGCTGCCCCCGAGCCCTAGGGACTCGACGATTTCAAGGGTCTTGCCCGATTTCCCGGCAAGGCGAGTCTTTCCATACCTCTTTACCAAAAGGAGACACCCGAATACAAGGAGCCCCATGAATCCCAGGATCTTGAGAAGTTCAGCGAAGAGCGAATTCGAATGCATGTTGTCGCCGGAGAAACCGGCGGGCACCCCCCTTATCTCTACCCCGCTTGGTTTCCGAGCCGTCTCGCGCGGTTTTTTCTCTAGATTTCTTTCCGAGCGCTTCTATCTATGGCCCTCTTCGAGACTATGTCGGTTATCCTCACTCCGAAGTTCTCGTCGACCACTACGACTTCTCCGTGGGCGAAGAGTTTTCCGTTGACGAGAACGTCTACGTTCTCACCCGCAGACTTGTCGAGTTCCACCACAGACCCTACGGTCAGGTTAAGTAGGTCCCTCACTCGACACCGGGCCCGTCCGAGCTCAACACTAACGGCCAGAGGGACATCAAGGAGCGCATCCATTCCCGCGACCGGTGTTTCCGTCTCCGCGTCCTTAGAGAGGTCTTCGAAGACGACCGGCTGCACCGACGGCTCGGGCTTCTCCACCGGTTCCTCTGCCGCCTTGCTCTCTGTCTTCGGTGCGGCGCTAATCTCCTTGTCTTCTTTGGCTTCGGCCGCGGAGGGCTTTTCCTTTGGCTTTGCCGGTGCCTCCTCTTTGGATGCCTCAAGGAGCAAAGCGTCGATTTGGTCTTGGCTCATCTGCTCATTCATGGGATTAGATCCTCCTCTCCGTCCTCTGCTATGCCCACTATTCGCGCGGCAAGTCTTCCGCCGGTCCTGCCGATTTTGGCCACAAACTTGGGTTTCCCGAAAACATAAATGGTCGCGTAACATTCTTTGGGCATCGCGAGGTCAATGATGTCTCCCGTTTCCAAGGACAGGAGATCTTCTACCGACAAGAGTGCTTGTCCAAGCCTGCAGCTCAAGGGCACTTCAACGTCTTGGAGGGCATTGGCAACTGCGTCTGCCTCGCCTTTGTCCTCATCCGCCCTTCTTCCCCGAGAGAACCAGCGGCTTGCCGAAAAGGCCGGCAGCACGGGTTCCAAGAGGGTGTATGGCAGGCAGAATTGCACGGTCCCCGTCTGCGAACCGAACCTCAAGGCCACGCTCACCGACAGGACCATGTCGTTAGGAGGAAGGGCCTGCTGTACGAAGAGCGGGTTCACTTCCATGGTGGTTATTAAGAGATCTCTCGCGTCAATACGGTACTCTCGAAGTGTGTCTCTGAAGATGTCTACTATGGATTGGGCTATCCGTTTGCTCATGGCAAGCTCGATCTCTGTGAGCGACCTGCTAACACCCGGAGAAGTCCCCCCTCCTCCACAGAGCCTGTCAAGCATCGGAAGAACCACCTTCATCTCGATGCTTAGCAGCATATTGGATGGCAAGTCGCCCCAGTTCACAATCCCCACGCAGCACGGGTTCGTGAGTTCCTGGGCGAACTCCTCATAAGTTGCCTGGTCAACCGAGCTTACGCCGGCGTGGATCGCCATCCGGAAGAGCGCCGAGAAGTGCGAGGTGAGCTGCCTCGAGAAGTTGTCGAAGAGAAGCTGCGCACCTCGCAGGTGGTCCTTCGAGAATTTGTCGGGCCTCTTGAAATCGTAGACCCTCAGCCTCGGCTTGGCTATCTGAGGCTTCGTCTCGGCCTCGTCTTTCTGGATGAGCGAGTTTATGAGGTCCTCAATCTCTTTCTGTGATAGAGCCAAGCCGTCTCCCCCCTTTTTTCTCGAGTCTATTGAATCACGAACTCAGAGAAGAAAACGTTCTTCACCACGTTTGGGCACTTCACGTCCATCCACTCACAGATCTCTTTCTGAAGGTTTCTAAGCCCGTTCTCCCCGGATAGGTCTGCGTAGGTCTTCGACCTTAGGAGCGCGTAGACGTCAGTCTTGAGTTCACTGACTCTATCGGTAACCTGCGTGCTCCTCTGTGCGTCGATCTCAAGATCGACCGTCACCTTGATGTAGCGCCCGCTATCCGCCAGGTTGGTCAGGAACTGCCCGAGGCTAATGATGGCTAGGTTCGCCTCGTACTCGTTTCTAGGGTCTTGGCGGTTTCCAAGCGCCGGGAAGCCCCACACTTTGGAAGCCGCGACGTAGCCCACCCCTGCCGTCACTACCAAAGCCAGGACTACCAGCAGGACTTTCCTCATGAAAAACACCTCCGTCCACCCATCTCTACCCATTTATTGAACCGGGGGTTCGCCCCCCGCCAAGGAAGGCCTCAGTATGACGATATCGACTCTCCTGTTGCGCTGCCGGCCCTCGGCAGTCTCATTAGTGTCGATAGGCCTGAACTCGGCGTACCCGGCAACTTGAAGTTGTTTCTCCCGGACGCCGCACTTCTCGATAAGGAACCTGACAACGCTTCCCGCGCGGCCGCTTGAGAGCTCCCAGTTTGATGGGAATTTTTCGGTGCTAATAGGCCAATCGTCGGTGTGCCCTTCAACCCTTATAGGGTTCTCAAGGTCTTTGATCATCTTGCCTACAAAAAGCAGGGCCTCCGTCGCTTCGGGACGGAGTTCGGCGCTCCCAAGGTCAAAGAGGACCGAATCGGCAAACCGGAGGATGAGGCCTCTCTCATCCATCTCAACCGAGACTTTGCCCGCCAAGCCTGCTCCGGCCAGTTCACGGGAGAAGGATTCGCCCGTGACCCTTAGCTGTTCGAGCTCCATGGCCACGATGGCCGCCATGGGGTCAGGGAGCGGGGTTCCGCCTCCTCCACCGGGTAGGATGGTGGCTCCACCGACGGGCATTACTCCGACCGCGGACCCGTACGACCGCACTGCGGCGTCGAACTTCTCGGCGCTCAAGACCGAAACGGCGAAGAGCAGAATAAAGAACGTCCAGAGAAGCGTCACCATGTCCGCGTATGAGGTAAGCCAGGGTTGGGTACGTGGCGGGTCCTCAGTCTGAATCAGCCGCGGCACCGCTCTGCGCCCCCCTTCGGCTCGGCAGGATTACCTGCTCCCTCTCCTTAGGCGACAGGAAAGACTTGAGTTTCTCCTGAACGACTCTCGGATTGTCGCCCGCCTGGATAGACAGGACTCCTTCGACTATGGCTTCCTTAATGAATATCTCTCGCGCGCTGCGGTTTTTCAGTTTCGTAGCGATGGGCAGAAAGATCATGTTGGCAAGCACGGAACCGTAGAAAGTAGTGACCAAGGCAACGGCCATGCCTGGACCGATTTCTTCAGGCTTATCAAGCTTTAGGAGCATTTGGATCAGGCCGACCAGAGTGCCGAGCATTCCGAAAGCAGGAGCCATGGCCCCCAAAGTCTCGAAGACCGATTGCCCCATCTTGTGCCGGTCGGCCACAAATGCGATCTCGGTCTCGAGGATATTTCTCACAAGTTCCTGGGTCGTGCCGTCCACTACCAACCTGATACCTTTCTGAAGAAAAGGATCCGTGAGGTGGTTGGCGTCTTCGTCCAACGCCAAAAGGCCTTCTCTTCGCGCCTTGTCGGCGAATCTCACAAGGGTGTTGATTGTCTCGCCAATGTCTTCCTCCTGAGAGAAGTAAGCCTGCTTGGTGATCTTGGCCACGTCGAGAAACGTCCGGAGGGGGAAGCTCATCAGGGTAGAAAAGATGGTTCCTCCAAGCGTGATGAACAGCGAACCGGGGTCCCAGAACGGCCGGAGCGAGCCACTCATCATGATCCCGATGAGAACCACTGCGAACACGGCGATTGTCCCTATCAGCGTCGCCAGATCCATGTCAACACCCCGTTTCTATCCTGCGCCCCGGCGGAAGGGACGCCTAGAACTTCCGCCGGGGCCTAACCCACTTATCGCTTGAGGTTCACGAGCTCTTGAAGGAGCTCATCTGAAACCGTGATGATCCTCGAGTTCGCCTGGAACCCTCTCTGAGTGATGATCATCTGGGTGAATTCCTCAGAAAGGTCTACGTTGGACATCTCCAGCGAACTGGGCGCTATCGTCCCTCGCCCGGCCGTACCGGCCTCACCGATATCGGCGGTACCCGAGTTGTTGGACTCAACATACAGGTTCTTGCCCAGCGCTTGGAGCCCCGCAGGGTTCGGGAAGCTCGCGACCGCCAGCTGGCCCAATATCCTCGTTTGCCCGTTGGAGTAGAACCCAGAGATAATACCCCTGGAGTCGAAAGTGAAGGACTCCAAAGTACCCGTCGGGTGACCGTCAATCACATCGGTATCGATGGTCGTAGGCCCCGCCACCTGGGTTACCTTGCTGAAGTCGAGGGTCAGGTTAATATCATCGACTCCCAAAGTAGCGCTAAGGGGGATCGTGACTGAGTCGCCGGTCACACTGTCAAACTTGCCCTGGCTATCGAACGTGATTGTCCCGTCCCCTGTAGCTCCTGTCGGGCCGCTCACGATCTCCCAGTACCACTCGTTTGGGTTGGTCTTTTCGAACTGTATGGTAAGGGTGTGAGTGCCACCCTGGGAGTCGTACACTGTAATGGGTACTTGCTGAGTGGTGCCGACCGCCGCCTCTGAGTTCAGATTCCTGTACCAGCCGACGTTTGCTGTCGCCTTGGCTTCCATGTTTGAGCCCAAGGCTATCTGGATTGGCTGGAGCAGGTTCTCAGGGCGCTGGGGTGGAAGATCTCCCGTCGTAGGATCTACGACCCAGCCCAAGACCTTCCGGCCCTCCGGATCTACCAGTATGCCGTCTCCGTCGGTACCAAAAGCCCCCACTCTGGTGTAGGCTCGCTGACCGCTTTCCAGGACCAAGAAATAGCCTTTGCCTTCAATTGCAACGTCTGTCATCCTCGACGTGGGCTGGAGGTTGCCGGACGTATGGTTGATGTCAATGCTACCCACTGTAACACCCAAGCCGACCTGCATGGGGTTCGTGCCGCCGCGAGCTCCGGTATCGGTGCCGGACGGCGAACCTGCGCCACGCAAAGTCTGACTAAAGACCTCCTGGAACGTCACCCTCGAAGACTTGAAACCGGGTGTGTTCACGTTGGCCACGTTGTTGCCTATTACATCCATTCTCGTCTGGTGAGTCCTAAGACCCGACACAGCGCTGAACAGTGAACGCATCATGGTTCTTCAAAAACCCCTTTCGTTTCTCGGGTATCCCGGCTCTCCTTCACTCGTTCCGGAGAGCTTGGCCTCCCAGAAAGGGTCCGGCCCGGGTACCGCTTTGTGCTTATTGGCTTACCTGCCAACCAGCACCGCGCTGTCTATGGAAGTGAACACGTTTTCCTTCATCCGCTCTTCGGGGATCACGGTGATCACCGTTCTGGTCTGCGGGGCCACGACGAACGCGACGCCCTTCATGAGCACCAATGTCGACCTTGCGCCTTTGGCCGAAGCCGTGTCTACAGCGTTCTCCAGTTTCGCAAGCTTCTCCGCGTCTATCCCTTCCCCCCACGTCTTAAGGCGCTCTTCGGCGTGTTTCGAGAAGGTCACTTGCTGAGAATTCTTGACCTCCGACAGTACTTCCGCAAACGACTTTGCGCCTGGGTCTACTCGCTTTTCTTGAGGTCGTCCGCTCTTTACCGGGGCAGGCGACCTGACCTTTAGCCTCGGGTCTATCACTCTAAGCTGCATCTTCCTCTACCTCTACCCCTGAAGTCGCCGGCTCCGGAGCTTCGGCCGGCTCGGGCTCGACGACCTGCGGCTCCGGCTCAGGGCCCACGTAAATCAGACTGTCTATGGGAACCAGGTAGTCCCCGGACTTCACCATGAGATGTCCCCTGTGGTAACAGACGGACTCGACTACTCCTTCCAGAATACCGGCCTCGTCTTCTGCCACGAATGTCTTTCCTATGAGGTTCGCGGCACTAAGGAGACTCTGGTTCGACTGAGCTGCGATTAGGTACTGAAGGGTAGCCTGGACCGTCCGGTTCAGTTCTCCGATTTGAGTTGCGCTCGAGAACTGGGCCATCTGGGCCAAGAACTCCTGTTCCTTTATGGGTTCCATGGGGTCCTGGTACCGGAGCTGCGTGAGCATTATCTTGAGAAACTGGTCCTGAAGCTCTCCGGTCGTGCCCGTCTTAAACCCGTAGGGAACAGAGTTCCCGTATATTCCGCTTACTCCATCTATCGCCAAATAATCCGCCTCCTTTCACTCTTCCTACACGATGTAATCCAGGTGGCTTCCGGATAGCGCCGGGAGGTAGCTAGCCGAGGGCTGGCTTGGAACCGCCTCTACACCGAACGAGCGGGCCTTTTTTCTCCCAGCGGAATGAACGCTGCCCCCTCGCTCCCCCCGCGAAGAAGTGTGTTGAGCATGACCCTGATCTACCGTAAACCCAGAAAGAGTCAGCCCCAGCTCACTAAAAGACCTCGCCAATTCGCCGGCCGATGTCTCGAGAGCCTGTATGGCTTCGTGGGACTGGGCGACGAATTTCACGGCGATATCCTGCCCCCTGGCGGTAAGGACCGCAGTAACGCTTCCGAGCCGCGGTGGGTCGAGTTTTAGCTCCACGCTCCGCGGGAGTCTCTTGAGAGCCTCTTCTCTGAGGCGCTCGGCCAGCGCGCGGGTGTCCGTGACAGACACGTCTTGTCGCCCAGCGGGCCGTCCTTCGGCCCCTGGTCTCAGGTGGACATCCGGGCCGGGCGCGGTTTCAACCGTCGCCAAGCGGCCAATGGAACCTGTATCGAACGATTCGATAGGTTCCGACGCCTCAAGCCGCTCTCCGCTTCCCGTATCCCTTGAGAGCCTGCTTTCTCCCAGTTCGGCCTCAAAGTCCAGGGAAATGCCGGCCTCTCGGGACCCCAAACCGTGCTCGGTGACCGGTCCACGATGGACGGCTTCTTCCTCGTGGGTAGTCACCTGGGAGATTCTTACTGCCTCCGACCGTTCCACCGTGCGCCATGCCTGGGGCACCTCAACGTCTGCCTCCATTTGAGTCGGGCTCAGGTGTTCCTTTACGAGTTGAACTGTGGGCGATGAAGCTCCGCCTTCTCGGTCGAGCCCCTTGTCCTTCTCACCTGCCGAGATCAGGCCCGCGTCGCGGACGCCTCTCAGTTGGGCTCCAACATGAGGGGTCTCTGCGTGGCCGCGCACCTCTCCGGTGTCAAGGACAGGCCTATTCGGCTCTGGAAGCTCTGGAAGTTCTGTCTTCACCGCGATGAACTGCTTCCGGGCCGAAAAGCCCGTTAGGGGCACCGGCTCACTCGATTGACGGGCCGTCCCCGCGGTTTCGTGGACTGTCCACAGGCTCTCTCCATCAGGCTCTACAGGCAGGCCAAGGGCACAGGCTGGAAACCTCGTGTTTGGCTCCATGGGATCTGAAACCCCTGCTAGGACTTCCGCGCTTTCGCTTGAAACGGCGGGGGCCGGAGGCACTAAGATGACAGGGGGTTCAAGGGTCCCGAGAGCCGCGGCCATGAGGGACGCAAAGATCAGGTGACCCCTTTCTTTTCCGGTAGCGTGTCCTACCGCCGGTACCGTTTGGGCCCCGGTATCCCGAGCAGCGTGAACTCCTAGAGCACCTTCCAATCCAAGAAACATGACCTTCTTTTCTCACCTCTCTTTCGCTCTTAAGAATCGCTCCGCTCCGATCTCGTCCAGGACCTTGGCTTGCTGCCACCAGAAAGCATCCATGTATTCCCGCAGCTTGTTCTCCCGGTGCCTCTCAAGGGCCCGTTCCTCTTGCGTCCGCAGGATGGCGACTTCCCTGGCCTTCCGGGTGATTTCACGCTTGGCCTTTAGGTCGGCCCTGTGACGGAAGATCTCGTTGTCAATTGACTCGCCGAACCTCATCATCCGTTTCATAAGATGCGAGTCCAGCCGGCCCGAGAGAGCGCCCCGTAACTCACGAGCAGCTTCCTCTCTGGCTTCACAAGCCGCATCGAGCCTGGACTTAACCGCATTCTCGTTCCTCTGAGCTTCTCCGAGCTTCTCTTCCGCAAGCAGCTTGCGCAGCCGCCGTATCTCGAGAACTCGCTCCAGAGGAAACTCGAACTTCTTCAAACCCGTCCCCGTCCTTTATCGACAATCATCCCAATTTGCTAAACCACAAGGTTTTCTGAGAAGAGCCCGGTAAGGAGTGAGACTGTTTCTTCAAATGAATGCTTCTCGTCTACGCCTTGCCTCAGAAACCCGTTCACCCGGTCCACGTAGTTAATCGCGTGGTCTATGCGGTCGTTTGAGCCCTTGACATAGGCTCCTATGTTTATGAGGTCCTCGGCCTTCTTGTAAGTCGCCAGGACCGCCCGGAGCTCTTTGGCCGCTTCTCTCTGCGCTTCGCTTGTGACCGTAGTCATGAGCCTTGAGACCGATGCCAATACATCTATGGAAGGGTAGTGACCGAGCTGGGCCAGGTCCCTGGAGAGGACGATGTGTCCGTCCAGGATCCCCCTTGCTGCGTCGGCTATAGGCTCATCCATGTCGTCGCCCTCAACGAGGACCGTGTAGATCCCGGTGATGCTGCCGGTAGAGCTCTTGCCCGCCCGTTCCAGGAGTTTCGGGAGATGGGCGAAAACCGACGGAGTATATCCTCTCGTGGTGGGAGGTTCACCCGTTGCCAGCCCGACTTCCCGGAGGGCCATGCACCACCTGGTGAGCGAATCCATCATGAGGAGGACCGACATCCCGCGGTCACGGAAGTATTCTGCTATGGCCGTGGCCACCCATGCGGCCTTTATCCTCATGAGGGCGGGTTCATCCGAGGTTGCAACAATTACGACAGATCGCTTGAGCCCTTCGGGGCCCAAGTCTCTTTCAATGAACTCCCTGACTTCGCGACCGCGCTCGCCGATGAGGGCGATTACGTTCATGTCCCCCGAGGTGTTCCTGGCAATCATTCCCATGAGTGTCGACTTGCCCACGCCCGAACCGGAGAAAATGCCGATCCTCTGACCTTCGCCGAGGGTGAGGAGACCGTCTATGGCCTTCACCCCGGTTGCCAGGGGCTCGAGGATCCTGTCCCTCTCAAGGGGCGAAGGCGGCCGTTCAGTGGCAGGATAGTACGTGTCCACGGCCCACCAAGGCTTCTTGTCCATCGGGAAGCCCAGGGCATCAACGATCCTGCCGAGCATGCCCTCTCCCACCGGCACCTTGAGCTGCCTGCCGGTTGCCTCCACCGGGGTGCCCGGCGCCACGCCGTCCAGTTCACCGTAGGGCATAAGGAGGACACGGCCGTCCTTGAAGCCGACCGCTTCGCTGAGGACCGGAACGCCCGAATCCGGAAGCAGATAGCACATCTCCCCCATCTTGACTTTGGGTCCCGAGGACTCGATTAGAAGGCCGACAACGTCCCGTACTACGCCGCCGTAAGTGAGCGGCTGGACAGTCCTGACCGTCTCTTCGTACATCTGGAAGGACACGTCGTTCATGCCGTTTCAACCCCCAGGACTTTCTTGCGGGCTTCGGCCAGCGCAATTGCGATCGAGCGTATCTGGGACTCAATCGTCACGTCCACGTAGCCGTGAGGCGTAGAAACAATAGCTCCCCCCGCGATTTCCGGATCGCCTACGACTTCCATTGACCTTGCGCCGAACTCTCTCTTAAGAGTGGGGACCTCTCCTTCCACAAGAGAAACCAGTTCAGGCGGCACCTTGAGCGAGAACTCCCTCTCATCTCGGAGGGCCGTGAGGCCTTGGCGGATGAGGTCAAGCACCACCTTGGGATCGGCCTCAAACGCGTCTCCCAGGACCTTGCGGCTAATCTCGATGACCAGGGCCAGGAGGCGCGGTTCTGAGTCGGCAAGCATCTTGGAGTAGGCCTCCCTCGCCGCCTCTAGGGCGGCTCCCGCTTCTTCTACGAGCTTCTGAGCTTCGGCCAAACCCTCCGCGTGACCATCGAAATATCCTCGGTTCCTGCCTGCCTCTCTGGCTTCATTGGCGATCTTCCCGGCTTCGTCTCTGGCCCGGCTGATAAGGGCTTCGGCTTCTTCTCTGGCTTCATCAAGGATGGCTTGTGCCTCTTTCCTTGCGGCATCGAGGATCTCGGCCGGGTCGGGAAGACGCTGCTCAATCCGAGCCTCGATTTCCACGGGCTTCGGAACCGGGCGCCTTATGCGGATGGGTTGGGAGCGGAAGACTCTAGACAACGACATCGTCTCCTCCTCCGCGACCTACAACGATCTCGCCCTGGTCCTCAAGCCGCCGTATGATCGCAACGATCCTCTGCTGGGCGTCTTCAACATCGCGCATACGGACAGGGCCAAGGTAATCGATGCTTTCTTTGAGCGTTTCAACGGCCCTGGACGAGAGGTTCTTGTAGACTTTTTCTTTGACTTCATCGGACGCCGCTTTGAGGGCGAGCGGGAGGTCCTTGGACATGTCAACTTCACGCAGGAATCGCTGCACGGCTCTGTCGTCGAGATAGATGATGTCTTCGAACAGGAACATCCTCCGCTTGATCTCTTCAGACAGTTCGGGCGCTTCAACATCGAGGGCATTCAGAATGGTTTTCTCTGTCTGCCTGTCTACATTGTTCAGAATGTCGACGATGGCGCCCACTCCGCCCGTACGCGTGTAATCCTGACCGACAACGTTCACCAGCTTGCGTTCCAGGATGCGCTCGATCTCCTTAATGACCTCCGGGCTCGTGCCTTCCATCGCGGCGATCCGCCGGGCGACTTCGACCTGAAGGTCGGGAGCCAGCGAAGCGAGAATGGCGCCTGACTGGTTCGGAGCCAAGTAGCTTAGGATAAGGGCGATGGTCTGGGGAGACTCGGACTCTAGGAAGTTTAAGAGCTGGCTCGGTTCAGCCTTCCGCGCGAAGTCGAATGGCCTCACCTGAAGCGACGCAGTGAGGCGGCCCAGGACATCAACGGCTTTGTCCTTCCCCAACGCCTTCTCGAGGAGCACCTTGGCATATTCAATGCCGCCCTCGTCTATGTACTGTTGGGCGATGGCCATATCGGCGAACTCGCTCAGCACCTGGTCTCTGACGTCTTGGTCGACCCTTTTGGTGCCGGCAATCTCCAGGGTCAAGATGTCTATATCCTCTTCCTTCATGTGTTTCATGACCTGAGACGAAAGGTCTGGTCCCAGGGTGATGAGGAGAATGGCCGCCTTTTCTCTTCCTGACAGGACGCCTCTACGAGTGGACATCAGTACTCATCCTCCAGTAACCAGGTCTTGAGAAGTGCGGCCAGCCCGGCCGGGTTTACTCGGGCCATCCTCTCGATGTCTTCCCTAATTTTCTGCCGCGTCAAAAGGTCAGGAGACAGCGCCGGCGCCTCTTCGACTATGGGAAGAGGTTCAGGCAGGGGTTCCAGAGCTTGGGCACGGCGGCGCCTCAAGAGGAATAGGATGACGGTACCCAGGATGAGAGCTGCTGTAACCGCGATGGCGTAGATGTAGATTCTGGGGAATGCCTGGTCGGGCGGCGTCATGCCGGCTTGAATCGTGTCGACAAGGCTCGTGTCGAACGGCATTCCGATTACGCTGATCCTGTCCTGTCTGAGCGGATCGAGCCCCAGGGCGGCGGTAACTCCTTCTGTGATGAGGCCCTTTTCGTCGTCGTCCAGTTCTTTGTTTACCATGACCGCGACGGAAAGGTTCTTTATGCTGCCGGGAGTCACGAGCGTTTCGGTCGTCCTCCGGTTAACCTCGTAATTGGTGATGGTCTCTGTACGCTGGTACTGTGACTGTCCCTGGCCTCCTGTTGCATAGGTCGGGACATCGAGGCCACCTGCCACTCCACCGACGGGCGTCCCCGTTCCCTGGTAGCTCTCGGTCACCTGTTGCGTGCTCCTGAGAGCCCCCTGCGGGTCGGTTGCATATTCGTCGTCAACGATCCTCACCTGGTCGAGGTTCAACGTGGCGCGGACCTGGCATACGACGTTCCCCGGTCCCAAGACGGGGGTGAGAGTTGCGAGAAGGCGGGACTCCAGCTCCCGTTCCACCCGCGAAGTCATCTCGAATGCGGCTGTGGAGACTTGGCCTCCCAAAGGATCGCTTCTTAAGTCCTGAGATAGGAGCTTGCCCGAAGTATCCATGACGGTCACGTCATCGGGAGAAAGCCCTTCGACCGACCTCGCCACCAGGTTCATAATGCCCTTTACCGTCGGGCCTCCAAGCTCCTTGCCGGGCGTTAGGTCCAAAAGGACTGCGGCCGTTGCTGGGGTCTTCAGGGTAGCGAAGACAGTGTTCTCCGGGATGACGATGTGGACTCTCGCGTCCTTAACCCCTGAGATCGACTTGATGGTCCTCACGAGTTCTCCCGAGAGGGCCCGGGTGTACTGCACTCTGCGTTCAAAGTCCGTCGCCCAAATGGAGTTTCCTTGGATACTCTCAAACCCGACAATCCCGGAGGACGGAAGGCCCTGGGTAGCCAAGGATAGCCTGGTCCTGTGGATCTCTTCGCCGGGGATTTTCACGGTACGGCCTCCGTCCGCTAGCTCGTATGGAATGCCTTGTCTCTCCAGCTCGCTGACAATGGCCCCGGCGTCTTGTAGGTCCAGGTTGGACCACAAGACCTCGTACCGGTTTCCCCGCGCCGAGAGACCCAGCGCCAAGAGAGAAGCGACGAACACTACGGCGACACTGGTTATGATGACGAGCCTGGGTGTTTTGCCCAGCTTTGACCAGGTGTCCCGTATGCCCTTTGTGAGTTGAGCGACACTGGTTCCCATCGGTCTCCCCCGCTATATAGGCATTCTCATGATCTCTTGGTACGCCTCGAGAGCTTTATTGCGGACGGAGATCACAAGGTCCAGCGCCAGGCTCGCCTTTTCGGCTGAAAGGACGGCAGTATGCATATCGCGGGCATTGCCGGTCACCAAGTCAATTTGTGCCTGAGACATCTCGCGATCAAGGGCGGTAAGGTTTGCGGCAGCCTTCTCCAGCACGCTGGAAAACAGTGTTTCACTGGCAGTTGACTCAGAAGGACGGGCCACGGTCCTTTCAACCAGAGGCCCCACTCCAGGTATAGAAGCAGCTCTAAGATACATCGATTCTCCTCCCCCCGAGAGACCGGCGCCGGATGAGCGCCGGATTCACACACTTGGCTTTATGCCCGAAGCAGTTCAAGCGCCCGCTGGGCCATTGTCTTGGCGGCTTCTATGGCCGTTACATTGGCCTCGTAAGCTCTGGTTGCCGCCATCATGTCAACCATCTCCGTTACTACATCCACGTTGGGATATGTCACATAACCCTCTTCGTCAGCCTCCGGATGACCCGGCGAATACACCCTTCGAAGGGGGCTCCGGTCTTCGGCGATACCGTACACTCTGACGCCCCGCGGGAGCTCTCTGACCTCGCGGGCGAGAATGTCCCGGAATGAGTAGCGGGCCCCGTTGGGTGAAAAGAGAGCCACTTTCCGCCGGTAGGGACCACCGTTCTCGGTCCTCGTGCTTTCGGCGTTTGCGAGGTTTGACGCAATAAGGTCGAGCCTCAGCCTTTCGGCCGTAAGACCCGATGCGCTGGCCTCAATGGCAGCGAACAACCTCATGTGGTCTAGCGCCTCCCTTCAGTGATGGCTTTTCTTAGAAGCGACAGATGGGCCCGAAGCTGGCCGGAGACTGCCGAGTAGTACAGGGCGTTGGCAGCCACTTCGCCCATTTCACGGTCTATGTCGACGCTGTTGCCGTCGGGGGTAATGGCCGAAAGGTCCTGCCCCAAGCAGCCCGGTTCGACCGTGTTTGAAGGTACGATGTGGCGCGGCGAAGTTGCGACGAGGGTGGGACGTTTCGCGGCACTTGCTTCGGCGAGAGCTGTCCGGAAGTCAAGGTCGAGTCGCTTGTAGCCCGGTGTTTCTGCGTTGGCGACGTTGTTGGCGAGCACTTCGTGCCTTCGCCAGGCCCCGTCCAACGCGCGCTGCATGATAAGCGATACATCCTTCATGCTCTTTCCCCCCCGTAGATGAAACGAGCCTCCCGGCACCCAAGCCGAGAGGCAGCGAAAATTATAACCGCCCTCTTCGGTAACCCGGCTGTCATGGCGACTCTTTCTTTCTTGTCGCTTTAGACCCGCAGCTTTGCGTCACTGCCTTTCGACAGTTTTGCCTTTATCGGTGCGCGGTAACTGGACCTATTTAGCTGTGGTCGCCTCATATTCTACACAAAATCCAAAAATCCTTCTTCCCGTTACTAATTTCGGAGATTTTTTTAGATACGTAAGAAGGCGGGCAAAGAAAACTGATCTCTTCGCCCGCCTCCTCGGAAAGCGGATTCTTATCGAAGCTTCTTGAGCTCCTCCAGGAGCTTCGTATTCAAGACCCTTATGAAAGTGCCTTTCATGCCCAGCGACCTCGACTCAATAACGCCTGCAGATTCGAACTTCCTGAGGGCGTTCACGATAACAGACCTGGTTATTCCAACGCGGTCGGCCACCTTCGATGCCACCAGGAATCCTTCGGTCCCGCCCAGCTCTTCAAAAATATGTCGCATGGCGTTGAGCTCTGAGAAAGAAAGCGTACCGAGGGCTACCTGGACGGCGGTGCGCTGCCGCGTCTCTTCTTCAACCGTCTCCTGGTTGTAGCGGAGGATCTCCATGGCCGCCACGGTCGCTGCGTGTTCTGCGAGAATGAGGTCGTGGACGCTGAAGTCTTTGGTAGTGCGAGCCAAGACCAAGGTGCCCAGCCGTTCTCCGCCACCCATGACGGGCAGGATCGTGGTTATCTTCCGCGGGTACTCGCATGAAGTGCCATCCTTGAAAACGCAAACACCCTCATCGTTCTTAATGTTGACTGCAGGTTCTCTGTACATGAACAGTCGCTCATTGTAAGACGGCGGGAAGCCTTCCGACTCGAGGACGTCTTCTTTCATCACCTTGCAGTCGAAGTCGTCCATGAGTGCATACCCTAGGACTTTACCGAACTTGTCCAGGACGTATACGTTGCACTCAACTACATCTCTTATGACTTTCGCGCTACCGTGGAAGTCAACTTCGCTTGCCGCCTCTCTGAGCAGCTGGTTCATACGTCGTGTTTTGTCTAGTAGAGTCTGCAACCGGTTTTCCTCCTCTTTTGCTCTCACGCTACAAAATATAGCGGGAGACATCTCTATTTGAAACTAGGCCCGCTAGCCTCCTTCTCACGTACTCGGCATCCACCGTAACTTTTCGCTCAGCCAAGTCGGGCGCCTCGAAAAGGACGTCTTCGAGCAGCTTCTCCATGACGGTGTGAAGTCTTCTTGCCCCTATGTTCTCCGTCTCCTGGTTCACCCTAAAAGCCATGGCAGCCAGCTCGGCTATTCCGTCTTCAGTGAATTCTACCTCTACATTATCAGTAGCGAGAAGAGCTTTGTACTGCCTTGTTAGGGAAGTTTCGGGTTCTTTGAGAATTCTGACGAAATCCTGCTCCGTAAGTGGGTCCAGTTCCACTCTTATGGGGAACCTTCCCTGAAGCTCGGGGATGAGATCAGAGGGCTTGGTGACGTGAAAAGCCCCTGCCCCGATGAAAAGGATGTGGTCTGTCTTAACAGGTCCGTACTTCGTGATCACCGTTGTGCCTTCGACTACGGGCAGAAGGTCCCGTTGGACTCCTTCTCTCGATACCTGGGGCCCGGATCCTTGCTCGCGGCCTGCGATCTTATCAAGTTCGTCGAGAAACACTATGCCGAGAGCTTCGGTGCGCCTTATGGCTTCCGCGGTGATCGAGTCCGTATCCACGAGTTTGGAGGCCTCTTCCTGCGCGAGGACCTTCCTTGCCTCTTTCACTTTGAGGCGCCGGATCTTTTTCCGCTTTGGAAGGATACCGCCCAAGAGGTCCTGCATATTAAGGCCCATCTCCTGAATACCGCTGCCGTCGAAGAAGTTAAAGGTCGGAATTGAGGTGTCTTCCACTTCGATCTCGACCTCTAGGTCTTCACACTCGCCTCTCGAGAGGCGCTCCCGGAACAGACGTCGTTCGGCCCTGGCTTTTCGGACCTTTTCTTCGAAGTCGTCATCTTCTGTCGTGTCGTCGCGCATGCCCGGGTTAAACAGGTACTCGAAAGGATTCCGGGACGACTCTCTCCTCTTGGGAAGCGGACAAACGATGTCAACCAACCGGTCTTCCGCAAGCGCCTGGGCTTTCCCTTTGACCATCTCAAGTTGCTCATTCCGAACCATCCGGACGGCCGCCTCAACCAGATCACGTATGATGGAATCCACATCCCGCCCTACGTAGCCGACTTCGGTGAACTTGGAAGATTCCACCTTCACGAACGGGGCATTCACCAGTTTGGCAAGGCGCCTGCATATCTCCGTCTTGCCTACTCCCGTAGGGCCAATCATGAGGATGTTCTTAGGGATTATGTCGTCCTGAAGATCTCCGTGAACCATCTGCCGCCTTAACCTGTTCCGGACCGCGATGGCAACGGCTCTTTTTGCCTTTTCTTGACCTACTATGTATTTGTCGAGTTCGAAAACTATCTCACGAGGCGTAAGGTCCGCCATCCAAAAGCCTCCCTTTCCTAAGCCTAGTTAAGCTCTTCGACCAGGATATTCTCATTCGTGTATATGCAGATCGATGCCGCTATTTTAAGAGATTCTCTGGCTATTTCTCCGGCGGCAAGAGAACTGTGGCGTAAGAGCGCCTTGGCGGCTGCGGTAGCGTACGGCGCTCCGGACCCTATTGCCAGCACGTTGTCGTCGGGTTCGATCACTTCGCCGGTCCCGCTCACCAGCAAAATGTGATCCTTATCCATGCATAGGAGCATGGCCTTGAGTTGCCTGAGGACCCTGTCGGTACGCCATTCCTTGGCCAGTTCAACCGCGGCCCTCTGCAGGTCGCCCCTGGTTTCCTCAAGGTGTCCCTCGAGCTTATCGAAGAGCGCCAGGGCATCGCCGACAGAGCCTGCAAAACCGGCTAGTATCTTGCCGTTGTGGATCTTTCGTACCTTTTTCGCCCCGCTCTTTAGGATGGTGCGGCTCTCCTCCAGAGTCACCTGGCCATCGCCTGCCATGGCGCCCTTACCCCCCGCTCTCACCGCGAGGATGGTGGTGCTCCTTATCAAAGGCCCGTTCATGCTCATCACCCTCTCTTTTCTCCGGTACCCTTCCGGCTCTCCGTTGCGTCCTCGGCTCCGGCACGGGGATGGAAATTCCGGTACACTTCCCTAAGATGCTCAGGCAACACGTGGGTGTAGATTTGGGTGGTCCGGACGCTTGCGTGCCCCAACATATCCTGGACAGACCGTAAATCTGCCCCGCCTCTTAGAAGATGAGTCGCGAAAGAATGCCTGAGCGTGTGCGGCGAACATCTCGCGGGATCCAACCCGGCCGCTATGAGGTGGTTCTCGAGCACCCTGCGTATTGACCTTACCGAAAGCCTCTTACCGAACCGGTTCAAGAAGAGGGGCCTCCTAAGGCTGGTCAAGACGGCCGGTTTTCCCGCCCGGGCAGGCTCTTTGCCCGTGGCGCGGTTAAGAGCTTTCGGACCGGCCTCTAGGAACGGGCGGCCGTTTTCAAGGTAGTCACCGAGCGCCTCCAACGCCTCAGAGCCCACGGGGACAAACCGTTCTTTGCTGCCTTTCCCCAGCACCTGGACGAAGCCCAGGGAGTAGTCTATGTCGCCAACGTTGAGACCTCTTAGTTCGCTTATCCTGAGCCCTGAGCCGTAGAGGAGCTCAAGCATTGCCCTATCTCTCTTGCCGAGAGGAGTCCTCGAATCCACGGCCTCCATGAGCTTCTCCACTTCACCTTCGGAGAGGACCTTGGGTAGTTCTTGCCTAGCCCTCCTCGGCGATACCGCCTTGGCGGTTTCCGGCGCGAGAGCCCCTCGCTTTTCCAAAAACTTTAGGAAGCTCCGGATGCAAGACGTCTTTCGGGCAATAGATGAGGGTTTGTACCCTTTCCTCGAAAGGTCTTGGATGAACCCCCTGACATCGTCTCCGGATATCTTCTGGGGTAAATTGGAGGGGTCTCCACCGTACTTCTCGGTAAGGAAGGCCATGAACTGGCCGAGATCATTGGCGTATGCGTTAAGGGTACTGGGACTCTGGGTTCTGGATACCCCCACTTGGGCCAGAAATTCCTCTTCTCCTACTTCCAAGATAGATCTCAACGCCACACCTTCTCACAATCAAAGAAATGCCTGCAATGGCAGCCAATTCACAACTAATGATAACATCAGCGTGAAAGACGAGCAACTTTTTCGTAATTTTCTACCTTTTGCGAGCGATAGCTGCAAGCAGTGTTTGAGCAGCGGAAGCCCCGCCGCCCGCCTTGAGCCTCAACGAGGAACGCACCACAGGTAGGGCACTTGGAGCCTGCCACGGGTCTTGCCCATGTCGTGTAGTCACACGCGGGGTATTCGGTGCACCCGTAGAAAACCCGCCCTTTGCGCGTCCGCCTCACTACGATGTCACCCTTTTCGCACTTGGGGCACTTGACGCCGGTCTTCTCCAAGACAGGCTTGGTGTTCTTGCACTCGGGGTATCCCGAGCATGCGATAAACTTGCCGTACCTCCCCCGTTTTACAACCATTGGACGGCCACACTTGTCGCAGTCTTCCCCCGCCGGTTCGTCGGCAATCTTGATGCGGGCCAACTCTTCTTCGGCCCGGTCGACCTGCTCCTTGAACGGTTCCCAGAACTCCCTCAAGATTGAAATCCAGTCGCCTTCACCCTCTTCGATGGCATCGAGCTTTTTCTCCATGTCTGCCGTGAAGGCAAGGTCAACGATGGAAGGGAAATTCTCTGTAAGCAGCCGGTCCACGGTGATACCCAGCTCTGTGGCAAAAAGGCGCTTTTGCTCTCGCGCAATGTACTCTCGTTCAAAAAGGGTAGCTATTATCGGGGCATAGGTGGACGGCCGGCCTATCCCGTTCTCCTCCAACGCCTTAACCAGCGTTGCTTCCGTATATCTCGGAGGTGGTTCGGTGAAATGCTGGGAAGGCTCGGTTTTAAGGAGGCTCAGGACCTCTCCCTCCGCGAGAGGGATGATATCCCGTTCTTCTTCCGTTTCTCCGGGGTGGTCCCGGCCCTCTTCGTAAACCTTCGTGAAGCCGGGGAACTTCATCCTGGAACCGGTGGCCCTGAACGTTGCCCGGCCCGCCGTTATGTCGGCCGTCACGGTGTCGTAGACCGCCGGCGCCATCTCGCTGGCGACGAACCTTTCCCATATCAGCTTGTATAACCTGTACTGGTCGTTCCTGAGGAACCTCTTGAGATCCGCGGGAGTCCTCAGAAGCGACGTGGGACGTATCGCCTCATGTGCCCCTTGTTCAAGAGGCCTTGCCCGCGCGGCTCTCCCGGAACCCACATACTGCGATCCGAACACCTCGCCTACGAACCGTCGTGCCTCGGCCACTGCGCTTTCGGCCACTCTGACCGAGTCGGTCCTCGTATATGTGATAAGTCCCGTGTAGCCTTCATTTCCGATCTCTACACCCTCATACAGCGTCTGGGCGACCGACATTGTCTTTTTCACCGAGAACCCGAGCTTCCTCGAAGCCTCTTGCTGGAGCGTTGATGTTGTGAACGGAAACGGCGCCTGCCTCCTTCGCTCTCTGGGCTTCACTGAAGCCACGACAAACGGTTCACCTTGGATGGCAGAGAGGACCGCATCTACGTCTTTTCGGCTGGAAAGGGTCTTCTTACGCCCGTTTTCTCCGAAATAGCGGGCTTTTACCTCTCCTTGTTCACCCTTTAGATAAGCGTCAAGGGTCCAGTATTCCTCGGGCTCAAATGAGCCGATCTCCTGGTCGCGCTGGACTATGAGCCTTAGAGCGGCAGACTGCACCCTGCCCGCAGAAAGGCCCGGCCTAATCTTGTGCCAGAGGAGCGGGCTTAGGCTGTACCCGACGAGCCTGTCCAACACCCGCCTTACTTGTTGTGCGTTCACGAGCCTCTGGTTCACGGGTCTCGGCTTGGAGAAAGCCTCTCGCACGGCCTTTTCGGTGATCTCGTGGAAGATGACGCGTTTAGCCTCTTCCGGGTCGATCCCCAAGATGGAGCAAAGGTGCCACGAAATGGCCTCGCCCTCCCTGTCCGGGTCCGTTGCCAGGTAAACCGAAGACGCCTTCTTGGACGCCTCTTTGAGCTCCTTAATGAGGGGACCTTTGCCCCTTATGTTTATGTACTTCGGCGCGAAATCGTTTTCTATGTCGACCCCAAGAGTGCTCTTGGGGAGGTCTCTCACGTGACCCAGAGAAGCCATGACCCGGTATTTCGATCTCATAAACCGGGATATGGTCTTCGCTTTCGTAGGTGATTCAACGATTATGAGTGGACTTGTCTCAGCAGTCATTCGTTAGCTGCGCTCCTTCCCATTTGTAGCCTGCCCCACCAGAGCCAGGAATTTACCTGCTGCAGTCCTCTGGACCGCGCCTTTCATCTCCAGGCAAGCAAGCACCGCTGCGACCCTGCCTGCCGGCATATTGGAGAGACGCTCACACAGGGCGTCAGCCGAAAGCGGGTGACCGCGAAGCTCATGAAGCACAAGAGATTCCTCCAGCGTGTTCTCCGTAGCCGCAAGGCGCTTTGGGGACTCCAAAGGTACGGGAACACATTCAGTTTCTCGTCCGAGAAAGGATAGCACATCTTGTGCCGAGGTTACCAGATAAGCACCTTCCTGTATCAATTTGTTGGCGCCGGCGCTCTTCGGAGATTTCACGCTTCCCGGTACTGCCATGACCGGAATGCCGTAGTGCAAGGCCCACGAAGCAGTGTTGAGGGCCCCCGAGCGGGCGCCGGCCTCTATGACGACGACACCAAGGGACAAACCGGCAATAAGGCGGTTTCTTCGAGGAAAGTGATACTTAAGGGGCCTTACCCCGTCGCCAAACTCGGAAAGCAAAGCTCCGTGATGTGGGATTTCACGGTACAGATCTTCGTTTTCGGGAGGGTAAACGACATCCACCCCGCATCCCAAGCAGGCGATGGTGCGACCGCCGGCCCTTATGGCCGCGCGGTGGGCTATCCCGTCTATCCCCCTCGCGAGCCCCGAGACGACCGTAACCCCGGCTCCGGCCATATCTTCCGCAAACTCCCGGGCCACCCACTTGCCCACCTGAGTCGGGTTTCGCGTGCCTACTATGGCCACTGCCAGCCGGTCTTGAGGCACGATATTTCCGGCGATGTGAAGGCCCTCCGGAGGGTTTGGAAGACGCATCAGGCTTTCCGGGTACCCTTCTTGCCCCAGGGCGATGACCTGACTCGCCACAAAGTCACTCCGTTTCCATGATTTGACAATTCCCGATTGAATGTACCACAAATCTCTAGGAAGCGCACCGCCTTTTCATAACTCCCATCGCCCAGGGAGATGCTGAGAAGAGACTTATTGTGGCCAGGGTGATCTCTCGTGCGCGTACCTAATGTTTGGAAGGCAGTTAAGGACCTCCTTTCTCCCGCGAAAGGGACTCCTGAGCGCGCGCGCTTTTCCCTTGGAGAGCGTCCCATACCCGGCAAGATGCCTGCTAAAGCCAAAGAAGAAGGCAAGAAGCGTGGAAAGGAGCTTAGCCATGACCTTGACGAGAACATCCGCGCCCTCAAAAAGATCTTCCACGTGCCAGAGTCGTCCGACATCGTGTTCAGAGAGATCCTCATCGCCGAACCAAAGGCAAAAGCCGTCGTGGCCTATATCGAGGGGCTAAGCGACTTCGACAAGATCTTCAAGTGCGTGCTCCAGCCGCTTATGCTCTTGAGCCCTCTACGGAAAGGCGACCTCAAGAAGCCGGTTGACAGGTTAGAGTCGGTCCTTCTCCCCAACGGACAGGTTGAACGTACGGAAAGCCTCCACAAACTCGTTGAAAGCATTCTCATGGGCGACACGGTGGTACTGGTTGAAAGAAGTAGCGTTGCCCTCGTCGTCGAGACCAAAGGATGGGAGCACAGGCAGGTCGGTGAAGCCGTATCCGAACGTATCGTAAGGGGGCCCCAGCAGGGGTTCGTGGAAGTACTGAGAAGCAACACGGCCCTCCTCCGCTCCATCGTACAGACCCCCGACTTGGTTGTGGAGAGCCTGGATATCGGTGTGACGGCAAACAACAAATGCGCGCTTATTTACGTGTCCTCGATCGCAAGTAAGAAGCTGGTGGACGAGTGCAGGAGAAGGTTACTGGGGCTGGACGTCTCGGAGGTTTTCACTTCAGGCGAGCTGGAGCAGCTCATCGAAGACTCCCACAGCCTCTTGCCCACCATCCTAAGCACCGAAAGGCCCGATCGCGTGGCTGTCCACCTCATGCAGGGGATGTGCGCCATAATGGTCGCCGGGGACCCCTTTGTTCTCATAGTTCCCGTCAACCTATTCGCATTTCTGGACAGCGCCGAAGACCGCTTTGTTCGCTGGCCGTACGGGAACATACTCCGGATTATACGTTACGTCAGTTTCTTCCTCACCATATACCTACCGGGGCTCTACGTGGCCATAGTGAGCTATCACCCCGAGATGGTCCCTTCGGCCATGATGATGGCAATTGCGGCATCTCGGGAACCTATCCCGTTTCCGCTTTACATCGAAGTGCTGGTCATGTTTTTCGGGTTTGAGCTCATAAGAGAGGCGGGAATACGGATACCTTCCCCCATCGGACCTACTATCGGCATCGTGGGTGCCTTGCTTATCGGTGAAGCCGCCGTGACCGCCTTCATTGTGAGCCCGATCTTGGTGATAATCATAGCAGTTACAGCGGTCGCTTCCTTCACTCTTCCGAACCTAGAAATAGGCATGTTCATCAGGGTGGCGACGTTTCTTTTCATCGTTGCGGGAGCAGCGCTGGGATTTCTGGGGATAGCCGTCCTCACTTACCTCATGCTGTGCCACGCCTTCTCACTCAACAGCTTCGGAGTGCCCTTCCTCACGCCCCTGGCACCCATGAGGAAGCCTTCTTACCGGGGGGCATTTGTGACGGAACCCTGGAAAGTCGAGAAGAGGCCACCCTACATCCATCCCCAAAACACGTGGCGCCTCGGTCGCATAGCGCGCCTTTGGGATGCGGGGCTAACCCTCGAAGAGGACGGCACAAGAGGAGAGAGAGGTGACGGAGGTGGCGGAGGACAAGGTGGCTCACCAAGAGAAGCCGTCGAGGGCGGGAAAGGACCAAGGGACGAGAATGGGAGCAGGAGTAGCGAAAAGAGCGGGCGGTGACCGGAAACGGAAAGGGAGCGGCGGAACGTACAAACTCAAAGAAGCCTCTCTCGCCCTCGGGCATATTTCAACAAATCAAGTGGCGGGGCTCCTTGGCTTCTTGCTCGGAGTGAAGTCCTTCCTCATCACCCCCACCTTTCTTACGCTGGAACTCTCAACGGGGGCGTGGCTCTCCGTACTCATCTCCGTCGCCCTCGCAGTCGTAGCGGCAATTGGCTGGCTTAAGTGGTCCTATCTCACACGTGGGCTCCCGTTCCTCCAGGCGCTTCAAGAGACGTTGGGAAAAGCCCTCGGGACTCTGCTTTGCGCCTCGATTACCGCATCTTTCGTGTTCGCGATTTCCCTGAGCATGCGGCTCTTCGCAGGTGGAGCTGCGATCGGCCTCCTGCCCGACGTCCCTATCGAAGTCCTCCTCATAGCCCTCATAGCATCCAGCGCTTACTCCGCATGGGCAGGGCTTGAAAGTTTGGCCCGGGCGACCACTTTCTTCTTTGCTCCTACCGTCATCTCTTTTGTGATCATTGTGGTGACCTCCCTCCGTGATCTGGACCTTAGAAATCTCTTGCCGTTTTGGGGACCCGGGCCGGCCGAAGTAGGTTTGGCCGGACTTAGGCTGATCGGCCTCTGGGGAATACTGCCTGCTTTCGGGGCCGTAAAGACCTATGTCCGCCGCGAGGAAGACCTAGAGAAGGGTGTCTTGACAGGGCTCTTGGCTGCCGGCGCCACACTTACGGCGACCGTTGTGGCAACACTCCTGTTCTTTCCGTATCCCTCCGGGACACGCCTCACCCACCCTCTGGGAATTCTCGCAAGGTCCATATATCTCGGCAGGTACTTTCAGCGTCTTGAGGCGGTATTTGTGTTTACCTGGTTTTTTCCTTCCGCGATTCAGGCCGGCTTTACCTACTTCGTTATACTTGTGTTTCTTGCCCAGATGTCGGGCGTGAATACATATCGCATGTTCTTGCCGGCTCTTTCCGCCCTGACGTTTGCTATAGGCGCGATGCCCGTAAGCCTCCACAAGACGGCGCAAGTTCTTACCACCTACTTCTTCGACACCGCAGGCATAGCCCTCATATCCCTCGGGTGGGTGCTGTACGGAGTGGCAAGACTAAGGGGGATAAAGCCTCCTCAGGCCAAAAATCCGGAAAAAGACCCGGCTCAAGATACGGAACAAGATACTGACCCGGATACAGAGGGCGTGGGGATGCAGGCGTCAGAGTCGCCGGGACGTGGGCCTAAGGCTCAGGATAAAGAGGCGGGCCTAGGTAGCGCTCAAAAAGGCCGAGGGGGTGACTATCGTGCGCCTTCCGGAAACACGAATGCGACCTCGAACTAGCGTATACTTCGCGATCTTCGGCGCGCTTCTCCTACTTCTTCCCGGCTGCTGGGGAAGAAGGGAGGTTGAGGAAAGGTCCTTCATACACGTCATGGGCGTGGATAAGGGTAAGAGCGGGAGGGTCCATGTAACTGCCGCGATCGCCGTTCCAAGGTCGCTCCAGCGGGGGCCGGAAAGTGGTTCAGAGGGTGGCAAGACATCCGTCATCCTAGACGGTGAGGGCTATGACATCGTGGACGCACTAAACAAACTTGAGGCGGTGAGCTCGAGGGAATTCACGGGGCAGCACATAAGCTGCCTGGTGTTGGGAGAGGGCTTGGCCAAGGACGATATATCGCCCGTCATCGACGTCTTCCACAGAGGACTGGAGTTCCGGCCCACTACGCTGGTAGCGGTCTCTAGGGGTGACGCCAGGGATTTCATCCGGGGCCTCAGGGCACCTGAGGAAATTGATATTGCCGACTATCTCACCAAAGTGATTGATACCGGGTATACCTCGCTGGGCTACTGTCCGGTGGTGACCATGCATGACTTCTCCGAGCGCTATCAAACCGTCGAGGCTTCCCCTTGGGCACCCCTTCTGGACCTCGCCTCGCCAACAGGGGACAACGAAGAAATGAGTGAGCCACAAGAAGGCTCGGGTGATTCTGAGCTCATGCCCGCCGCCATTGTAGGGACGGCCTTATTTGCCCCTACCGACGGAAGGTACCGCATGGTCGGGCACCTCACGGCGGAGGAGACCAGGGCAGCCCTGGTCTTGTGGGGCCGCTCGCGGTCGTGGTTTCTTGACATAAAGAGCCCGGGCGACGAGGGGCTTCTCAGCGTTGCGGTGAAGCACGCCTCCGTAAGGACAAAAGTAAACCGTCAAGGTGACAAGGTAGATGTCCAGTTCATCATCCGTCTGAGCGGGTCCATCGAGGAGTATCTGGTAGACCCAAAGGCACCTCCAACTACGGATAGAAGCCGTGTTGCCATGGCCGAGACGGCGGCCCAAAGGGTACAAGAGCTTTGTCAGACGTCCTTCTACAAGATGATGAAACTCGGATGTGATGCCATCGCCCTTGGGCGGTCTGTCCACGGAACGTTCAGGACCATGCCGGAGTGGGAAGCTTTCAACTGGCCCGCCAGACTGTCAGAAGTTAGTGCTACCTTCACCGTAAAATTCGACATCTACTCAACCGGATTTGCCTTCCACCGCCCTGTTCCCAGGTAGCGTTGCCTTACCTGGGGGCTTCGCAGGAAACCGCCCTAATGATTCAGAAGAGAGAGATGAGAGGTCGATTCCTGCGGGGGCTACTTCATGGCTAAGAACGAAACTCTTAAGAAGCAACTTGACCGGGCAAGGGAACTTTATGAATACGACGAAACCGAAAGGCGCATTCACCGCTTTATAGTGGGAGTCGATGAGGTGGGCAGGGGCCCCATGGCGGGCCCTGTCGTTGCGGCGGCAGTAATCCTCCCTCCCACGCCCAGGATAAACGGCATAGATGACAGCAAGAAGCTCACCCCTAAGAAACGCGAGCGCGTCTTTGACCTCATACTTGATACTTGCTTGGGTTTCGGCATCGGCATACGCTCCTCAAGGTTCGTAGATGAAAGAGGGATTGTTGAGGCCACCCATTCGGCCATGAGGATGGCCGTCTGGTCGCTGATCGCGCAAGGATTTCGACCAGACTTGGTGCTCGTTGACGGTTACAAGATCAGGGGTCTACCCTTTCCCCAGAAAGGCCTTGTAAGGGGAGACTCGATTTCGGCTTCCGTAGCCTCAGCGTCCATAATCGCAAAAGTGGTAAGGGACCGGGTCATGGACCGGTTTGAAACCCTCTACCCGGGGTACGGCTTCGAGAAGCACAAGGGGTACTGCACAGCCTCTCACAGGTCCGTCGTGAGCTCTCTCGGCCCGTGCCCCATTCACCGGAGGTCCTTCGCACCTGTCTCAGGCAAAGTCCACGACGCCCTTTAGGACCTCAAACCTCACAAGGCCCACAAAGGGCACTTGAACGACCTCTCCGCCCCCTCTCTCAGCGGTCCCCTCTTCGCACCCGGTTTCAGGGACGGGACGGGCCAAACAGACGTCTACCCTAACCACCCGCGGTTCCCTTCCCAATCGTTCCGCCAGGTAATGCCGGATAGCCCGCTTTATTCGAGACAATTTTCGCCGGTCCAAAGACTCTGCAGGAGACTCGACGGACCTCATTCCCCTATACCTTACCTCTACGAATACGAGAATGCCGCCGTCTTTCGCCACTATGTCTATTTCGCCAACCCGTGAGGCGTAGTTTCGTTCCAAAATGCGGTAGCCCAGCGATGCAAGGTGCCTGGAAGCCGCTTCTTCCACCAAAGAACCCACGGTCCTCTGCGGTACCTTTGACCTACGGGAGGTGGCCTTACTCATGCTGCCCTACCGTTTGCCTGTATGATAGGGCTTCGGCTACATGTTCTTCCTCAACTCTCGGCGAGCACTCAAGGTCCGCTACGGACACCGCCACTTTCAACACCCGGTAATAGGCCCTTGTTGAGAGGTGCATTTTGTTCACGGCCTGAAATGCCAGTTTTCTCGCCTTCCCGGAAAAGGTTACAAGGGTCGAAAGCTCTCTTGGGCCCATTTCGGCATTCGTGCGTATGCCGCTCGACTCAAACCGCTTCGCTTGCCTTTCTCGTGCGGCCAAAACCCGTTCCCTCAACCTCTCTGAAGGCTCCCCCTTTTCCCCAATGAGTTCCTCCACCGGCACTCTGGGCACAGATATGGAGATATCCATGCGGTCCAGAAAGGGGCCGCTTATCCTTCCTACATAATTCCGCCGGGCGTGGGGCGTACAGGTACATTCTCGAAGGTCGTCTTCAAAATACCCACAGGGGCAGTTGTTCATCGCGGCAACAAGCTGGAAACGACACGGAAACCTGTATGAGCCTCTTGACCGGGTTACAACGGCATAACCGTCCTCTAGGGGTTGCCTCAGCGCGTTCAACACTGAGGGTGAAAACTCGGGCATTTCGTCGAGAAACAAGACGCCGCGGTGGGCCAGGCTGATCTCCCCCGGCCTTGGGTGCGCCCCGCCCCCAATTAGGGCGGTAGCCGTCACCGTGTGGTGGGGTGCCCGGAATGGGCGGTGCCTTATGAGACCGCCCCCGGGAGGGAGGATCCCTGCGACACTGTGTATCCGCATGACCTCAAGGGCTTCTTCCCGGGTTAGGTCGGGTAGGATCCCTGGGAGTGAACGGGCCAGCATGCTCTTGCCCACGCCGGGCGACCCGGTGAGGAGTACATTATGGGAACCGCAAGCGGCCACAACTAAGGCCCTCTTGGCCACCGCCTGACCCCTGATTTCCGCTGTGTCCACGACCTTTTGAGTGACGTCCGGAGGGGCGCTTTGCGCCTCCGTAACTCGGGGGAGAGGCCCATGTCCTTTGAGAAAAGAAGCCACCTCGCCCAGAGACCTCGCCACCAGCAGTTTCATGCCGTCCAGGAAGGACACCTCTCCTGAGTTCTCCCATGGTATGACGGCCCCCTTGATTCCTTCCTTGAGGCCCAACACCATTGGCAAGACCCCTCTTACCGGTCTCAAGGTGCCGTCCAGTGCGAGCTCGCCAAGGAGTAGGTAGTCGGCATAATCCGAATGGAGGGGGAGCTGACCTCCGGCGCTCAAGATGCCGGCGGCAACCGCCAGGTCAATCTGTGACCCGTCTTTGTGCAAGTCGGCAGGAGCCAGGTTTACGGTTATCCTCCTTGCGGGCATCTCAAAACCCGAATTCTTGATGGCCGACCTAACCCTGTGGCGAGATTCTCTCACTGCCGCATCCGCGAGCCCGACTATCTCCAGCCCCGGCAACCCGCCGGACACATCGGTTTCCACCCTTACCGGGACACCGTCGATGCCAGCAATGGTCGCACTCCATAGGCGCGAGTACAAAAGATCACCCTCCAGTCACCGCTCTTCTTCGACACGCTTATTCATAGATTACCATAAACTCCCAAGTTTTTCCATTCCAAGTGGCGAATTGAGATCCCTCCCGTCTCTCATTGGTGTTCTGATTGTGATGCTGTGACTCATGGCCTGCTTGCGGGGGTCGCTATGCGGCGCCGCCATCGCCCTTCACGCTGTCAGAACGTTGCTCTCTGAGATGTTGGGTGCTAGAATGTTTGGAGTACAGAAATATCAGCTGTTCATGGGAATGGAGAACGGAGCAGTGTTTCAAGACATAGACATAGAGGAAAGACCCGATAGCAAGTTGTCTCCTGAAGCCGGCGGCGGGGGCGCTTCCTCCGCGGCGGCGGTTTCGGAACCCAATCTTGCCGGCAGGGCAGCTGCCCGCGAGCCCATTGAACCCCTAGGCGAACTGAGAAAGAAAATCTTCAACCTTGCCCTCCCGTCACTCACCGAGATGACGCTCATGACCCTTGTCTCCATGGTAGACATGATGCAGGTGGGTAGGCTCGGACCTTGGGCCATTACCGCAGTCGGGCTCTCCAACCAGCCTATGTTCATCGCCATGTCGGTCTTCATGTCGCTCAACGTAGGGGCAACTGCAGTTGTTGCGCGGTCTGTTGGGGCCAAGAAGACGGAAGACGCTTATGCCGCCGCAAGGCAAGCTCTCGTCATGGCCTCGCTCTTCGGAGTTCTGCTGGCGGTATTGGGAATGGTCTTCGCCCCTTCCCTGCTCCGGATGATGGGGGCCCAGGCAGATGTAATGGAGCCGGGGACCGCATACTTGCGGATCGTCGCTGCCGGGTTGGTCTTCCAAGGGGCCGCCGTCAGCCTGAACGCTTCGCTGAGAGGCGCGGGCGATACAAAGACTCCGATGTCGGTAAACATAGTGGCTAACCTTGTCAACGTCGTTGGCAATTTCCTTCTGATTAATGGGCATTTCGGTTTCCCCAGGCTGGAGGTGGCCGGGGCGGCCTATGCGACCTCGTTTGCGCGATTGGTAGCGCTTGTACTCATCCTGCGAAAGGTCTTTGGCCACAAAGGTGCAATAAAGATGTCGCTACACGATTCGTTCCGGCCTGACATTGAGATTTTGAAGAGGATCTTTCGTGTCGGCATCCCCGCTGCCATGGAACAGGTGGTCATGCGGTCAGGGCAGATGGTGTATGCCCGCATAGTATCAAGTCTTGGCACGGTGACCTACGCTGCACACCAGGTCGCCCTCAATATCGAAGGCCTATCCTTCACGCCGCCGATGTCATTCCAGACCGCTTCTACGACCTTGGTGGGTCAGAGCCTCGGGGCGAGAAACCCTGACCGGGCCGTGCGTGCGGCGCGAGAATCTCAGAAAATGGCCCTCATAGGAGCAGGCGCAGCCGGTTTCGTGCTTTTCTTCTGCGGGCGGTACATTGCCTATGCGTACACCGAGGACCCCGTGGTGATCTCGCTTACGGCCAACGTCCTAAGGCTTATTGCCTTCGTCCAGCCTTTTCTTGCCAGCACCTTCGTACTTGCAGGAGCTCTAAGAGGGGCCGGCGACACGAGGTGGACCATGTACATCACCATGGCCGGAGTGTGGGGCGTGCGCGTCATGACGGCCTATATCCTTGTGTTCAAGGTAGGGCTCGGGCTCTACGGAGCGTGGATCGCCATGGGGCTCGATATGATAATAAGGGCCATCCTTATAGACCTCAGGTTCAGAGCAGGACACTGGACCAAACTGAAGGTGTAGTTTGGCCTCATGCGTCACGGATGGTCGGGGTCGAAAGGGCGGCCAGGGAGACCGTCCCTAAACCTCCGGCAAGCATGAGCAGCACCGCTGTGCTCCCTAGCGAGTCAAGCCATATTCCTACCAATGGCGTCGAGACCGGGGAAAGAAAGGTCGACACGGTGAACCTGAGCGCAAATACCCTGCCGCGGACATCCTGTGGCGTGATCTCCTGGTAGATGGTGCTCATGGGCACCTGTATGAACGGGGTGCTCGCGCCAAACAAGGCAAAGGCGAGGAACACCTGCCAGACATGCCGTGAAATGCCTATTACCCCAAATGAAACGGCCATGGCTGCAATCCCGGAGGCCATTGTACGCCCGAGGCGCGGCCACCTCCCGCGCGTAGCCATGAAGTACGAGGCGACGGAAGAGGCTACGGCAGCGATGCTGAAGAGAAGTCCGAGCACATCCGAGTCTCTTCCAAGGACGTTGAGTACGTGGTACTGAAAGGCGAGCCCTGAGGGCATCGTGCAGAGGTTTACCATTACCGCCATGATGAGAAGGTGCATGGCCAGCGGAACTGCCTTGTAGAACTTGAAACCTTCCATGGCTTCGGCGAGCCCAGGGCGCCCTGCAACACGCCCGGCCCTGTCTTCGTGTAAGGGCTGCATGAGAGCCACGCATGACGCAGCCAGGGAGAAAGCCAGGGCCCCCGCTGCGAGTGTCCAAGTTCCCCCAAGCCTCGACAAAGCGAAGCCCCCTATTGCAGGGCCCAGGATCATAGCCGTGTTCTTTCCTAATGTGTGCACGGCATTGGCCGGCTGGATGGACTCCTTGGAGACCACCGTGGGGATAAGTGCATTGGTAGCGGGGTCGTAAAATGCCCGGACAATGCCGCTCAAGGTCATCCAGCCGTATACGTGGATGAGACCAAAGCGACCGCCGTACAGCGCGCACGCGGCTATGAGGCCGGCTACAGCCCTCGATATATCAGACACCACAAGGACCGTTTTCCTTTGGACTCTATCAAGGACAACTCCTGCGCCAGGCCCCAGGATAAGGGCGGGGATCATCTGGAGGAGAAGCCCTAGAGAAGCCTTTGTCGCCGAACCCGTCCTTTGGAGGACGAGGATGGACAGGGCCATAGCCGTTATGTTGTCGGTCAAGGCGGAAAGCGTCTGCCCGCCCCAGAGTTTGGAGTACTCACGTCCCAGTGTGAAGGGGCGTAAGAGGGTGGCTCCAAGACTCATAATGCCGGTTGCCCGTTGGGACACTCAGATCCCCCCAATAGGTCAGAAAAAGAAGAGGGTGGCAAGGGTAAATAATGCTATTCAACCCACTTCTCGTAAATCCTCTATTCCGAGCGTAGAGTACAAATGGTGCGTGCGGCCGAAAGGCTGCCGGAAAAACCGCAGCGTGGCCATCCTGTGATGGATTGGCCACGCCTTGAGAAAGAGGTCGCGAGGGGACTTCAGCCACTTGTGATTCTTACGGAAGGCTAGATCCTCACTCCCTCGGGGTCGATGAAAAGCGAGAGGCCCATGGCTTCTTTGACGCGCCTGAGGACCGTGGAGGACACTTCATGAGCCCTCCTGGCTCCTTCCCGAAGCACCTCTACATAAGACCCGTCGGCTACTATGGCATCGTGCCTCGCCTGTACGGGAGTCAGGGCCTCTACCACGACCTCGGCCAAATCCTTCTTGAATTCTGCGTAACCTTTTCCTTCGTAAGCCGCAACTACCTCGTCGATCGACCTACCCGAGCAATGGGAGAAGATCGTAATGAGGTTGGCCAGCGCGGGTTTCTCTTCCGGGTCATAAGCTACCTCCCGACCCGAATCGGTGACTGCCCTCCTGATCTTCTTAGCAATATCATCCTTGGAGTCTGCGAGCGAGATGTACCCTGAAGGGTTGGGATCCGACTTGGACATCTTCTTGTGCGGATCTTGTAGAGACATGATCCGCGCTCCGGTTTCCGCGATAAGCGGTTCCGGCACCTTGAGTACGCTTCCGAATCGGGAGTTGAACCGCTCGGCCAAGTCCCGACAAAGCTCTACATGCTGTTTCTGATCTTCGCCGACAGGCACGGCATCTGCGTCGTATAACAGGATGTCGGCGGCCATGAGCGCAGGATAGGTGAACAACCCTCCCGATACGGACTCTTTTCCTTGAGACTTATCTTTGAACTGGGTCATTCTAGACAGCTCTCCAAACGTCGCCGTGCATTCCATGATCCACCCGAGCTGGGTATGAGCCGGGACGTCGGACTGGACGAAAAGCGTCATCTTCTCAGGATCCAATCCGGCTCCCAACATGAAGGCGGCAGTGCGAGCGATCTGTGACCTGAGGCTTTCCGGCGGTTGGGGGACGGTAATGGCGTGATAGTCAACTACACAGTAGAAAGCCTCGAACTCGTCTTGGATCTCCACAAACCGTTTGATCGCCCCTAGGTAATTGCCGAGCGTCAGTATGCCGCTGGGCTGAACGCCGGAAAAAACTCTTTTTCTCATTAGCGCACCCCTGGAGGGACTCTTAAGATCCCCACCGGGGCTCCACCTCCTTCCAAACTAAAAAACCCGTCCTCTAAGGGACGGACTTCTACCGCGGTGCCACCCAAATTCGCCAAAGCGGCGCACTTTGTTTCCGGAGCGCTGTCACGCCCGACGTCCGTGGTAACGGGGACGAGCCGGCTCTCGCAAGCTCCCGAGTCCATTCGCGCGCCATCCGGTACCGGGCTTCCACCGACCCCGGCTCGCTTTGCCTTCCGAACGCGTTACTATTCTCGTTCATAGCCGCAATTATCGGGTTTTCAAGATTATCACACGGAACCTAGCCTTAAGGCAAATGGAATCCGGTCCGGGTATTCTCGAAACGCACGAATGTCTTTATGCATATGGGCGCACGCTTGAGATATGCACGTGATCATAGGGACTATTTCTGTGCTCATAGGGATATACACGCTCTCCTGGGCCTGGGCTCTGGCGAAAAGAAGGATGTGGGCCGGGGTTTTTTGGAGCATCGTCCTTGCTTTCTCAGCCACCGGGCTTACGCTCTTTTACCTGTTTCGACACGCATTCTACCCTTAGGAGCGAAACGCTCATTTTCGGAAAAAAGGTCCCGGGCACCTGCCCGGGCGCTCTCGCTGCTCTTTTCGCATCTCGGGGGGGAGATATGCGATAAAGAAACAACTTCTCATTGGTGTTCATCGAGCTCGTAGAACACCTCAAGAGGGGCGTAAGGCCCATATTTATGGGACGAAAGACTCTTGACCGCGTAGAGCGCCGCTTTGGTCCTATCTGAAACCCCTATTTTCCGGAAAATGCTGTACAGGTGGTTCTTTACCGTCTTCTCGCTGATGTACAGGGTCTCGGCGATGGCCCTGTTGGAAAGCCCGCGCGCGACCAACGACAAGACTTCCAGCTCCCGGTCGCTCAGTTCATCCGGGGGCAAGAAGCCACCTTGGCCGTCTCCCACATGCTGTGAGGCGGCCCTTTTCAAGATCGGGGCCGCAACGTACAGGTCTCCCCTGGAAGCTGCCTCGAGTGAAGCCAGAATCTGATCGGGGCCTGCGCTTTCGTCCAGTATTGCGCTTATACCCATGCTGTGGCCAAAGGAGAAATCGCTGATTCCTAGGTTTTCAAGGATCAAGACAATCCTCGCACTGGGAAAGCGTTTTCTGAGAGATGCCAGCGAGTCTCGCAGCCTGGCCTTGTTGGGCCCTGACTGGAGGATAATCACTTCAAACTTGTCTCGAGCATGCTTCTTCTCGCCCGGCCCGAGGGCCGCATATGACGCGTTCACGTATCTTTGCCTTGAGAGAATATGCTGAATACTTCTCTGCCAAGAAGGCTTTTCATAGGTAACCAGTATATTGAGCATAGCCCCGCCTCCCTGCGAGGATAAATCCACACGGTTATAATCGGAAAAGTGGAGCGTGAAATAAGTCCTACGTCTCTTGCAGGAGGGGGGTTATTGTGGGATAGGGGCGCCGTCTGTGTCTTCTTCGTGCTCAATTCTGAATCTGTCCATCTGCCTTAGGACTCGCCTTTCCAGGATCCGCACTATCCTGGTGCCGAAGAACTCCCGATGTCCTATTCTCTCAACGAGGACCGTATAGCAACCCATCAGATTGCCTCCTAAGACGTCGGTGAAAACCTGGTCTCCGATAACGCAAGCTTCGGCGGGAGAAGCGTTCACCTTCTCCAGGGCGCGCCGGAAGAACCGCTGGATTGGCTTTCTGGCCCCAACAACCAGCTGGGTTTCAAGCTGCTCCGACATTTTCTGTATCGTCGGTGAAGGTCTTGCGTTGGTCAGTATGACCGTCCTGAAACCCTCGTCGTGGAGTGTCCGAAACCACTCGGCAAGCTCTCCGGCCACGCGGTAATCGCGCCAGGGGACAAGCGTGTTGTCAAGGTCTGTGAGGATGGCGCTTATATTCCTCTCCCTAAGCCACGGTATAGGGAGATCGTATATGGATTTGAGCCGTAAGTTTGGGGTCAAGAGGCGCATGGGCCCTCTGCCCTTGAGTTCCAGATACTGAGCCAACGAGACACCCCCACCTATCTTACCAGAATGGTGGAGGGTCCATGAAAGGTTGCGGCTTTACTGGACGAACATCTGACAGGACTTGGCCAGCTTCGATAACGCCCTTTTCTCGATGCGACTTACGTATGACCGTGAAATGCCCAGCAGCCTCGCAATTTCCCGCTGGGTCTTCTGAGGTTTGCCCGAAAGCCCGTATCTCAGCTCAAGGACTTCCCTCTCCTTCTCGTCGAGGATTTGAAGCTTTGAGAGAACGTTCTCCGCCTGGACCTTGGCCGTGACGACTTCGGCGACGTCACCGTCTTCGTCTCTCACGAGATCGATGTAGGTGACTTCTCCCTCATCATCTTCGGAGGACAAAGGGTCGAAAAGGTGGAGCTCCGTCTTATCGTTCTTTGTTGCCCTGAGGTACATGAGGATCTCGTTCTCAATGCACTTGGACGCGTATGTTGCCAGCCTGGTGCCCTTATCCGCCCGGTAGGTGTTTATGGCCTTGACGAGCCCTATGCTCCCGATCGATATCATATCCTCAATGTCTTGAGGGTTCGGATCGAACTTCTTCACTATGTGTGCAACGAGACGCAGGTTGTGTTCCACAAGGGTATTCCTGCTGTTAATATCGCCCCTTTTCACTCCGTTAAGGCAGTTTTGTTCCTCTTCTTCAGATAGAGGATGCGGGAAGTTGTTTCCACCTATGAAACCCAGAGAGGCCTCAAGGACCTTGATAATAAGCTGAGCAATGCCGTGAAGGGCGTTTACCACGCTGCCTACCCTCCGTACATTGGGTTTGAGGACCCTACATCATATTCAGGGTAAAGGCCTCGTGTGCGTGTCCGGCCTGAGAAGCCTTTCTGCTATGTCGTGAAAGATGGGAGCAGCCACAGTGGGACCGTCTCCGCCTTCTTCGACGAAGACGACGATAACGTACTTGGGCGCGATAAGTGGCGTCCACCCGGCGAACCAGGCATGAGGTTTCCCGTCTCTGTGCCCTGTTTCTGCGGTGCCGGTCTTACCTGCCGAGCCGAATCCGTCTATGTAGGCGGCCTGACCCGTTCCGCTTCGGGTGGCAAGGAGAAGCGCCGATTGGAGTGTCCCGGCCGTTTCTTCGCCGAAAAGCCTCTTTAGGGTCTTATCGGAGCCGGGGATGAGTTCGGGGCTTTTCCACATGCCGCCATCCACGATCGAACGGTAAAATGCCGCTACCTGGAGGGGCGTGACCAACAGGTAACCCTGGCCGATCGCCAGGTTGGCCAAGTCGCCGAGGTACATACTATGGGCATTGGGCAGCACTCCGGGCGATTCTTCCGGCAGCTCCAAACCTGTCTTTTCCCCAAACCCAGAGAGCCGGGCGAACTCCACGAGCTCCCGGGCAGGGATCCTTTGTACGCACTGGATCAGGGCTGAATTGCAGGAGTATGCCAGGGCTTCTTTGACCGTGACCGTCCCGTGGCCGCTTTCGCGGGAACCGCATGCTACTACCCTGTCGCCGACCTCGATGCTGCCTTCGCAAAGAAATGAGTCGGTCTCTCTCACGTACCCCTTATCCAGCAAAAGAGCCATGACAACCGTTTTCCACACCGACCCCGGGGGGAAAGCAGAGATCGCGCGGTTCACAAACGGGGAGTCGTGGTCGTCCATACACCTCTCGGGGTGATTTTGATCGTAGTTTGGCCTGGACGCCATGGCCAGGACCTCACCTGTCGCCGCATCCAGTACGAGCGCAGCTCCCTTCCTTACGCCCCTTTCGTCCAGGACGTCTTCTACGGCCAGCTGAACGGAGACATCGAGAGTAGTCCGTAGATCCGACGGTTTATCCTGGGGCGGCACAACCCGGATGCCGAGCCCGGGGATCCCGGTGCCTTCACCTGTTAGAACGACTCCGGCTGACGAGGGATACCTCCCCGATAGGGAATCCTGGAACCACTTCTCGAGCCCGCCTTCACCGACGTTGTCTCTGGGGTTTACGTAGGCATTGGTCCTAACGTGCCCAACTACGTGGCGGGCGAGCGACGAGGGCCCGTACCGTATTTCTTCCGGGACTACGGCCCAACCCTCCCCCCTCTCTCTCCCCAATACCTCGTCCACCTGTTCGGGTGACGCTTCCCTCACAACCTTTTCGGCCACCGGATCCTTCGAGCCGGCGCCTGCCGAGAGGCGGGCGATGGCGTTTCCCCATACGGGATAGTGGAGGGGGATCCCGTGCCTGTCCACGATGTTTCCCCGGGACAGCCCCACCGGGATCCCCATGTACCTTTGGTAGAAGGCGGGTTCCACGAACCTATCCGACTGGAGCGGTCCTATGAGCTGATACCGTACAAGGAGACCGAGGAGGCAGAAGAATATAAGCGAGACGGACGCTTTAACAAGCTCTATCCGTCTCTCGGACTCCTGGTTACCCGGCCTCGACCTAGACGCCTGCAAGCGATTCACGGGTATCTCTAAGCGCCTTAAGGTCTTCTTCCATGGCCGAAGAAAACTCCTTGAGCGACGACACCCTGTCGACCTGGCTTTGTTCCAGCCACCTTGCCAGATTTGCCGAATGCTCTTCGATTACTCTGGCGGCTTCTCTAATGCGCTTCCTGAGTCCCGCGATTTCCTCTCTAAGGCGCGTGCCCTCCTTTGATAGGACAGCCATCCTTGAGAGCCCCTTTATGAACGGGACTATGTCCTGCCCAGACTCCTCAGTGGAACGGACCAAATCTTGGAGGTAATCCAGGAAACCTTCTTCCCGTGATTGGGGTCCTTCCATTGCGGCAGGTTCTGTCTCTCCAGCTCTCGACTCACGCCCCTCAGTCCCCTGGTTCCTTACCTGATAGTACTTCCATCGAGCAGTGAGCCACGAAATGCGGTTCTTCTCGGCATATTCTTTGAGCGCCTGGGTGATGGACGCTCCTTGCAGTACGCGTCCCTCTACAAACTCTCTGAGGTCCGCTTCTTTACCTTCTTTCCATCGATATCTGGGTGACCTGGCGGTTGTTCCCAAAGACATCCAGCTCCTTTCTTTTTCTGGCAGTATATGTTTCCTATTTTCGGGCGAGTTTTATTCAACCTACAGTCTGTCCGGTGCTTTTTCCGTACAGGTTCGTATGGACAGGTAAGGGCGCCGGCAGGTTGCGTAAACCGGCACAATCCGGGGATAATCAGAACCGGATGGGCGTACCGGCTTAGCTGCATAAGACGTCCGGCCGCCCAAGATGCTGAGGTGGGCTGAAAACATGAACATAGCCATGGTTAGCGACAGCTACTATCCCTACATATCAGGAGTTACACGCGCGGTATCCACGCTGAAAGAAACACTTCACAAAATGGGGCACCGGGTAACGCTTTATTGTCCGGCTTACCCGGGCGCACAGCCCGAGGAAGGGGTAAAGAGGCTTCCTTCCCTCAGGTCTCCCACCAATGCTACGTACTACGTAGCCATACCGCCCTTTCTTGGTCTGAGAAGGTCGCTCGTCGGGAGCCGGCCCGATGTCATACACATACACTCGCCTTTCAACCTGAGCAGGGCAGGGTACTCCATAGGCCGTCGCTACGGCATACCGGTGGTAATGACCTACCATACGATGTACAACCTCTATTCCCACTACGTGCCGGTGGGAGGCAAGCGCGTCTCCCAGACCGTGGAGCGGATGGCGTTCAGGGTGGCAAATGCAGTGGACGCTGTGGTAACCCCGTCTAGCGTCCTGTCCGACTACCTCAGAGAACGCGGGATCCGGACACCCCTCTTCCCTATCCCCAACGGGATCCCCGTGGAGGATTTTCAGGGAGGCGACCCGCACTACGCCCGCGACCGCTACGGTATACCGGGTGACATCCCCGTCATCATCTCCTGTGGCAGGCTGGGGGTTGAGAAAAACATAGAGGTACTCCTCAGGGCTTTCGCCCGCGTTCGGGCAAAGAAGGACGCAGCGCTACTGCTGGTTGGCGACGGCCCCCTCCGGGAACACCTTCAGAAACTGGCATATTCCCTTGGTGTTGGCGGCAGGGTCTTCTTTGTGGGTTCAGTCCCGCCGGAGGCAATGCCGCACATGTACGCCTCTGCGGACCTCTTCATGTTCGCGTCCCTCACCGACACGCAAGGCTTGGTGCTCGTGGAGGCTAAGGCCGCAGGCTTGCCCGCGGTGGCCGTCGGCGCCCTGGGTGTGAAAGACATGGTAATCGACGGAGAGGACGGGTACCTGTGCGCCAACGACCCGGATGAGCTCGCCGATAAGGCGAGCTACCTCCTGGACAACCCCGGGGTCCTCTCCATGATGCAGGAGGCTGCAAAAAAGAACGCCATGGCCTTTTCCAAGGAGGCAGCAGCGTCCAAGATACTGGCCTGCTACGAATCGGTGATGCGCGGTTAGTACGGCGTGCTAGGCCGGCCGTTCAACTCGACCTCGCCGGGACAGCGCCTCCATGTACACCTCGGTATACATGGCAGCCGACTTGTTCCACGAGAAGTCGGTCTCCATAGCCTGCTTAACTATATGGTTCCAGGTTGACCGGTCTCTGTATTTGTCGAGCGCGCGGTCAAGTGCAGCTACCAGGTCTTCGGCTTCGTAGCGGTCGAACAGAAACCCGGTTCCCGTGCCCGTTGAAACGTCATACTCACTTACGGTATCTGCAATGCCGCCGGTCCTACGGGCAACCGGGATCGAACCGTACCTCATGGCTATGAGCTGGCCCAGGCCACAAGGCTCGAACCTGGACGGCATGAGGAACATGTCAGAACCGGCATAGATCCGCTGGGCCAGGATTCCGTTGAAGCCTGTGGTGACAGACACTTTTCCCGGATGGGACCGGGCCAGAGACCGGAAGGCCTCCTCGTAGCGCTCGTCGCCGGACCCGAGAAGCACGAACTGGAGCGGCCGCGAGAGGATCTCCGGCATGGCCTCAAGCAGTACGTCCAAACCCTTTTGGTCGACCAACCTGGAGACCATCCCTACGAGGGGCTCATGAGACAACGAAAGCCCCAACTCCCTTTGAAGGGCCAGTTTGTTGTCGACTTTTGCACCTAGGTTCCTGCTGTCATACGTCTTGAACAACCGCGGATCGGACGACGGGTCATATTCGTGGTAGTTTATGCCGTTCACGATCCCGTATAGGTCACTGCCACGCTTCCTCAAGACGCCGTCAAGACCTTCGCCGAATTCCGGCGTCTGGATTTCTCGCGCATAAGTCTCCGATACGGTGTTTATGACATCTGCAAAGAGAAGACCCGCCTTCATGAAACTCACGTCGCCGTAAAACTCCACTCCTCCGGGAGTAAAATACTCTTCCCCCAAACCCAGAAGACCCAGGGTGACCTTTGGAAACCGGCCTTGGTACCGGAGGTTATGTATGGTGAAAACCGATGCGGTCTCGTTCCATAGGGCGCTGTGCCTTCCCCGGATGCGGATGAGCAGGGGGATGAACCCTGACTGCCAGTCGTTTAAGTGGACTACATCCGGACGGAAGCCCAATTCCTCGCAGAGGGGCAAGATCGAGAGGTTGAAAAAGGCAAACCTCTCTGCGTCGTCTTCGTATCCATAGAGCCGGTCCCGGTCGAAATAGTGGTAGTTGTCGACGAAATAGACGGGCACCTCTTTGGTGCCGCGGGAAGACTTGGCCTCTATCCGGGAACGCCTTACAATGCACGTCTCTTTCCTTTGCCCGACTTCTACCGGGAAGTCGGTAACCGTCGCGTAATCTCCAATGCGGCGATACCTTGGGAGCACAACCCTCACATCGTTGCCCTGAACCGCCAGAGCTTTGGGAAGGGAGCCGGCCACGTCTGCCAGTCCTCCCGTCTTGGCGAAAGGGGCTACTTCGCTGGCAACCACGAGTATCTTGAGTCCTGTGTCGAGCATTATGTGGCCTCCCAACTCCCCATCGCCCCGGCGAACTCCCTGGTTGCGAGTTCAGGCGATGTGGGGTTTATGTACGTGCCGCTTCCCAACTCGAGCCCGGCCTCGGTGTTGAGCCTGGGGTAGACGTGGATATGGGCGTGATAGGGCCACCCTCGCTTGGTCTTCACGGACGAAGGCAGACCGTGGAAGACCATGTTGTAAGGCAATGCCGAGAACATGGACTCGTATGCTCCAAATAGCTGTCGAATGGTAGCGGCGAGGTCATCCATCAGCGCATCGTTCATCTCTGTGAACCCGGAAACGTGCTCCGCGGGCACAATGAGGGTCTCGTAAGCCCGCCTTGAAGCGAAAGGCGAAAGGACGAGAAACCGGTCGTTCCTGAGTATCACCCGCACGTCCTTCTCGGCTTCACGCTCCAGAAGGTCGCACATGAGGCATCTACGGGTCTTGGATTCGTAGTCCTTCAGGCGTTGCCCTTCCAGCAAGATAGCCGGGGGCATGACGGGCAACGCGATGATCTGAAAGTGGGGATGGGTGAGCGACGCTCCCGCTGTCTTTCCACTGTTCTTAAAGACCTGGACGTAGGAGATGTCACTCGAGTCGTACATGGCCGCGCATCTCTCCTTGATGGCTTCCAGCACCTTCTTCATGTGGCCAGTGGAGTACGAGCCCAGAGAGCCGTTGTGTGCGGGGGATTCCACGACGACCTCGTGGAAACCCACTCCCGGAGCTTGCCAGTACAAAGCCCCCTCGGGAGAGTCGGGGAACGGAGGAACCCTCCACGCATCATCTTCTGCCATCCCGTGAGGCCTGGAGATAAGAGCCGGGAACTTATTCGGTACCACCCGCACCGTCCAGCCTGGGCTATCGGCGTTTCCTTCCGTGCGATTCGCCCACACCTCGGGCGGGGTCTCCCGCTCGTTCCCAGGACAAAACGGACACTTAGGATCCCTTTCGGGCAATTCGCCGGCTCCGTCCTGCGCGGACCTGTAATCGGAAGGCCTTTTCGACCTTTCTTGAGCGATGATTGCGAAGCCTGCGCTCAACACATCAAACCGGATCTCAGGCAAACGTATCGTCCTCTCAAGTTGGGCTCAGTGCTTTGACCCTTCGTTGGGCTCCCGGTAGTGCTACGCATCGTGCTTTAGGGGAACAAAAGGGGTAGTCAAGATACTACCCCTTCTTGTGTTCCTTCGTCGTACGCGTCTCTACTGGCTCTGCCAGTTGCCCTGGCTTCCCAGCTGCCAGCCTTGACGCTGGACCCCAAGATCTCTCTGCCAGCTGCCGGTGCCGAAATGGGTGGGTGAACCCTGCATTCCTCCAAGGCCCTGCTGCGTCCCACCGTGCTGGAACCCTAGAGATGGCTGACCGGGTACAAAACCTACCTGTTGTCCCGGTCCGCCCTGGCCAAAGCCTGTGCCTCCCCTTGCCCAATTGGGTAGGTTCGCGCTGTGGCCGGATTGATACTGGCCGCCGAAACCCATCCAGCTCGGCTCACCGCCCCACTGAGCGCTCTGCCCCAGACTCGACGGTCCGAAGCCACTCTGGCCTTCCCCGTACTGCGTTCCTGTCCAGCCCTGCCTGCTTACTGCCCCTTCTTGAACGCCGAAGCCGCTCTGGCTGCCGAAACCTCTCTGGGCCCACTGGGGGATGTTCTGGTACTGCTGCGTTCCGTGGATCTGGCCTGCTCCCGTCGAAATCCAGCTGGGCTGGCCACCCCAGCGCGCTCCCTGTGCCAGGCTTGAGGGTCCAAAACCGCTCTGCCCTTCGCCGTACTGGGTACCGGTCCAGCCCGTGCTTCCCTGCCAACCGGTAGACGCGCTTTGTGCTCCGTACCCGCCTCTGGCCCAATCGGGAATGCCGCCTTGATGCTGGGTACCCTGGAACTGCCCGGTGCTTCCCGACATCCAGCTCGACTCACCGCCCCAACGCGCACCCTGGCTCACGCTGGAGGGTCCCATACCGCTTTGGCCTTCCATGATCTGAGTGCCGGTCCAACCCACTTGTCCTTGATTCATGCTCACGTTAGTTCCTCCCATGTTCACAGTGGAATTCATGACTTGCCTCGACTGGTGAACGGCGTTTCTGAGATGAGAGAGCGTCTCCTGATCCGCTTTCCGAACCTGATACCAGCCTTTGGAGTGCAAGTAGTCAAAGACGCTTTTTGCCGCACTGGTTGCGCCGGCGTGGAGCTCCTGAAAGGCCGAACGCAGCGCGGGATCGCCCGATTCCAGGATCGCGGGCGCATAGTAGTAGTTGGACAAGTACTTCTGTCCAGCCAGAAGGTCTTCGGCGATTTCCCGGTCGGTCATGGGTTTGCCGCCGGAAGATCCTGCCACTTCAGACACTTTCTTGACCGCCCCCTGCTTTTCACTTCACGTGACTTGATAAGAGGCTCAAGTGTCGCTCACACGCTCGTTCCAGGTTTTCGATAAGTGCCCGTAGTTCGGGGTCTTGGGCCATCTGCCTGTAAGAGGTGAGTTTTTGCGACATGAGGGTCTCACCCTTTATGGACTCTCCAAGGTACCAGGCCTCGGTCTGGGTGAGCTGCAATACGCGCCACCTCCCTTCCATTCAGGCTTAGAATGTCACTGGCCCCCTGCGTGTATTCCCGCGGCTATACGGACATTGCCCCTGATTCATCCTCAATCAGCTGCAGGACGACCTGCTCTTTGCCCGTCATGGCGTTTATGTAGACAAGATAGGTGTCGTTACCGCTTCTCACCCTGAACTCCCATGCCATTACCTCCGTTGTAGGGAGGATCGGTATGACGCAGAGTCTGGGTTCGGCGCTTTCAACCTTGAGCTCGGGCCTGAGCACGCTGCGGGCCGCGGCCGGTGAAACGATGGGCGCCCTGAGCACGCGTCCGGGGTGACCGTGGGTCATCAAGTAGTTCATCTGGTCGAATGAGACAATGGCACCGGTATCGAGCGATACCTCGACCTTCACCGTGTCGGGGTAGAGGCGAACTTTTGTACTCCCTCCGGGCCCGGACACCTCTGTATGAGGCACGTAGGCGAATACTACACGGCTCGCGTCCGCGCCGCGCTTTCGCCACCCCGTTTCCTCGAGGCTTAGAAAACCCTTGGACTTCAGGAATTCCATTGCCTTATTCCGGGCCTCATCCAACCCGATGGCGCCCGCGCCTCTCGGGGCGGAGTCTGTGGCCATGACCACTGCCCCTCCCTGTTTGGCAACGGTCGTAGCCACCTCGCTCCCATCCTGTCTCTTTGCGGTGACCACGTACGAAGGAATAGACCCTTCAACCGTCCCTACTGAGACGGACTCGAAACTCTCGCCGGGAGTGAGAAATGACAGGGCTATCTCTTTGGCCCTCTCCTGAGAGATCAAGGGACCGGGCTGCGCAAGGGCCTGGGCTTCCAGGTTCTTCTCCGAGAAAGGCCCGTCGTAAACGGGTGTAGGGATGCTCTGGGTGATCTGATCGATCTCGGAGAAGCCGTGGTTCAGCGAATCCGCCGCCCGTTGAGAGCTTCCTGTGAAAGAAGCCGCCATCTCCTGAAGCCCCGCCCTTTGGGGCCTAGGCGCAGTGATGCTGGCCTGCGCCGTCCTCGCAAGGACACCGGAAAGCTGCTTTACTCCTTCCTCAAGCCGGGCGAGTTCAGCCCACTCATCCGGAGTCACGGTTTCGCCTCTCGCCAGCTTCTGGGAAAGCACCAGAGCGAAGTCTCCTACTGTTGCTACAAAACGGCGAGGGCCGGAGAGGTCCACTCCGTCTGCTCCTGCCAGGCTGAGATCGCTCCGGGCCGCCTGACAGTTCAGCCAGCCCGAGGTCAAGAAATTGATCTGCTGCCCGGGCGACGATGAAGCCCTGGCTTTAGCCAGGCTCGCCTCGAGGTTCTCAACGTGGGTAACCAAGTTAAAAAGGGCTCTTTGCTGAGCCGCTTGCATCCTGATCCTAGCCGACCGGGCGTCTCTGTATTGCGCAAGACCAAACGCCAGAGAAAGTACGGTCACGGCGCCAAGAGCCCAGAGGAGCCATCTCTCTCTTCGTGTCCTCATCCTTCCTTTACACCTCTCTTAATGCAAGGGCCTTCATCAGTACGCGAACACATGGTTGCCGATCTGAGTGACGATGGGCCTAGACCATATCCAGGGGCTCACCGGCTTGTAGGGGTTCCAGAAGAAAGTACATCCGTAGGTTGGGTCGTATCCATTGAGCGCCAGTTCGGCCGCGCGGTACATCTCATCGGTAGGCGTGGTGCTCCATATGAGGCCGTTGGTGACCGATTCGAAGGCATCCGGGTCATAGATGACCCCTGCTATCGTAGGTGGGAAAGCAGGATCTCTGGTCCGGTTCACTATAACCGCACCGACGGCGACCATGCCCAAGAAAGGCTCCCCAGTGGCTTCGCCCATGATCACCCGGGCAAGGAGCTCGAATTCGTCGTACCAGCTCTGGGGCGCGGCAGCACACCGCGGCATGTCGGCGGAAAGCGAAGTTGATAAGAAGATCAGCGCTGCTGCGCAAAGGCAAAAAAAAGTCTTGATCCTCAAATGGCATCCCTTCCTCTACTTGTAGGTCCTACCGCGTCCTTTGGCGCTTGCGAAAGGGCGCAAGGAAGGCCCGTGCTCTTAGAATGCGTGAGGAAGGGATGCAGTTATTCAGCGACCTTGGTAAGTCGCGCGGTTTTGGTTGTGCTCCGCCAAAGTGCGGGCAAAAGCGTGGGTACCGTCGTTCTTGGCTACGAAGTACAGATAATCCACGTCATCGGGAGCAAGGACGGCTTCCAGGCTCGCCTTGCCGAAATTGCAGATGGGGCCCGGCGGGAGGCCGGGATTCCTGTATGTGTTGTACGGAGAGTCTACTTCTAGGTCCTTCCAGAGCACCAATGCGTCGGGGGGTTTTCCCAGTGCATAGAGCACGGTAGGATCGGCATCCAGCTTCATCCCGATCCTAAGCCTGTTTAAGTAGACTGCAGCGACGATAGGCCTCTCAGAAGCAACCTGAGCTTCGCGCTCCACAATCGAGGCCAAAGTGGCCGCCTGATGCGGGGTGAGATTGACCGCCGCGGCCTTCTCCTGCAACTCTTCGGTGAAAACCTGCTCCATCCGCTTGAGCATCATGAGCACCAGTTCTCGTTCGGACATTCCTCTCCGGATGTAATAGGTGTCGGGGAAGAGATAACCCTCAAGCGGCGCTCTTGCGGTTTCAAGATATTCGGGCGGGAGGTAAGCCGGGGCAAGGGATCTGTCCGAGGCGGCCTCCAGGAAAGCTTCCTTTGACCCGAAACCCCTCTCCTCTACAAGAGCCGCTATTTGGTCCACGCTGAGCCCTTCCCGCACCGTAAGCGAATAATAGATGACACGCCCTTGGACCAGGCTGTCAACCACATCAAGAGCGTGAATGCCGGGCTCAAATCTGTACTCCCCCGATTGGATGCGGCCGTCGGCTCTCATCACTCTGGTAAGCACCCTGAAAAACAGCTCGTCCCGTATCACGCCGTGGTCCTTAAGGAGGGCCGCGACATCACGGGTGGACATCCCCGGTTCCACAATCACGCTAACCGGCCCGGCTGTTTCCGGCAGAGGACAAGAGCTGAGGTAGGACGCTATTGACAAGGCCACTATGCCGAAAGCAAGGACAAGCCACAAACCGTACTTGCGTAGGCGGCTGCGGCGGGGCAGCGTGCCAACTTGCGTGCCGGGTGCTCTCAATACTCGGGCTCCTCCTCATCTTCTTCCGGCTCGTCTTCATAGCCCAGGTTCGGGTCTTCGTCGCCCTCATCGACAACGAACTCGCAGTCTCCGTACTCGCCCTCCAGCTCGATCTCTTCAAAAGCCTTGAGGACTTCTTCCCATTCCTCGTCGCTGTCAATGGTGGCGAGGATGTTTTCACCTTCGTCATCGACATCGACCCTCAAGATGACTATCTCAGGCTCCATGTCGTCTTCTTCTTGGATTGGCATAAGCACCACATACTGCCGCTCACCCACAAAGAGCGAGTCGAACAGTATCCGAAAGCTTATCTCTTCGCCGTTTTCGTCTTGAAGCACGATTAGATCATCATACTCTTTCACCGATATCACTACCCTTCTTTTTGAGGGGTCCTATTCCGCCTGGCCCTCAGGTAATTCTCAAGGATGAGGGCCGCCGCGGCGCCGTCTATGGTGTTTTTCCTCAGGCGGCGGGACTTCCCTAAGGCTATCATTTCCTTTTCCGCCTGGGAAGTGGTAAGTCTCTCGTCGGAGAGGAAAACCGGCATGCCGGCGTAACGCTCAAGAAGCCCGGCAAACCGCCTCGCACGCTTCGCGGAAGGACCGAGAGTGCCGTCCATGTTTTTCGGTAATCCAACCACAAATGACGAGGCGCCGTGCTTTATTGCGAGAGCCGTGAGGTTTTCTGCGAGGTCCTCGAGGCCCCTGTAACTCAACGTGACCAGGGGACTCGCGAGGGTATTGGTTTCATCACTGATGCTGACCCCTATTCTCTTGAGGCCGAGGTCGACGCCTATTATCCTGCCCGTCTCTTCCATGGGCGTCACATCACCTTCAGACAGAAATGAGGGCATACCTTGGCGCAATAACCGCAGAGCATGCACTTTGCCATGGAAACAAGGGGACGCCCTTCCTCCATTGAAAGCGCCCCGAAGTCGCAAGCCTCCACGCAGCGGCCACACCCTTCGCACCAATCCTCGATGAGGAGTCTCTTTGGCTGAGAGCCGCGAGACAATCCGTCATCGGGCGGTTCTTCGTTGGAGAAGATCCTCGCTGCGAATTGTACCTCGTGGACCGTGTGCATACCAACTGCCACGCTGTGTCTATAAGGGAAATCCCTGACATACTCGAGGGCGCGTCTCGCTTGAGCAAAGAGGTGCCCTCCGCCCAAGGCCTTCATGAGGTAGACACCTTTGCCGCATTCCCACGCAAACCCCAGGGCTTTTTCCATGTCGACCCTTCCGCCGCCCCTTATACCCAGCCCTTCAACATTTAGAATGGCGAAGATTATGTCCACTTCGGATAACGTGGCGGCGGCCCTCACGCACTCGACGGTGTGGGTCGAGACCGCTATTCCCCTGATCGTCCCGCGTTCCTTCTCGCGCGCAAGGTACTCGAGGGCCTCACGGTGCCCCTTTAGAGTGAGGGCTGACTCCTGCTCGTGGAGTCCGAAAATATCCAGAGTGTCACGACCGAGTTCACGCCTGGCGCGGTCAAGGGATTTCTTCATGCCCTCGCGGCCGAAAGCGAATGAACGGGAAGCGATTACCGAGCCGTCTCTTTTGGCCACCTTCTTGAGGTGTGCGTAGGTGTCGTAGAAGTCTGCGGTGTCGAAAAAGTTGACACCCATGTCCCAGGCGAAGTCGATCACCTTAGCGGAATCGTCGGGAGTCATGTTGTAGTGGGTGCGACTTAATGAAAGGGAGCCGAAACAGAGTTCTGACACTCTGATGCCGGTCGCTCCGAAATACTTGTAGCGCAATGGGGTCACCGTCTCACCGGGTCCCTCCGTGGGAAACGAAGGGACCCTTTGCGTTACTCTATGGGCTCCATCCGTCCGGCGAGTTTCTTAAGGACTTCAGGCATCGTGGTGTACTCCAGCTCTTCAAGCCCTAAGCGGTGAGGCTCAAAGGGGCCCATGGAGCGGAAGTAGTCCGCCATCTCGTTGGCGATCTGCCGGGCCCGGTCAAACGCGACGTCCGCAAAGAAGTCCTGGGGGCCTATGAGCTTGCCCTGGCTGAGCTGGAAGCCGAACGCCATAACTCTCGGAGGTCCGTCAAATCTGGTCGGAATGGCCTGCTCTGCTCCGCACGGCATGAGCGGCCCGTGGTGGGAACCCCTCATCCAGCCTGCGACAATATGAGGCTTGGAGAAGGGCTCAAGCGCTTCTCCAACGGCAGGCATACCGCTCTGGCAGCGGACGATCAAGACCGGATCGTCCTTACCTACGTACCGGCCGGCCATGAGGTTGAGCCTCTGTGTCGACGACGTGGCCGCGATCTCGCCGAGTGTCCTGGAGTAGACGGACTTCACGCAGTAGCGGCCTGGGGCACCGATGAACACTAAGAGGTCGTAGAGCTCTTCAGGGCAGTGGAAAACGACCTTCTTGTGTTCTATGAGGTCGTGGACCTCAAAATCGAAGCCTTTGTGCATCTTGGGGTCGATAACCAACCCGGCGGTGTTGAACGGGTCTGCGAACATCTTGTAGAGCGGGTAGTTCCAGGCTCCGGGCTCGGTCTTGTCAGCCATGAAGACTATGACCGGCTCCGAGGGTCTCTCTTCGAACTCCATCTCGGCGACCCCGGGTCCCAGGCCCTTTATGTTCCCTGAGAACGAGTCGCTGAGAAGGTCTTGCCCCGCCCCGTACAGCTTGAGTCTCTTGGCTTCCGCGGTAGCGGCAAGGAAGGCATCCCAAGCCAGCTTGTGGATGTCTTCGTTGTCCACGCCGAGAGAGTGAGTCATGATGAGCTCGATGTCGTCTCCCACGTGGTCAACGTGGAAGTCTATGAGGAGCCCTTTCCCACGCGTCTCGAGGTGGTCCTTCGCGGCCGCAAGCAGGTTCTGGTGCACCGATGAATGTCCAACGAACCCCCCTACGTCGGCCTTGATCACGGATAGCGTTACTTTAGACAATTACTATCCCTCCGGTGCGTAATAAAGACATCTGAGAGTTCTAGTTCAGCGAGACGTAATCCTTCCCCGTCTCATAACGATAGCGAGAAGCATCCCGGCGATGAACCCTCCGATATGGGCCCACCAGGCCACACCCCCCTGTGCTGTGACTCCGAGGGAAGCCACTCCCGACAGGAGGTTCGTGATGAACCAAAGGAACAGAAAGACAATGGACGGGACCTCAACCATTGGGAGGAAGAAGCCTATGGGTATAAGCGCCAGCACTCTAGCCCGTGGAAACATGACGAAGTAGGCCCCAAGGACTCCCGCGATGGCTCCGCTGGCCCCTACTGTCGGGACCGTGGAAGTCGGGGATGAAAACACATGGGCAAGCGACGCGATGATCCCGGAACACAGATAGAACACCGCGTAGCGCCCGTGCCCCAGCCTGTCTTCAACGTTGTCGCCGAAGATGAAAAGGTACATAAGGTTTCCGAGGAGGTGAAACCATCCCACATGGATGAAAAGCGATGTTATTAGGGCCAACCATCCCGACGTCATCTCGAGAACATGAGGAGGGAAAGCCCCGGGGTTGATGAGGACCGCCGGGATGACCCCGTACCTTACGGTAAACGCATTCAGGCCCCTTTGCGTGAGAGCCAGTTCGTATACGAAGACAAGGAGGTTTATTGCGATCAAGAGCCAGTTCACGACCGGTTTTCGGCGTGACCTCTGAGTGTCTCTCAAGGGGATCAATGTCCATCCCTTCCTTCCGGGAGCCGCCTACTTCTTAGAGCATTCCCTAATATAGATATAGAAGTGAGTCCACCGGAGCATAGTCGTCGGTAAGGAACACTGCCCCCTCTACCGGTATCTCGCCCTCGTAGAGCGAAGAGGCGAAGCCGGGAAGCCCCTTGATGGTGGCTCTTTGACCTTCAAGCATACGGGCCTTCTCAATAAGCCGCTCCTTTCCCTGCGGAACTCCGAAGCCTTCTCCCGGCTTTAGGCAAAATACTTCGATGTTCCGGAGAGACGATTCGGTGCCGGGCGAATAATTCACCGGGAATACATAGGTGTCCGCAAAGACCCTTCTTATCGTATGAAACATGGAACGAAACAGCTTGGACTTCTCTCCTTCAAGGGCTCCTATGAGGTTCGAGGCCAGGACACCGCCGGGCTTCAGCCTTTCCCGGACCAACTCGTAGAATTCCACCGTAGTCAGGTGAAAGGGAATTGAGTCGGCATAGTAGGCGTCCACGATGATAAGGTCGTAAGCCTTCTCCGAAGATTTCAAGAAAGCTCGCCCGTCGGCCGTATGTACCCGTATCTCCTCGTCGCCGGGAAAACCGAAGTATTCGCGGGCTATGCGGGTCACTTCCGGGTCGATTTCAACGCACTCGATGGTCATGTCCGGGTAGTCTCTATGGAAGCGTTTAGGCACAGTGCCGGCTCCCAGCCCTATGAACAGGACGTCCTCCAGGTCCTCCTTGAAAAGAAGCGCAAGGTGAAAGAAGTCGGTGTATGGGAAGACGCTCTCGTAGGGCCTTTCGGGGTACATCCCGCTCTGTATCGAGTTGTCGAACTTAAGGAGGCGCCTTGAGCCGTCTTCCACAACATAGATGTGGTGGTAGAGAGACTGGGTTTCATATATGACGCCCGCCGAGCCACCGGGGAAAAGAGACGGTCCCAGGCCAAAGACTAGGGCCGCACATAGAATGAGTGCCGCGGCTTTCGGTCGCCGGGGCCGGGCGGAGATACAAAGTACCGCCCCCACTCCAAGCATCGAGACCGAGAGGCACCGGAGGATTGTCTCCGTCCCTAGAGACGGGATCAAGTAGAACGACGTAGCGAAAGTGCCGGCTATACTGCCTATGTTGGAGACGGCATACAATAGGCCGGCAGACCTTCCGGCGCTATCTATCCGGTTTAAGGTAAGCCGTACGCACCAGGGTGAAATCGTTGCGAGGAGAAGAGAAGGCACAAAAAACAGGAGGGTTGAGGCCCCAAGGAGCGACGGAATGCCCGGAGCTCCTGAAGCCAGTACCGGCAGGAGGCGTTCCGAAAAGACGGGGATTAGCCCGGTCCAGACTCCTGCTATCGCAAACACGATTGAGGTATCTGAAAGCCTCGGGAAACGGTCCGACAGATATCCGCCCGTATAATATCCCAAACTCAAGGCAGTGAGTACTACACCGATAAGACTGCCCCATACGTAGATGGACGACCCGAAAAAGGGAGCCAGTATGCGAGAGCCAACCATCTCCAGGCTCATGAGTGCGGCGCCGGAGAAAAGCGCCACAACATGCACAAAAAAACCCACGGCATACCTCCTGGAATAGACGGAGGGCCCTCCGGCCCCCTCACCTCTACCTGCCAAGCTGACCTAGATGGCCTTTGCTTCCCGCACGTAAGCCTTGATCAGTTCTTCCAGGATCTCATCCCGCTCTACTTTCCGGACAAGACTCCTCGCATTATTGTGGCTGGTGATGTACGTGGGATCCCCCGATAGAAGATAGCCTGCGATCTGGCTAACCGGATTATGGCCTTTCTCCTTGAGGGCCACATAAACCTTGAGGATGATATCCCTTGTCTCTTCGTCTCTGTCGGGCTTTACCTTAAAAAAACGCGTTTCTTCGAACTCAGCCATGCCCAGGACCCCTCCTAGGATCACTCTTCGCCAGAGGCGCAAAAACTCCTACGTCTAATACCTCAATTGCCGGAGAACCCTAATAGTCTATGGGCCTCTCTCTTTGCCTCTTCCAGGGCTCTATCGAGGGCTTCCGGAAGCTTGCCGCCTGCTTGCGCAAACTCATCCTTCCCCCCGCCGGACCCGCCCATCGCCTGGGCGCCCTTTCTCACTATGGTCGCGGCGCTCACACCCTTCTTGACCGCTTCGGGAGTCACCATGGCTACCATCGTAACCCGCCCGTTCTTAGTGGAACCAAGTATCACTACCCGGGCTCCGCCTTCTTTCAACCGGTCTCCCAGACTCCGGAGCTCTCTTACCTCCATTTCATCCTGACGGGAAACCACCACTCCGAGGTTCCTTTCGCCGCTCTCTTTCCGCTCCAATTCCTTAATCAAAGAGCGGGCGATCTCCTCCAGGCTCCCCGCTTGGACTTTCTGGAGCTCCCGAGAATAGCGAGAAACGGTCTCAACCAGCGACCTAACCTTCTCCTCCACCTTGTCCACACTCGTACCCAAGGACGAAGCCAGATCCAATAGAGTGGAAGTCGCCTGCCTTGACCTTTGGAGGGCAGCCTTCCCGGCCACGGCCTCCAATCTACGGACCCCCGCCGCAATGGCGCTCTCTGAAACCAGCTGGATTTGGCCTATTTCCCCCGTACGCCTTACGTGGGTGCCCCCGCACAGCTCCTTGGAATTACCGGCAACTTCCACTATACGGACCTTTTCTCCGTACTTCTCTCCGAACAAGGCGATGGCGCCCTCTTCCCTGGCCTCTTCCAGAGAGGCTTCGTGCCAGGAAACCGGCAAGTCCCTGAGGACCGCTTCGTTTACCATGTCCTCAAGTTCCATTAGTTCTTTCTTGGAAAGATGCGCGAAATGGCTGAAGTCGAAACGGAGTCTGTCTTCCTGCACCAGTGAGCCGGACTGCTGGGCGTGGTCGCCGATAAGCGCCCTGAGAGCACTGTGGATGAGGTGGGTTGCAGTATGATGGCGCTCAAGGCCCCGCCTGCGCTCGACGTCGAGAGCGCAGACAACTTCCTGCCCCGCCAAGATCCCCTCCTTCTCGGCAATGACTCTGTGCAGGTAGATACCCGAGGGCGTACGCACAACGTCTACTATCGCCCCCAAGCGGCCCCCTTGCCTCGTGAGCACGGCGCCCCTATCGGACTCCTGCCCTCCTCCGGCCGCGTAACAGGGCGTACGGTCCAAGATGAGCAAGGCTTCTTCTCCGGCCTCAAGCTCAGTGCTTCTTGAGCCGTCCTTCACCAAGGCCAGAACTGTCGCTTCGCACGAGTCCTCATGGTATCCGACGAACTCAGTAGGCTGCACGTCAGGAAGAAGGTCGGAGACTTCTGCCATTTCGTCGTGGAAGCTCTTCTTTGCCCCGCGGCTTCGCTCCCGCTGCTTTGACATCTCCTCTTCAAAGGACTCTTCGTCTACTGTAAGGCCCTCTTCCCTTGCCATGTCTTTGGTTAGGTCTATGGGAAAACCAAACGTATCGTAAAGAAGGAAAGCGTCTTTTCCAGGAAGGGCCTTAAGGCCTTTTTCCTTGGCAGAGGCGATGAGAGCTAAGGATCGCTTCTGGCCTTCCACGAGAGTGCTCAGAAACCTCTCTTCATCTTGAGTGAGGATCCTCTGGATGAACGAAGTCTTCGCCCCGAGTTCGGGATAGGCGTCTTTCATCACTTCTGCGACAACCGGGACCAGCTCGGCGAGGAAAGGCCTTCTCATGCCCAGTTCCTGACCAAACCGTACTGCCCGGCGAAGGATACGGCGCATCACGTACCCGCGCCCTTCGTTTGACGGATGGACTCCGTCAGCAGACAGGAAAACACAGCTCTTTATGTGATCCGCGATAACTCTAAAGGGAAATACGGGCGCGTCCTCTCCGGATTTGCGCCCGGTCATGGCCTCCAGCTTGGCGATAATCGGAATGAAGAGGTCTGTATCGTAGTTGGTCTCGGCGCCCTGAAGCACGGAAACGATGCGCTCGAGGCCCATGCCTGTGTCAATGCTCGGGCGGGGAAGCGGGCTGAGTTTTCCGCTTTCGTCGCGCATGTACTGCATGAAGACCAGATTCCAGATCTCCAGCCAGCGGTCGCAGTCGCACTTGCCGAGGCCGCAGTCGGGACCGCAGGAATGTTCTTCACCCCTGTCCACAATGATCTCGGAATTTGGCCCGCAAGGCCCGGTGTCACCCATTTCCCAGAAATTGTTCTCTGCACCTAGCCTCACAATCCGCGACTTCGGCATGCCTGCGATCTTCTGCCACAGCGCTTCCGCCTCATCATCATCCTCGTAGATGGTCACCCACAGCTTGTCTTTCGGCAGAAGAAGCACTCCGGTGAGAAACTCCCAGGCAAGCGATATGGCTTCTTCTTTGAAATAGTCTCCAAACGAGAAATTCCCGAGCATCTCGAAAAAAGTGTGATGCCTTGCCGTGAAGCCCACGTTGTCGAGGTCGTTGTGCTTTCCGCCGGCCCTCACGCACTTCTGTGACGAAACGGCCCTCGTGTAAGACCTCTTTTCCTTTCCCAAAAATACGTCTTTGAACTGCACCATACCGGCATTGGTGAAAAGGAGCGTCGGGTCTCCGTGGGGCACGGTGGAAGAACTGGGAACAACCGTATGGCCCCTTTCCTCGAAAAACCTAAGAAAGGCGCTGCGGGCCTCGGAACCTGACATGTACTTGCCAATACGCTCCGCCATCAGGATTCCTCCCCCGGCAGAATGCGCTCTATCTCGCGCCGGATTATCTCTTTGAGCCGGTCAGGCAATTCGTCCAAGGGAACGATCTCTCCCTCGGGCAGCCGGCGGAGCTTGACTTCTGCCCCGCCCCTCTTGAGGCTCCTCTCAGATACGGTCACCCTTATCGGCATGCCCAGAAGGTCGGCATCGTTGAACTTGACTCCGGCAGACTCGTCCCTGTCATCGTAAAGGACTTCAATCCCTTCGGCCAGGAGACGCTCGTACACACCTTCCGCCGTGCTCCTCGCGTCCTCTGAGGTCCCGAGCGCCACAAGATGCACGTGGTACGGCGCAACCGTCATGGGCCAGATGATGCCCTTGTCATCGTGGTTCGCTTCTATCACGCACGCGAGGAGCCTCCCGACTCCCATACCGTAGCAACCCATAACCAAGGGTTTGAGCTCTCCGTTTTCGTCTTGGTACATGGCTTTCATTGGAACCGAATACCGCGTCCCCAACTTAAAGGTGTTGCCGACCTCGACACCCCTCTTAACGGTCAAGCGCTCACCGCACGCCGGGCACGCGTCTCCCTCCCTGGCAGTGGCGATATCTGCTACAACGTCAATCCTGAAATCCCTCCCGGGCACTACTCCGACCAGGTGATAGCCACTTTCGTTGGCGCCGGCCACGTAGGCCCTTTCGGCGGAGAGACTGTCGTCGGCGACGACGAAAATGCGTTCCACCCCTACCGGCGACATGTATCCTTGCTCCAACCCGAGTTCTTTGAGTTCTTCGGGCTCCGCGAGCCGCATCTTATCTACCTTGCGCAAGTTTGCGAGCTTCTTCTCGTTGACATCGAGATCGCCTCGCAGTACCACCATCACCGGATCCTGGCCCGCGAAATATACCATTGTCTTTATGCTGGTCTTTGGGTCTCTACCCAGGAACTCGCAGACCGATGCTATCGTGTCCTTTCCGGGTGTCGAGACCTTGGCCGGCGCAGGCAGCATCTCCCCTTCCACAGGCTCGGGGACTCCTGAGCTCTTGTCTATCCGGGCGGCCTCCCTGTTTGCTGCATAGCCGCACCTCGGACAGAGGATTAGCGTATCTTCTCCTGCGTCTGTCACGTAGGTGAACTCGTGGGCGCCGGTCCCTCCCATCATGCCGACATCACCCTGGACCTGAGTGACGGGCACTCCACACGACCGGCATATTCGTCTGTAAGCCCTACACTGCGCGGGATAGTACTCGTCAAGGCCCTTCTCATCGGCGTGGAAGCTGTACGCGTCTTTCATGACGAACTCGCGCACCCGCACGAGGCCTCCTCTGGACCTCGGTTCATCCCTGAACTTGGTCTGGATATGGTACACAACGATCGGGAGCTGCTTGTACGAGTCGATGAACCGCCTCGCGAGGTCAGTCACGGGTTCCTCGTGAGTCATGGCAAGCACCATGTCTCTCCCCGAGCGGTCTTTGAACCTGACCATCTCGGGCCCTACCTCGAAGAAACGTCCGGATTCCTCCCATATGTCCGAAGGGTGCACGACCGGCATGTTGATTTCTTGACCACCGGCCGCGTCCATTTCCTTGCGCATGATGTCCTCGATTTTCCTGATACTGCGCCAGGCAAGAGGCAAGTAGCTGTATATACCGGCGGCCAGTTTGGAAATCATGCCGGCCCGGAGAAGCAGTTCGTGAGAAGGCATTTCGGCTTCGGCGGGCTTTTCTCTTAGGGTCCTGCCGAACCTCTGACTCATTCGCATAGCAAGGCCTCCAATTAGTGGGCGAAGATTAGAACGATTATATCGACCATATATATGAGGGTCAACGAACCGGGCCCGCGCGCAAGGCATGAGAAGCCCCGCCTTCGGGAGGCCCGCAACTAAAAGCCAACCGGGAGGCTACGTGTTCGCAAGCGCCGCGTCCCTCCGGTCGAGGCTCCGGCTGTAGATTAGCGATACTGCGGCAAGAGCCGCCCCTCCGGCAAAGACCACCCCAGGCCCAAACGCATCCCACAGAAAGCCGCCCAGGACCGGAACCGACACACCGCTCACGTGGTTCACCGTGCTGCCCATGGCATATGCTGCCGCCAGGGATTCCTTCGGGGCTATCCTTCCCAGGTATGTAGTAATCGCCGCGTCAAAACCCATAAGTCCGTGGTCTAGGACAAACACCAGAAACAGGATAACCGGGAGTTTCACGAAGCCGTAGGCCGTAAAGAGCGAGATCACGAAAACATAGTTCAGAACCAGGCTTTTCTGCTCGCCCCACTTATCGATCACTTTGCCCACGAGGGGCCTGGTGATAATGGCCACCACGCTGGAGATGGCCGAAAGGAGCACCATGACGCTTACCGGGGTCTTGTAGACTTCCACCAACAAATATCCCGCAAATGTCTGGGTGATGTGCCTCCGTGATCCCCCCAAGAAGGTCAAGACATAATAGCTCATATATCGCGGGTTTAGGTCCATCGAAGCCCGCCCCGAAGGCTTGTTGCCCATAGCCTTCCTCAAGATGCTGACTCCGCCCAAAGCCGTGAATGCCGCGGCCATGGTGTGGAGAAAGGCGTAGTCTGTCTTCCAGTATTTCGATATCGCTATGACGATTCCTACTGAAATCAGCGACCCGGCTGCGCCCGCGCTGTTCATCTGTCCAACCTTCGTAGCCCTCTCCTCAGGCAGGCAGGTTTTTATAACGATGGACGACTGAACGGGGTAGAACAAATGAAAGCCTGTAGACATGACCAAGGTGGCGACGACCAGCAGGGGGAAATTCAAGGCGACCGTGTGCATGAAGATGCCTGCCGCAGTCAAGATGAGACAGATCCCGGCCCAGGTGTTCTCCCTGAAAAAACCCGACACCATGGCTAGAGGCGCGGTGAGAAGACCCGGCACCTCGCGGATCCCCTGCACGAGGCCCAGCTGGGATGGCTGTATACCAACCACCTCGACTACAAAGTTGTTGAAGATGCCCCTTTGCAGGCCGTGCCCAAGTTCGAGCGCAAGAGTAGCCCCCAGGATGTTCCGGAAAACGGCGTGGCGCTCGGCATCCGACCGCAGGCCTCCTCCTTCGCCGTCTGAGACCCGGTCACAGGTCGCCTCTTCGCCGGCCTCCGGTCTCAATGGCACGTTGCCTTTCTCTCTTGTCCCTCTGCTTGTGGCCAAGCAACATCACCGTCTCGTCCCTGTCAAAACTAGTGGCCCAAGCCGTCCCTCCCTTGAACATACAAGCCGGCGCAGACTCACATCCTACATTACGGCGCCTTGAGCCCTTAACGAAGCCTTGTTCTCTATACGCTGCACCAACCGGAAAAAGAGGCTTGCCGAAAGGCGCATCAAAGCGCATATCATAAACGCCACCCGGAAGCCGTAGAGGTTGAGGAGACCCACACCGACCATAGGAGCGAAAATGGCAGAAACGTTTATTGCAGTGGTGTAATAGGCTATGTAACTAGCCTTGGACTCTTCGGGCGTGACCTCAAGAAGACGGTTGAAAAGCGCCAGGTTGACGCCTGAGAAAATAGCCCCCGTGAAAAGGTTGAAGCAGACGATGGTGAGGAGGCTCTTGGAAAACGCGTAAACCAGCGGGATGGCGAAAATACCTGCGCTGGCTATTGCGAGAGTGCTGAGGTTTCCCCGTTTCCTGCACTGCCTTGCCCAAAAACCGTACCCAAGGAGCGACCCACTGGTATTGGTTAGGTTCAAGAGGCTCACCCAAGTGTTGTTGGCTCCAAGCACCTTAACCTGGTACAGGGTGAAGAGGGGCCAGGGTGCCTGGAGGGCCAGGTAGAAAAACACCGATGCCAAGGTGTACCGGAGAAAAGGGTCCGGAACCCTCAATCTGCGCAAGAGCCCCTTGGAGCCGGCGCCATCATCGTGACCGGAATTTCCGGCCGCCGCTGCGGCGGCCCCACCACCAGCGGCACTGGTCTCAACGTTCCCTTCCGGTTCGTCCACCGTTTCGTCGACCTTCCCGAGCACCCAGATCTCAAGAAGCGACAACACGAAAGCACCCGCGAAGAAAATCTGGTAGCCGACGGGAAAGCCGGCTATGTCAATGAGGCGACCGGCTACGAGGACCACTATCGTCCCCGTTAGGTTCATGAGACGGTTTCTCGCGGCGAATGCTTCGGCTCTTCTCTCCGCAGGCACCACTTTCGAGATGAACGCCTGCCACCCTATGTTGGCTATGGAGGCAGGGATGTTCATGGCCGTCACTGCCAGCACCAACAGGTGAGCGCGCCGGTCGGGCACAAAGAAGGGGATGGCTGCTATGAAAAGATAGAAGACGCGCTGGAGCATTATGAAAACCGAGATGGCCCTTTTCTTGCGGGCCCTCTTATCCATGAACCTTCCGCCGGGGATCATGGACAAGAGGCTCACCAGGGCAGGTCCAGAGGAAAGGAGACCCACCTGGTACTCTGATGCCCCCAGTTTGACGGCGAAAATGCCCATGAAGGGCGCGGCCATGTTTACGGCCAAGATGGAACAGATGCCGTGGTATATATTTACGCGGATGTTCCTCTCAATCCGGTCGGAAGGGTGCTCAAGAGGAGACATGCCAAGGTCAGACTTAATGCGGGCCACCACGCCCTTAAGGCGCCACATTTTTCTATCCCCCCGGTGCTATTGACCTCTCCCGTTGGGTCTTCTAGCGCGATGATTAATAATGAATTCTACCATATCCGGGTGTCCGGTAGGCATGGCACCGATCTTTTCCCACGTGAATCTCCACTCTAAACCAACCTGATCGCAAACTGAGGACAAACAGGCGCGCAGTACCCGCAGAGAATGCACTTGGACTTGTCGTTTCTCGCCATTCCGTCAACCACTTCCATGGCCATGTTCGGGCAGGTTTCCACGCACTTACCGCAGCCTATACAGAACGCTTGGATGACGAGCTCTTTTGTGTTCGCGACCCGTGTTTTCAAAGGCACCGGCCGGCCGTTGAAAATAGCCAGGTTGACCTCGAGTTCTTCTTCGTCCACCATTCCGACGGCCACGGCAGAGATCCCTTCCAAAGCCCTCACGTAGGCGAAAGCGCCTTCGATGTCTGAAAGGAGGTTGCCTCCCGCGAGCGCCTTCATGGCAAAGAGCCCCCTCCCGGCACTTGCCGCCCTCTTGATGGCCTGGACCATATCGTCTCGTGTCCCGTGTAGGATGCCCATCCCCCGCACGTTGATGATGGGAAACACGATGTCGATCCCGTCTACCTCCGTGGCCTTCCCTACAACCTGCACAGAGTGGGTGGATATTCCCACGGCCCGCACAATTCCCTTGGATTTCATGTCCAAGAGGCACTCATAGGCGCCTTTTCTCTCGTCAAATACCGATGCGTCCACTCGCGCGGCGTGGAGGAGGAAAATGTCAATTACATCCCTGCCGAGGGCCCGCCTTGCCTCAAGGACGGCCGCAGCCATTTCCTCGTAAGTCTTGGCCGCGGACTTGGTTGAGATGACAACGTCCCGGCCCCTATCCGGCAGGCTGTCCAAAGCAGCCCTTATGTGAGGATAGGTCCCGTAAGATTGCGCAGTATCGAGAAAGTTGACGCCGCGCTCAATGGCCTTTCTGATAAGGCGGCCGCCTTCCTCCGGAGGTAGGCCGCGCTGGTTGGGCCCCATGGGAAGCACCCCAAAGCAGAGCTCCGTAACTTCGATACCCGTGTTGCCGAGTCTCCTTCTTCGCATGTTACCGCCCCCCAGTCACCTTGGATATCTTCTGCTTCATTGCCAGGCGCTTAGCGCCTTTCGCCCAGGTCCCTACTTCCTTATTTGTCATAGGGGCTGCATACCCTCTTATTCGCAAACTTTTCGGTAAGGAAAAGCCCCTTTTTCTCAGTGTATATCGAGAGATCGGGGTGATATCGTTCCCTTCGTTACCGTATGAGGTGGAACGCCTTCTGCCTTCCGTCCAGGAACCTGACTTTTCCGCCTGTGAACACTATGTCCTCCTCCAGGGCGGCGGTTACGACCTGCCCGTCCCACTCGGGGACCGGCACCTTCACGTTGAGTTCCATGGCATAGCACGTGTTTTCGCGCAGCTCGTAATCCCCTCTGCCCGGAACTCCCTCCTGGTGGTCGTAAAGTCCTATGGTAGGCCCCGCTCCGTGTCCGTGGAAGCCCAAGGGATGGGAATAGACGCAAGGAGCTAGGCCCTCGGCCACCGCCTTCTCAAGGGTTGCGGCCAGTATCTCGTTGCCTTTCCTTCCCTCAACGAACTCACCCGCGTGGATGTCTTGCAGGCGGTTTCCGGCCGCGAGAACGGCCTTGAGCCCGGGAGGCGCGTCGGTTTCGCCTGGCTTAAGCACGTAGGCAAGCTGCTGGACGTCAGTAGCGAGACCCAAGTAGATGAACCCCATGTCGCAGTGGAGGAGGTCGCCGGGGACAATAGGGTCATCCGGGCTTACGTGTGGCTCTCCCTTCCGTTGAACATCTACGTTGGAATGGAACCACGCCCTTAGGCCCATATCGGACATGCGCTGCCGCATCCACCAGCCGATGTCATTGGCGGTGGTGATCCCGGGGTGGACGACCCTGCTGGAGAAAGCTTCCGCCACGATCCCGTGAGCTATCTGCACAATGCCCGGATAGGCCGCAATCTCGGCCTCGGTCCGGTGCTCAAGCCAGCCTACCGCCAACCGCTCCGCCCCTCTCGCCCTGGACATGTACTTCTCGCCAAGCGCTTCCGAAAGGAGCCGGTACTCGGTATGGCTTAGGCCGTCACCGAACGCAAACGTTTCGGAGATGTTGATGCCTATGCTCTTCGGATCGCGTTCGCGCACGACCCGGGCAAGAGCTTGCCACTGGTCTTCCGAGTCCTCATTCCAAACGCCCTCATACAGGTCGCCCCGCCGGCCTCCTGAACGGGAGAGCATAAAGCGGTCGACGGCGCCCGACTCATTGCGGCTCAGGACGAGCATTGTCCTGCGCCTTGCTGACATGCTCGTTGCGGGCAACAAGGTGAGGAGCACGGGGTCCTCATTGTACTCCCGGCAGATAATGATCCACATGTCGAAGCCTTCTCTGGCCATCACAGCAGGAAGCACCGTTTCCAGCCTCTGGCGCAGCCAGCCATCGGTCACTCTTGCCTGTTCTCTCAGGGGGAGGATCTTCCTCTCGTAATCAGAACTCCTCGGCACGCCACGGTACTCCACTCAAATCACCCTTTCAAGCAAGATAACGCCAGAGCAGCACCCCCGGCTTCCATTCCCAAAGACAGCCGTCACCGCCTTAGAATGAACTTCCCAAGCCGGAGAGGAGTCTGTTCGCCGCTCTGGAGCGCGAACCGGCCACCCAATAGCACGTGGTGGATACCCGTGTTCTTCCGTATTGGATCATCGAAGGAACCATTGTCGGAGACGGTTTTTGGGTCAAAGACGGTGATGTTTGCAATGTAACCCTGCTCAAGGATACCCCTATCAGGGATCCCCATGATCTCTTTGGAGAGACCGGTCATCCTGTGAACCGCTGTTTCTAGAGAACAAAAACCCTTTTCCCTTGCAAGGCGCAGGAACCTCGGGAAAGTGCCGAAGTTACGCGGATGCGGCTTCCCTTCGCACTCAGCGGGGTCCATCGAAAAACCTCGCCCATCAGACCCTATGGCGAAATCGTCCTGCGCGAGCATAGTCATTACATCGTCATCGCACATCGAGAACGAGACACACGTGGCTCTGGCGCCGGTCTGCCTCGTGACCTCCAGGACGGCTTCCGCCATGGAAACACCAAGGGTACGGGCAATAACTCCAATGGTCTTGCCGTCGGCCATGGGGAACTTGCCGTGGGTGGTGACCACGTACAGGCTGTCTCCATCCTCCGGAGTCGCAAATCTCTCGTTTAGCGCCTCAAGGAGAGCCGGCCTTTCATGGTTGTAGGTGCGTTCAACGGCCCTCTCGCGGCCCCCCTGTATGGCCCAGCTCGGCCAGCAGTTGGTGATGCCCGATGAAGACGCTCGATATGGGTAGACATCCACAGACACTTTGATGCCCTTCCGTTTAGCATCGTGGATCCACTCGGCGAACTCTGCTGCCCGCCCCCAGTTGGCCTTGCCCGACACTTTGTAGTGGGCTATGTGGACTTTCACTCCCGAGTACCTGTGGATGCCAAACATCTCTTCGAGTGACTCCGGAGTGCGGGCGCCCTGGTTTCTCATGTGAGATGTCACGATTCCGCCGTACTTAGCGACGACAGAACCCAGCTCGTTGAGCTCATGCTGGTTCGATGAGACTCCAGGAGCATAGCCCAACCCGAGCGAGAGTCCCCATGCCCCCGAGCGCATGGCCGCATCGACCATCGACTTCATGAGCTCCAGCTCTGACTCGGATACTTTACGGTTCTCGCTTCCTATGGCTGCGCTCCTTACGGAACCGTGGCCGATAAGCAACATGAGGTTTGTCGACATCTTCCGGTTTTCTCTTTCGATACGTTCAATGAAGGCTTCCATTGAGGGAGCAGTAAACGAAGCGGTCTCACCATCCGTAGCGTCCCTGGCCTGGTCTTCTCTGCGCGGCAAAGGCGAACTTCCGCACTGGCCGGCGACCTCAGTGGTCACCCCCTGGTAGATCTTGCTTTGAGTGCTCCCTTCCTTGAAGAAGGAGTCGTCGGAATGAGAGTGGATATCGATGAAACCAGGAGCTACTACTAGGCCCGATACATCCACTATCTCGGCCAGTTCGTCCCTTATGTCCCGGGCTATCAGCGCTATCCTGCCATTTGATATTGCCAGGTCGGCCACGCGAGCCGGCCGTCCGGTTCCGTCCACAATGGTTCCGCCCTTAAGGATAATGTCGTACACCGCTACCCCGTCCTCTCCATGTGTTAGAGCGTCCTTACCGCAGTACTGCTACAGTCCGGCCACGATCATCTCTCTAGGCACGGACAGACCGGGTTCATCGCGGTAGAGACTCAGGATCCTTTCGTCATCGTCTTCAAAGAGCGCCCGGGCCACCCTGTCAAGCAAGGTGTGTCGTTCTGCGCGGACGAGCTGTTCATAGTCGCTCTGTTTATCCCCATGAGAAGCTTCGTCATTCATGAGCCCCCAGACGTCCCATGGGAGCATCTCGGCATCGTTAAGTGCGGCAAGTTCGCGCAGAAGGTTGCCCCTTATAAACCAGAAACCGCGCATGTCGAAGATGCCGAATTTATCCGGGTCTTCTCCCTGCTCGCGGCATCTAAGCCATGCTTCGGAGGCGTTTACGAAACGGCCCTTCGGCATGTCCAGGGTGTTGAAGTCAACCTTCAGCTGACTTCGCTGAAGCTCATCCAGCTGCGCGTCCACGACCACCCAACGCTCCCCGTTCCAGTACTCGCACACCCAGTGGTCTTCATACTGGCCCGGCCAGAAATAAGTCCCAAAGCCGCACCTGGCCCTTGCGGGAACGCCCCGGCTGCGCAGGATTGATGAGAGGAGGACGGAATAATCGCGGCAGTTGCCGTAGAACCGCTTTTCCAGGGGCCTCAGGACAGTAAGTGGCGAGGAATCCAGATCCATCACTATCTCAAAGATGCGGGAGACAAGCCTGGCTTGGACGTGTCCCTTCTGCTCCTCGCTAGGAGTCACGCCATATCTCTGGGCCCAGTGTATGTGGAGAAAAATGCCCTGGATAACCTCAACGAGACCGGGAATATCTTCAGGCAGACCTTCATACGCTGCGGACATACTCCCGGGATCCGTAATCCTGGTATGAGATATGTATCTGGTCACTTCGTGCGGTGCCTGAGTAGGCATCACGGAACCCCCTTTCGCCTGGAAACTCTTGCACCTCGCGCCTCCGAAATCCTCTCTAGTTGTTAAGTCGGGGACACCCGGTCAAGAGGCGGCTTCCTTCGGAGCCGGTGCCGGCACGTCATCCTCCAGCGTGGTCACCTTCCGGTTGACGAACTGAAGTAGGGAGACCGCGGCCGCGACCGCGCCGCACAAGGCAACGGCAAGCCCGGGGTCAACCGCTCCCAACGCACCTGAAAGGGCAGTACCTAACGGCGAGGTAAACTGGGCGGCTACTCTCCGGACGGCGAAAACGCGGCCCTGCATCTCGTGGGGCGTCACCGTCTGCCAAATGGACTGGGAATGTGAGTTGGCAAAAGGTACGAGGAACATGTTGAGGGCAATGGCGCCTACAGAGACATAGATGCCGCTTGAGAGCCCAAACACGACCTGGGCCAGCCCGGAGATTACGAGGGGGACGAGCACACCGTAGACTCTTTTCCGCCTAAGCCCTCCCCACGCTGTCACCGCGAACCCGCCGATCACGCCGCCAATGGAGCCCGCCGAAGTCATGAGAGCGAGAACGCCCTCGTAGGACAGACCCAGCCCTGCGTAGTCAGCGGCAAGGTTGTCGCGGACAATCATAGGGCGCAGCACTCCCGCGGGGGCGGAACAGAAGTTCATGACGGCAAAGGTAGCCAGGAGCCAGAGGAGCCCGCGCCGCCTTCCGATGAAAGCCATCCCTTCTCTGATGTCTGCGACCAAACTCGGTCTACCTTTTTCGGTAGAAGCGCGCGGCGAGGGTATTCTTAGGAATAGCAGGCTCCCTGCGGCTATGAACACGACCAGGGCGTCCACCGCGACTGGAAGCACTGCGCCATTCGGGACTCGGGCCAAAAGCCGCGCAACCCACGTTTGGTTGGGGGACTTGTCAAGCACTCCGGGCAGGGCCATGAGTCCGGCCGCAATGCCCGGAGAGAGTATGCCGGCGATGGACATCACGGTCTGCATCATGCCGTTTGCCCTAGGGAGCTCGCTCGGACGGACGAGCATGGCGTAAGACGTTTCAAACGCGGATGTATGGAGGCACTGGAGCGAACCGTATAGGACCATGGCAGCAACGACAATCCAGAGCCGCAAAGCGCCCATCGAAAGGACCACGGCAAGGGATAAGCTCACGAGGCCGGACCCGACGTTGGCCCAGAATATCACGGTCTTCCTATCTGTCCTGTCGACAAGGATTCCGGCAAAAGGACCAGTACGTTCGGCAGACCAAATGCCAAGCCTGCCATAGAGAGCGCGGCGGCAAGCAAGGCTTTCTGCTCGGGTCCCGGGTAGAGCCCGGTGGTGAGCCAAACCGTAATGGCGAAGGCGGTGATCTGGAAGCCGAAAGCGGCTAGCGACTGAAATGCCCAGAGCAGCACAAAAGTGCGGAATCCGCCTTCAGGCGGAGAGTAGGAGCCTTCTCTTGTAGACATGATGTGCACCCCGGTTTCCTGGTTCTCATTCGATTTTAACAGGATTCCATCTTTGCCATGGTGAACGTGCTTCCTAGGAGTACGGTTTGCTCTAAAAGGTCTGCCTGGAGTGAACCATTTTTCTACCTTGCGCGTCTCATATATGGGAGAACCGGTCCATCACACCTCTCTTAGATACTCTACACCGAACCCACAAGCACCCGCACCAGTCCGTAGGTTCTGCCCGGAAGTACCGGTAGGGGTGATGCCCGAATGAAACGAAAGAGCCTCGCCAGGAGCCTGATCGCCGTCTTCGTCGCGGTGAACCTTCTGTCAGGTTGTAGCGCCTTCTCAAGAAGACGGCCTTCAGCAAGGGGCGATATGGGAGTCCCCGACGAGATAGTCCAGCACTTCCTATCCCACCCTCACTTCACGGCTCTCAAGACCGAACCCTCTGACCTCAGGTGGCTGGTGTATACGGAAGAAGAGGCCAGGACGGTTGTTGGGGCGACATTCAAGGCCAAAGACCGTCTGGGAAACGACAAAGAATGGTACTTCCTCATGGCTTTCGAGCCGGGAGCGAAGGGAGAGGCCCCGAAAGAACTCTACGGGGCTTTGGCCAGTATCGACGACCCGGACTTCGACGCGAGCAGTTTCTCCGTAAGAGAGGTAGATATGCCCTCGGGCGAAAAGAAGCTGCTCCTTATCGCAACTGGGATCGCAGGAGACCCTGAAGTCCGGAAGGTGGTTCTGGAGACCAGCGAAGGGCGGACTCTTGAGGCCAAGATGTACGGGCAGTTCTACCTGGTGGCCGAAGAAGCGGTGAGCCGGAGCGAGAAGGTCTTAAAGACCACGGGCCACTCCTCCGGCGCGACTCAACTGTATCAGAACCCGCCGTTCGTCATTGCGCAAGGAGTGCCACCAGTGAGGGAGCCCAGCGACATCCCCAACTATGTCCTCAACCACTTCTACGACAGGATACCGTGGGCCACCGACGTCGAGTGGAGAGTATGCGTGGAAGAGGATGGAGAGGTAATCACCGGAGCCACCTATACAGGGCTCAGCAAAACGGGTCCAATCGATTGTTTCTTCCTCGGGATATACTCGACGTCCGGCAAGCCACTCAGAGGTGCTTCCGGTGCCATTGAAAACTCGGGCATTACCACGTTATTGGACGCCTTTGGCGCAGATTACGAAGAAGCGCACCTCCCGTGGATCGGATATGTTCCCGACGAAAGAGCCGTTAGGGTGGTTTGTGAGACCAGCAAAGGTCGGTCTATTGAAGCCACAATGTATGGCCCCTTCTGGATCGCGTACATGGATGTCCTAGCCGCAGAGGATCGTGTGACCTATTTCGTGGCCTATGATCCGGAAGGAGTCGAGCTCTGTCGGGTGAAGCGGTAGCCCTAGATGTGGCTGTCACGGGAGCAGGTAAACGTGGTACGTGCCGGTCCTGCCGTCCATCACTCAAGGCAGTTACCCCCTAGTCGATTGGTAAGGGCGTCCCAAAGCGAGCCGGCATCACGAAGCATGCATAGGCCGTAATACCTTGTTTTTCTGCGAAGGACGGTATCCAAGAAAGGCTTCTTCGGGACCGTCTCGTCGCCCCACGGCACGAACACGGGCGGGCGCCTGAGCAGGCCGTCCTCCATCGCCCAGGAAAAGAGGAGTCCGAGCAGCACGGAGTAGCTCATTTCCAAGTAGTCTCCAGGGCCCTCAAGATAGGAGTACCGTCCGGTCCTCCAAAGCTGAAGCAGGGCGTCTGTGCATTGGGATGCTGCGATGCTGACCTTCTTCATGGCAGAGTCAAGTGCCGGCAGGTAAGGGTTAACCGACGAAGCCGGCAAGGCGTCCACGTTGAGGCGAGCTTGACCGCGGCGGACCAGCAGTCTGGACGGGTCTATGAGCTCGAGGAGCACCAACGGACGGGCAACCAGCCCCGCCATGAGGACGTTCAGCTCCTCATCGGCCGTCCTCAGGATCCAGCCGGCGTAGGGGTTCTCCAGTACCGGGAGGATCTTGCAGTACTCCCCGTAGGCTCCTCCCCAGGGCAAGCACAGCCGCATGCCCTTTCCGGCAACAAGAGCGCTCACCCTCGAGAACATCCCCGTGATGTGAGACCCCAAGGCAAAAACCGTTCCAAGGCGCTGCTCAGGTGTCCTCATGTCCCAAATGCCCGTTTCCCGCTCACGCTCTCTCATGAAGAAGACGAGGAGCGTTTGGACAGGCAAGAGCATCCCTTCCGCGCCGCAGAAGGGCTCCGACTTCGCCTTTTCTAAGAAAAAGGCAAACTCAGGATACACCCGGGCTTTGGCCGCCTCGTACACTTTCGCAATGTTTCTTGCCTCTTCTTCGTCTAGATAAGGAAACAAGGGCCGGATACTGTCGCCCTCAGGGGCAGCAAGGCCAGGGACAGCGTCCTTGAACTCACCCTTATAAAGCGGGTCCAGTTCCTCGACTTCCAGGAGGTTATCCGGCCACTCCCCAAAACGATCCAGGATACCTTGAGCGCTGGTAAAGTTGGTGCAGAGCCGCCAGCGTGTGAATGGACCGTCTTTCTCGAGGTAATCTATCTCGGCCCTCAGCGCTGACAGAACTACCCCACTGTCGCCCCAAGCCATTACATCACTTCCTCCCCTTCACCGGTCGAGTGGAGGATAACCTCAGGTCGGATCACTCCTGCCCTGATATGGGTGACTCCCCTTATGGACACCTTCTTGCCCTCGTATTTCATGAGCTGAGAGAAAACCTCTTCCCGCATCGGAACGGGATGAAAACCTTCCATTACCACAATCGGGAACGGCACGTCATTGTCTCCGGTGATGCCGAGGTTTGCGTTACTCCCGACCAGCGACAGGACGGTCTCAGAAGGCATATATCCCAAGATGACGCCAATGGCCCCTGAACCCTTCGCCGAGAGCAGGGCTTCATGCGAGGCGGTTCCCTGGACGGCAAGGATAGACCCCTCCTCTACTTGGACCTGCGCTTCCAGGTCCCCGCGGAGCGTACGGAGAGGCCCAAACGCTTCTCTTCCCAGTCCCCATACGCCCTCCAGCCTCACGCCTTGGCCTTCTATCTCAACACCGGTGTCCGGGATCACGGCCGTGACCCGGCCCCGGATGTACGCCTTCACATCCGGCGATGGGAATACCGGGATGATGGTTATGGTGCCTGCCTAATAATCGATCTCCCGGATTCTCCCGTAGATCGGGGAAGTCACCATCTTGTGTCGGGGTAGATCGCGGTCACGGGCGGCCAAGACCTGCCCTTTGGCAATGAGGGCCCCCTCTTTCACACCGGGCGCGCGGTGCCACTGCAGTTCGGCGGGAGGTATCCGCAGCTCGCGGGCGGCGTGGACTGTGACCGGACCCA
>DGDN01000043.1:77024-93186 GCA_002385465.1 Candidatus Fermentithermobacillaceae bacterium UBA3951
GCGGAGATCACGCCGTCCACCGGACATCTCGCGGCGCGCCTATCGAAGAACTCAGACCTGGCGGCAAGCGTTTCGCCTGCTTTGACGTGGTCCCCCACCTTCTTGACCATTCGATTGGGAAGGTCACGACGCTCGATACCGAGCGTCGAAGAGACGTTCACCCTTGCCATCCTTCCGGGCAATGCCTCAATCTTAGCAACGACAGTCTCCGGCTCGACGCGGTCTCCTCTCGAGACAACGATGCGGGTCGACGCAGGGATCTGACGGAAATATGTGAGACGTTCCGGTTTCACTCCCGGTCACCTGCCTTCGCCGCATCTCCCACTAGGTCATAGGCCCCGATCTGAGTAGCCCACTTGGCATTCGCTTGCGCCCTTTCGTCAGCGTCTTCCGGCAATCGTATAGGCCGGCCCCTGGCATCGACTATGACTCCCACGGTCCCGCCTGTGGAGTCGAACTCAAGGCGCCTCATCCCCTTGAAGCGCGTCTGGCCAAGGGGCTCTACCTCCACTTTGGCCTTCTCCCCTTGCGGCAGGGGGATCACCCGTATGTCTCCTGAGTTCACAAGCGCAGTCACCCTCTCCCCCTTGGCGGTAAGGCTCACCGAAACCGCCGGTTGCCCCGGAGTCCCAACCACTGCCGGCGCAATGACCGGGCCCAGCGGGACAAGGCAGTCCCTCTCAAGGACATTGAGCGCAGCCTCGGGGTCCACACTGGAGAGCACGCCCAGGTGCGGCATCATGAACACGCTGTCAACGGCGAGGAACGTTCTTCCTTCAGGCTGCAAGGCGTTGAGAAGCATGAGTGCTGCCTGGTTCCGTCTCGGGGCGTGGGAAAGCACGCCACCAGAACCTATGAAGAGGCCTATTTCGGAGACGTCAACCGCTTCGGACACCTTATCCTGAGTTCCGGCGCGCCCTTCGGCGAAGTACCGGCTGGTGGTGAAAGATGCGTCTTTCGGGAGGAGAACGGCCACCTCTTTATGCTGAGAGAACGCGAGCCTTATCGCCTCCGTGGCCAGCGCCTGTTCGATCTGAAGGTCTTCCTGGCTGGCGGGAAGCGTTGTCGGGTGGATCAGTTTGGTCAAAATCCGGTCCGCAACCCGGTAGGGAGACACGTTAAACGATAGCCACCTTACTATGTTCTCTAGACCTGCTTCAACGAGGACGTTGCCCGAGGAGTAACTCATTCCGAGGTTGGCGCTCACCGAGCGGAAGAACGTGCCGTTAATGACCGAGAACACGTCGGTGGTCGCGCCCCCAATGTCTATGCCGAGTATGTTCATGCCTTGGCGATCCGCGACGAGTTCCATGATGCACCCGACGGCAGCCGGGGTGGGAAGTATGTCCTCATCAACCCAAGTGATCAGTTCTCCGTAGCCCGGTGCTTGCTGCATTACGTGTGACATGAAGAGCTCGTGGATGGCTCTTCTCGCCGGTCCAAGTACTTCTCTGTGAAGAGCGGGACGCAGGTTATCCACTACCGTGAGGTCGTAGAGGTCTGAAAGAGTATCCCTCACGGTATCGGCCGCATCTTTGTTTCCCGCGTATATCACCGGGATCCGGAAACCGCTTCCGAAACGAGGACTAGGCTTGGCGGCGTTTAGGACGTCACAGACCTCGAGAACATACTGGGTGTTGCCGCCATCCAGACCTCCCGCAATTAGCACCATGTCGGGTCTGCAGCTTCGGACGGCATCCATTTTCACAAAACCTTGCCTGCCGTCATCGGTCGCCATGACATCCAAGAGGATCGCCCCGCCTCCCAGGGCTGCCCGGCGGGCGCTGTCGGCGGTGACGCTCTTAGTCAATCCGTAGACAAGTATCTGGAGGCCGCCTCCCGCGCTGGAAGTGGAAAGGTACCGGTATTGCCTGCGTGCCCCTTCACCCGCCTTCCTGCATACTTCGGACACGAGTTCGCACCCGACTATCTCTGCGAGCTTGCGGAGGGCGCTCCTCACCCCTACAGTAACATCTTCAAACGGTTTCTCCACGGTCGTAGGGGCCTCGGCCCTCCCGATGAGGCGCGCTTCTTTCCCCTCCGGCCCTATGAGGAGGGCCTTAGTTGTGGTACTGCCGACATCGGTAATCACATATGCCGGTGGCATGGCATCGCCTCCTGCAAACAAGCACTGACGAATAGGGGATACCTGCGGGATGAATTCGATGATGTGGCGTAGGGCGCAGCCGCTAATGCTTTGTCACTCAAGGGATTATTCGTGTAGCAGCAAGATGATTCCTTTTCTGCGTGCCGAACTGAAGCGCTGGCGCTGAGTGGACACTAGCTCGGGTTAGCTATGACTACTCTGTTTCCATCCCTGAGAATGCGGACAACCTCGGCGTTTCGCATATCAAGGCCTTCCGGAACCTCGTGGCTCACCACAATCACAATCTTGTCTACCGAAGCCACATTGATCTGTTCCTACTTCAGAGTAATAATGACGACTTAAGGCCGGTTAAAGACCCTCGGTATTAACTTTTGTAGATTCTCTTGCCAACCCAAACTGACAAGAGCCCTCTATCCCGTGATCCGGTACATGGCCAGCCTAATTCCTTGGGTGGACCTGTGTCTCGCTAACACGTACTTCCCAGAAGGAGACACGCTACAAGATATCACCTCTGGAAGCAGGGCCCTTTGTGTGTTAACAGTTCCTCCGGACAGTTTGAATACGTACAACTCATTTAGACCCGGTCTCTCACTGCGGGAAAGCGCTAATACCAGCGGATCATCGTATTCCTGAATCACCTTCTCCAGTTCATCAACATGAAAAAGCGTTTCACCGGCGGCATCAAACACGGTGAGCGACGCTCTTATGTTCCTTTGGCCCGAATAACCCGGAGTGTACACGACCATAAACAGGCCTTCGGGAGTGGAGCCCGCTACTCTGGAAGAAACCTCCCCTGAAGTTGACCCCCTGAGCGTCTCCGTCCATAAGACCCGTCCCTCCCGGGTTACAACCGATACAGAACCATCATCAGAAAGAGCCACTATGCCTTCCACGTAGTGGCGCACATCTCTCAGCCGCTTGTCGGGCAAGATATCTCGCAAGTTCAGAGACTGCCTGATTGCGCCGTCATTCAGATCGTAATAGACGATTCCTGTGATCGCGTCATCCTGGTGCTCGAGGGCCATGAGCAATCTCTCACTACCGGACCCCTCTATCGCTATTGAGGCGCCGTCAATAATGTCTTCCGGGCGCTGCGCGTTCGGTATGTCGAAAACAGAAAGCGTGGAGCCGGTCTTGGTGTCAAGCACCTCTACCCTGGTTTCGGCCGCCTCATACCTCTCGGCCACTTCGGAGGCATATTCCAGACCCCTATACCCATCAGCCGAAGCGATTCCTTCTAACAAGCGTGGGTCCTTGCCGTAGCAAACAACTAAAGACTCATCCACGTGTGCGATTCCAATGCTGGCAGGCCCCGGAGTTTCCCAAACCGTCCTACCTTGGCGGTCTATGAGCTTCAGAAGCGATTCGAACCTAATTCGCTGGCCTTGGTACCACGACCCGCGATCTTTAGGAACGAATCCTTCAGCCTGGTCGAGAGCAAGCCACCCCTTTTCCAGTGGCCAATGCAGGAGAGGCTCGAGCGTGCCATATCGACCAGGAATCTGAAACAAATCAAGTTCCCCGGCCTTTTTGCCTTGAGCATCAATGATTTCCAGCGGATAAACAATCCCGTGTTCAGTCGCGCGCCTTATCCATGCATCTCCGTTATCCCTGGCTTCGGCCAACCAGAGAGGCATTTTGGCTGGTACCGTAATCTCCCACACAGGCGACAGGGTCGTTTCAACCGGCTTAGGTGTACATGCGGCTGAGACAACCGAGAAGACCGCAACGACCCACACGAGAAACCACACCCTGGCCGTGGAGATACTCTTAACCATTCCAAGTGGACCTCCTCTCCTCAGGTTTCAAAGGATGGGGTCGGTCTCTTAGCAGGACGCTGCCGCAGTGCCGGGTTCGGTTCATCCTCGACGGTTTTTCGAATCTCATTCCCCATGCGACCCTCTACCCCGCTGTTACCGGTCCTCCAGTTTGTACGTGGCCACCTTCACTCCTCCTTCGGGAGACGAATGCTGCGCTAATACATACGTCCCCGAGGGAGACACCCTGTACAATTCTACCTCTGGGAGGAGAGCCCTCGAGACCTTGGCGGTCCCTCCTGACAAGTCAAAGACGTATAGCGCGTCTTCACCGGTCCTGCCGCTGCTACTAAGGGCAAAAGCCCGCGGAGAAGCGCCGGCGAGCGCGACTCTGCGTAGCCCACCAACATGCAGGATCACATCGCCCTTCGTATCAAACACTGCGACTGACGATGTGCGCACTTCCCAACTGGGAAAGTATTCGACCATAAGGAGGCCCTCGGCAGTAGAACAGACAACACCGGAGATACTCAACCCTCTCTTTGTCCATAGGACCCGTCCCTCAAGGGTCAAGACGGATACCGAACCGTCATCAGAAAGGGCCACCAAGCCTTCCCGGTAGTGATGGACGTCTTCCACCCGCTTGTCGGGCAAGATCCCCCTCAGATCCACCGAATGCTTGATCGAGCCGTCTTCCAGGTCGTAATAGATGATCTTCGAGATCGCATCTTCCCGGTACTCAAGTGCCGAAAGCAGTCTCTTGCCCTCAGGCCCATCTCCGGTGATCATCCCGGCGGCAATAAGCTCGTCTGGGAATTGCGTGTTGGGGATATCGAAACTCGACCTCTCGGAGCCTGTCTTCGTATCAAGAACGACTATCCGGTTGTCTCTTGCTTCGTACTTCTCATTCACCAGAGAATCGTATTGCGGACCTCGCCTTTCCAGAGTAACCTCATCCAAGATACTCGGGTCTTTCCCTTGACATATAATGATGGATTCATCCACGTAGTGAAGAGAAGCGTTGGCCGGCCCCTGAGTCTCCCAACGGGTCTCTCCCTTTTCATCTATGAGCTTCACTAACGATTCAAAAGCAATTCTCCAGCTGGAATATCCTGACTCGTGAGCTCTTGTAACATACCCTATCGCATGGTCAACGGCCACCCATCCCCCCTCCAGAGGCCGGGATAGCTCGGGCGAAAGGATATCGTAGCGCGCCTCAGTCCCAGCCCAGTCCACCTCTTTTATCGTCTGGCCGCGAGAGTCGATGTGTCTTAGCGGGTCCAGGACCCCAGCAGCAAGTTCTGGCCGGCGGCGGATCCATGCTTCCCCGTTATCACCGACCCACCAGAGCTGCACAGGCCCGGGCACCTCAATCTCCCATACGAGTGAGATACTCGTCTCATCCGGCTTAGGTGCGCATGCGGCACAAGTAATGAGCAGTATCGTAATGACCCGTATGAGGAACCGGCGCCTCCTCACCGGCATGCTACTACTCACCATGGCAAACCACCTCCGATCCTCATACTTGGGATGGGGTGTCTGTCTCTTGGCAAGATGCTGTTGCAGTATCGGGTTCAATTCATCCCTGGAGGGTTATTCCATACTAACCTTACATGATTTGACTCTGAGTGCCAGTCTAGGGTTCCACACTTTGAACAACCGCATAGGGGTTATCCTCTGTGTGCCGCTGAAATCGGATGAGCGTCACGGATGCACCGACCAAATCGGACCGTTCTTTTCGATAGACCGAGAAAACCAAGCGATCATCTTCCGATGGGTCGACCAAATCCGACCCTTCTCTTCGATAGACCGAGAAAACCAAGCGATCATCTTCTGATAGGTCGACCAAGTCGGACCATCGTCCGTGAAACCCCGAAGGAATCGGCCGACCGCCTGCAATAGACCGATGAAACCGAATAGCCATCCGTAACAAACCGGAAAAACCGATGGTTACCTCGGACATACCGGCCAAATCGGTCGTTCAATGAGACTAGGCGGAGGAAATTGGACGATCCTTCAGGATAGGCTGGTAAGACCGAGCAGTCACAGAACATAACCCGAAAGACGTTAACGAGCGTTGAAAACGCTGCGTGAACCAGCTGTCACGAAGTCATAGGTCCGCAATTTCAACACTTAAGGAGCCCCTCGGGCTCCTTCCTGCGCATGGCTCTTGGAGGATGTCCCGAAGGGGCTCCGGCATGGCCCACAGCCACGGACAGTCGCTAGTCGGTAGGCTGTTCGCTATTACACCGTTCCCTGGACCTGAAGATACTGTGTTACCTTCATCACGGCACCTTGAGCACTGTGAAGAACAGCCAGCTCACAACTGCTCCCACGACCGACATAGACAGGCCCCAGATGAGCATGTCTCTGAACAGCTTCGTCTTGTCTGTCTTCGGCCCTGCCTGGGCAATAAACACCGCTCCCGTGGTGGAAAGGGGGCTCAGGTCGGTAAGGTGACCGGCTACCACGATGGTCGAGACGAGCGCCAGGAGTTCCGTAGAACCGACCTTTTCAAGGAGCGTCGGCGCCAGCGGCAAGAACGCCGGCAGGATGACGCCGGAGGTGCTCGCGTACGCCGAGATGAGGGCCGCGATGAAGCCCACCACAAGCGTCACGGTATACGGCGTGGAGAACCTGGCCATGATGTCCGCGAATAGATCCATTCCGCCAATCTTTGACATCAAGGTGACCAGCACCGTAACACCCGTAACCATGAGGATGGTACCCCAAGGCATCGCCTTGATCGCCTTGCCTTCATCCGCCACTTTGAGGAGCGATAGGAGCGCACCGATGGCGAACGCCCCGAGACCGACATCAACCCTAAAGATAATGACAGCGAGAATAAGCACGAAGATACCTGCGATTGTAAGTTTCTGGTTCCGGTCGAACGCCTCAACCTGGATATTGGCCAAGGCTTCGCTCTCGGCGGTTCCGCTTTTCTTCCAAAGCTTGAGCCCTCCGTAGAGGATGTAGGCCAAGAGTGAAACGGCCACGTGCGTTGCCAGCATGTTCATCCAGAGGACTACGCTGACGTCCGTGAGTCCCATCCCGTCAAGGATCCCTTTGGCGATGACACCCGTCGGAGCGATGGGAGACATGGCCCCCGCCTGCGCCCCATTACCGACCACCAAGGCCATGAGGAGCGGAGAAATACCGACTTCCTCCGCAAGCAGCATGACGGGTGATGCGAGGAGAGCCGATATGGCAATGTGACCCGGACCGATTGAAGCCAGTATGAATGCAGTGAAAAAGAGTACGATGGGAAGCAGGGCCACTCTACCGCGAACACTTTTTATCGCATACCTGGTTATTTTCTCGAGAGTCCCGTTAACTTGAGCCAGTCCGAACAAGTAGGTGACCCCGGCCAGCGTGATAAAGAGGCTGGTAGGGTAGCCCTTGATGATATCGGCAACCTTCATACCGCCGAGGTAGTGCCCGACCACAAGCGACAACCCAAGCGCAAGAGTACCGATGTTCCTGTTCGTGACTATGCTAACGACAACCGCGATTACCAGAGCCACGAGGGAAATGACCGCTAGATCCACCTTTGTCCCTCCCTGCGATCAGATTTCCGTTGCACGCGTGAAACCTTTGACTGCGGAACCTGCCTCAACCTTGTAACCGAGCCCGGCAAGCCCGGATTCCAGCACTGAAAGGATGCCCAAAAGCTCGGTCTCAAAGATCCAACCCATGTGACCCAACCTGAATATCCGGCCTTGCAGCTTCGCCAAACCACCTCCCATCACAATGCCCTTCTCGAGGAGCGCGGCGTTTAGGCTCGCCCATTCAATACCGGCCGGGATCTTGACCCCCGTCACCGTAGGCGATGCTTCCTCCTCCGGCGGGAGGACCTCGAGGCCCATCTCCCTCACGGCAGCCCTAACTCCCCTTGCGAGTCGGGCGTGCCTGGCAAACACGTTCTCCAAGCCTTCCGCCTCGATCATGCAGAGTGCCTCCCGCAACCCGAAAAGGAGCGAAGTCGGGATGGTATAGGGCACCCTGCCTTGCTTCTGGGCGTCGACCATCCGCCTAAAGTCCCAGAACCACCTTGCCATCTTGGCAGTCTTGTAAGCCTCCCAGGCCTTCTCGCTGACGCTGAGGATGGCCAGGCCCGGAGGCAGCATGAGACCCTTCTGAGACGCTGAGATGACGATGTCGATGTTCCAAGCATCGGTCTCAAGGTCGGCCATGGCCAGAGAGCTCACTGCATCAACCATTAGGAGCCCCGGATGCTTGAGCTCCGCCATCCCCCTCCCGATGGACCCTACATCGTTAATTACGCAGGTAGAAGTCTCGTTATGTGATACCAGAACCGCCTTAATGCTCCCGTGGGTGTCCTTAGCGAGGCGCTCGAGCACTATGCCAGGGTCAAAAGCCCTGCCCCACTCGACTTCGAGCTTCTCGACATCGGCGCCGTGGGCCGCAGCGATACTTCCAAACCGCTCGCTGAATACTCCGTGTTGAACTGAGAGCACCTTGTCGCCGGGCGACAGAGTGTTTACAATGGCGGCCTCAAGCCCGCCGCTTCCCGAACCGGGGAATATGAGCACATCGCTCTTCGTCTTCAAGACCTTCTTGAGCCCCGCCAGGCACTCCTTAATGAGCGCCTCGAATTCCGGCCCGCGGTGGTTCACGAGCGGCCTGTTCATGGCTTGAAGGATCCTCGGGGGCACGTTGGTCGGACCCGGGATCTGCAAGAACACCCGCCGGTCAGTCATCTCTATCCCTCCAACCTCCATCGCTTGGCGCCTCACGTCCCGGACGAGGCGCCCTCGTTGCACTTTCTTACTCGACAGCCAGCGCTCCCCGGACCGCCGCCCAAGCCGCGGTAACAGGCGACGCCAGGTAGACTGCCGCCCCGGGGTCGCCCATGCGGCCCGGCGCGTTCTTGGTGGTCGTCGAAACGGCCACATCCCCACTTGCAAGGACGCCTTGATGCGCCCCGTAACAAGTCCCGCAACCCGGGTTCACCAATATTGCACCGCTATTACGGATGGCGGCCGAAATGCCTAGCCGGTCGGCTTCGTTGGCGATCTTCTTGGACCCGGGGATTACTACGCACGTCACGCCGTCGGCTACCCGCCTTCCGCGCAATATGTCGGCCACGACTTTGAGGTCGCTCAATCGCCCAGCAGAGCACGCCCCTATAATGACCTGAGTGACGGGCGTCCCGGCTACGTCGGTGAGCGGCACCGCCACCGGACCGGTTTCCCTCGAAGGGCTACCGGCATGCTCGCCCGCCACGGGGGCAGGTGGAAGCAAGACAGAAGGCGGAATTTCGCCGGCGTCAAACTTGTATGTATGGTGAGCCTCACCCAGCGGACCCTCGCAGGCGACGAGGCAAGTCACAGCCCCCGTTTCGGCCATGAGGTTCGCTATGGCGAGCCGGTCATCGAAAGAAGCCTTCTCAATTGCGCTTCCCCGCAGCACCACCGCCTTCCCTTTGAGCTCTTGCTGCCCGAAGGTGCCCAAGAGGTGGATGGCCACATCCCGGCCGGTGGTGGGAGGACGTATCTCCCCGCCTATTTCCACTTCTACGACTTCAGGAACCCTGACTCTATGGACGCCCGAACGCATTACTTCTACAAACTGTACCGGAGTCACGGAGAAAGCGATGACTCCGTAAGCTCCCGCTGTCGCCACGTGCCCGTCGGCTCCTACGAGGATGGAGCCAGGAGCTAACCTGTGCTCCTCAAGGATGACCTGGTGGATAACCCCTTCCCCGTGGTGATATACCTTGATGCCGCGCTGTTTGCAGAACTGCAAGATCTTGAGGTGGTTCTCCCTGGCCTTCACAGACGGCGCCGGGATGCAGTGATCGAAGAAGAACAGGACCTTTCGAGGGTCAAAAACACCTCCGAGACCCATCTCGAGCGCCCTGTCAACAACTGCGGGCCCTGACCCGTCATGGGCCACGGCAAGGTCTACCTTGATCTCCAGTTCCTCTCCGGGCGTTATTCCCCCTGCGCCTGCCGCCCTCGAGAGGTACTCATACAGCCGATTCACGTTCGAACATCCTTCCTAAGAAAACCTACTCATAGGTGAACCTTAGCAAGATCCGTGCCATTACGCACGCCACGGTGTGGCGAGCCATCGCGAAACGAAACATGCCTGCCCAAGGTAGGTTAGCCAAGTCGCAAGCACGGGATTCGAGTGATCTTGACAGGACCATTCGAGAGGAGAGTGTTTCACGATCCCTAAGTGAAACACTCAGTTCTTAAGTTTGCGCCAGAGGGTTGTCCTTCCAATGCCGAGGAGTTTGGCAGCCTCAGTGCGGTTTTGCCCCGTCTTGGCAAGGGCCTCTAGTATGGCGGCTTTGTCTACCGATTTCCCCCTCGTCCGCCGCGCTTTCTCGCGGGCTTCCGCCCCGGCAGAGCTAGGGGTCTCACCCAGGAAAACCGTCCGCATACACTCGACGGTGAGGCCTCGGCTTATCACCGGAGAGTCCGTCAGGATGCAAGCCCTCTCAATAACGTTCTGGAGCTCCCTTATGTTTCCCGGCCAATCATAATCGAGAAGCGCCTGCAAGGCTTCCTGCGCCAATCCGTATATGACCTTCCTAAAACGGCGGGCAAAGCTTCGCACGAAACTGTCGGCGAGTCCCGGGATGTCCTCTTTCCTTTGCCTAAGTGGCGGCAAAACGATATTGAGCACATTGAGACGGTAGTAGAGGTCGGGCCTGAATCGCCGTGCCTTGACCAGTTCCCAGAGGTCCTTGTTGGTTGCCGCGATGACCCGAACGTCCACCGGGATTACCCTGTCGTCCCCAAGCCGCATCACTTCGTGTTCTTGGATGACCCTCAGGACCCTCGCTTGCAGTCGTTCGGACATCTCGCTTATCTCGTCAAGGAAAATGGAGCCGCCGTGAGCAAGCTCGAAGAGCCCCGGCTTGCCGCCCTTCCTAGCCCCGGTAAACGCACCTTCGACATAGCCGAAGAGCTCGCTCTCAAGAAGGCTCTCCGGAAGCGCGGCGCAGTTCACGGCCACAAAAGGACCTCGCCTGTATTCGCTTGCGCGGTGTATGGCGCTGGCGAGCCTTTCTTTTCCCACGCCCGTCTCGCCTTGGATCAAGACTGTGGAGCTTACTGCGGCAAACTTCTTAGCCTTCTCCAGCGTCTGCTCCAGAATAGCGCTAGAGCCGGTGATGTCGCTGAAACCGTACTTGGCCACGTGGCCCTTTGCAGCGCCCTGGACTCTTATCTTCCTTTCAGTCTCCTGCACTTCCCCGACTTCCTGGAACGTAAGGACCGCGCCCTGTACCTTCCCGTCCACCAGCACCGGGACGTAATTTGCGGCAACCCGTGCAGCTCCCAGCTCATGTATTGCTCCAAGGGCATTCTGTCCGGTCTCCAAGACGACGTTCACACGGGAGGCGGGAAACAGGCTCGCAGCATCGCGCCCGATCGCTTGAAGAGCGCTGATCCCGGTGATCCTCTCAGCCACCGCATTGAAAACGGTGATAGCTCCTTCGCTATCGACGGCTATGACTCCGTCGTACGAACAGTCGACTATCGCCTTGATCCTCTCGGCACTCTGCCTGTCAATCTTCATGAACTCGAGCATACGTCTGGCTTCGGCGAGCGCCTGCCTGACGGCCTCCTCGCCGGACTCGATGATGACGCCTCTCATCCCCCGCTTCTCGGCCAGTTTGGCCATGGCGATCTTGCCCATGACCACTCTTGCGCCCAGCTCTTTGAGCTTTATGATCCCTTGCTCTACTTGCGCCTGGTTTAGGAGCGGCACCTTTATGATGCTTTCTCCCAGGATCTCTTCGAGCGTTGAAACCCCGCTCAGTACCTCGGGTACATCGAGGATCCCTACCGGTTGACCGAGCCTTCGTGCTTGGAAATAGCCGCGCAGTAGGTCATAGCCGGTGATGGGGATGTCGATGACGGGCACACCCAACTGGGAACCACCTATGAGCCACGCAGTGATGCCCCTGCTGATCACGATTTTGGCGCCTCTGGCCACAGCGTCCTTAGCAAGCCTAACCCCTACCTTGATGCGGCCGGTGCGTATGTCGATCTGGCCGCCGGCAACCCTCTCGGCTAATTCAGCCAAGCCCCGGTAAGGGGCGATGAAGGCGATATCTGACATTAGGGGAACCTCGTTTCATGTTTGTTTCACTCATGATTGAAACAGGAACGTGACAGGCAGTCAAGGAGCGCCGGCCCGTCTGGATAGTCACTTGATATCCAGCCGCTGTTCGTGGTGCCTCGGAGTACCTAAGAGCGCTTTGGCGAATGTGTTAGTCTACCGTTTGACAAGGGGAGGCTTGAAAGGCTGAAATCTCACTCGATTGCCTTCCGCGCCTTCCATGTTGCGTAGCCCCTATATCGTGTATTCCCTGACGTTGTTCTTAACCATTAACCGACCGCTTCCAACTCGCAGCTCTATTGTCCGCCAGGATTCCCCGCCTACATCCTCTGCGGTAATGGAGTAGCCCAGCCTCCACAATATCTTCCTCGCCTCAGTGTAGTTGCGCTTCCCAATATTGAAGAATCCCTGTTTATCCATAATGTTGGCGCCTCCTACCAGTTTCACTCTAAGGCGCTCCTTGCATCCTCCCTCAGAGCACGCCCTTGCCATCAGAAGAGGGATTCCAGTATCGGCAAACATGAAAGGATTCCGCGCAGCCTTTTCCTCGTTCTGCTCAGAAGAAGGCAGCTGAAAATGCAGGATGCCTCCAACCGAAGAAACCGGGTCACAGACGGCCACAGCGACGCACGACCCCAGAGAGTGAGTCACAATCGAGACCCGGGGGTCGTGTGCCGTCTTCATGTCCGCCACTCCCACAAGGCACCTGGGAGACAGTGTCACACCTCCCATATATCCCTGCCCCGACGCATCCAAATGACTCTGTAAGGTATGTACGGCTCTCACGACGGCCAACGCAAAGCACTCCCTCTGTAATCAACAACACCAAAAGCTCATGATCGCCTTATTACTGAGCATCCGACAGCGTTTGCGAAATATAACAAGAATCTTTCTCTTATCGCTCGAAAGCCGAGGAAAAACCCCAAGATTGTGAAATCAAGTGTTACCCAAGTGTGTGAAACGCAATTGCGCAGTTCTTTCCAGGGTCCTCAGAAAGCGACAAGAAGAACCGCTCTGTTTCTTAGGTTTCCTAAGACTCCAACCTAATGACACAATTCTGCATATAGGTTATGCTTGAACATACATAGAAAGGAAAGAGAAGGAAGTATGCGCTTGGGTGGGAACAGCTATGATCTGCGGTAAAGAGCTGGTCCGCTTTCTAATGATATCTGATGCTCCATATCTCGGAAGGCTAACTAGGAATACTTTGCTAAACCTATGTCGGCGCCTTGACGTCTCTGCCGCAATGCTTCATTTGACCGACGGTTCGGCCATCGTCCTTAAGGATGAGGTAAATGTGCACACCGAAACGAAACTGAGCTTGACTTTGGTCCCTAGACAAGACGATACGGCCAAGTGCGCCATCCAAGGGGAACCCATCGTTGAGTCAGGCTTTAGGTGCCATCTCATCTGCCCATCAGGGTCTGCTCTACAGGCACAAGGGTTCCAGAGCCACGCTTGTGTTCCGCTGACACTGATGTCTATGCCGATCGGCGCCCTTACGGCTTTGTCCCGGTCTCCAAAGGAGTTTACTAAAGCACACATAGATTACATGATCGAACGCGGTAAACGTCTCGTCTTAGCGCTGCACCACATAGTCTACTTCCCAGACTTAGGCTCCGAATGGCTCGACCTTGAGAAGATGCAAACAGAGTTGCACGGAGACCGGGACAATGGGTCAGCAAGTAAGTCAAACCAAGAGGCAATGGACTCTCTGGTAGACCGTGTGCTCGCGGTCGAAAACCTCAGTCGACAGTCTCCGCCGTCGTCTCTTACCCGCTCTCTTCCGAAAGGCATCAACTGGCTGACCCTGCTCCGAGTCTGCAACTACTTGGAGAAGCATCCCGGCCCCATATCGCGCAAAGACCTCGCAGATGCCCTCGGTTTTTCGGACATCACTGCCGGACATTACCTTACTTACCTAACGGATACCGGGGTTGTTCGAAAGGAGATCACCTACGGGCAGGTCGGCCGGCCGGCATTTACCTACCGGCTGCACCCGGCGCACCAATCGACAGCGGGCGATGAAATCCCTGTACATAGAGTCTCCGAACCGGCAGGTGACGATTACTCAGACTACTGCACTTATCTCGATAGCTGAACCACCGTTTTCCGATCCAACTGTGCCGTTTGTTATTTTATTTCGCCAAATTGCGACATTTCGCTTTGTTAACGATGATTCAACCGAAGCACCATACACTAGAGGAGTCTGGAATCAGTGAGATCTTACCTCCGCCTGGCGGCCGTCATAGCTGCATTCTGGGTCTTTGACGCGCTGGTTCACGCCGTTCTTCTATCAGACGGAACCATTATAGATCAAATCCTGAGACCGCCTTTGCCGGAGATCTACTCACGTTGTGCCGTTGCTTTTGGTCTCTTGTGTTCAATACTTCTCTACAGGTCCAAGATCGAAAAAGACGCGCAGCTCTCTAGGGAGCTGGACCAGTTCCGCAGCGCGGAGTCTATGTACCGGACGGTATTTGACCAGCTCGGAGAGGGCCTTGCTGTTAGGGAACTCGTTTTCGATGAAGAGGGGAACCCGGTAGACTACCGCTATCTTGATGTTAACCCTGCGTTTGAGGAGATAACCGGCCTCAAGAGAGAACAGGTTGTGGGAAAAACCGGAAGGTCACTATTCCCGCGACTGGGCGAGGACCTCATCGAAAGATTTGTCACCGTCGCCATGACGGGACAAATAATGAGGTTTGAAGCGTTCATCGAAGACCTGGATAAGCACTTTGGCTATACGGTGTTCTCCCCCGGAAAAATGCAGTTTGCCACTCTCATGATTGACGTCTCAGAGCGGAAGAGAACGGAATCGGTCCTGCGTCAAACGGCCTTCTTCGAGAGCTGTATAGCGGAAGTCGCAAAGATACTTGTCTCCAAAGAGTCGGAAGAGCTTAGTGACGTTCTCGAGATAGTTGCAGGCGCCTTGAACCTGAGCTATTGCTCCGTGTTGGAACTTAAGCACGAGAAGACCATTTCGCGGATTCACGAATGGAGCGACCAAGAGGGCCCGGTCCACACGCAACAATTCCGTGGGTTCGATCTAACCCGGCTCGGGGATTGGTACGACACCTTGATGAGCGGCCAGTGCATACTGGCGAGAGAACTCAGTGAACACACGAAATCCGCCCTTCAAGAGGTAAAGATGCTCTCCGAAGGAGGCATCAAGGCGTTTGCCTCAGTGCCCATTCTGCTGCAAGGCAGGCTTATTGGCCTCCTAAGCGTCGGTGCCCGTAAAGTCCACGCGTGGTCTGCAAACGAAATCGGGCTCCTTGTCACAATCTCAGGGATACTGGCCACCTACCATAGGCGTGTACAAGCCGAGCGGCGGATGGAATACCTCACCTATCACGACTCCCTGACGCGCGTCCACAACAGGACGTACTTCGAGAGCAAGCTTCTTGCGGCAATTGCGAGCAAGCCTGTACTAAGCGTGATTATGGGCGACCTCAACGGTCTCAAGCTGATTAACGACCGCCTGGGCCATGCCGAGGGTGACCGGGTGATAGTGACTGCGGCCAAGGCTCTTAAGGCAGCCTGCCGGGAACAGGACGTGGTCATAAGATGGGGCGGCGACGAGTTCGTGATGATAATGCCCGGTGCGGATGAACAAGACGCCGCCAACGCTTGCAGCAAGATCCTGAAAAACTGTCGCTCCTTAGATAACGGCATCGAGGTCAGCATCTCGCTCGGCCACGCGACGAGAACCGACACGAGCGTCTCCATCAGGGAGCTCATCAAGAAGGCCGAGGACCTTATGTACCTCCACAAGATCCGGGAACGCCGGAGCTCCCGGCATTCTCTCTTGTCCTCTCTCGAACACTCGCTCCTTGAGCTAAGTCAAGAGACAAAAGAACACTGCGACAGGATAAGGGAACTGGCCTTGGCGGTAGGCAAAGAACTCGGGATGAGCCAGAGCGAGCTGGACGAACTCGCGCTCCTCGCCTCTCTCCACGACGTAGGTAAGATAGGCATTCCCAGCCATATCCTGCTTAAACCAGACCTCCTCACCCCCGAGGAGTGGAGAGTGGTAAAAAAGCACCCGGAGATTGGCCATCGTATTGTACGCACGATCAGTGATCTCGTAGTCTGTCTCTTATACACATCTGACGCTGCCGACGAAGAGGAGAGTGTAGAACTCAGCGGTCGCCGCCGCATTAAAAAAAAAAGAAGATCTCGGTGGTATCCGGAT
>DGDN01000083.1:0-251 GCA_002385465.1 Candidatus Fermentithermobacillaceae bacterium UBA3951
CTGACCATGCTGTTGATGCGATCCAGTTCGTCCGGAAGATAGCGCGCCATCTCGTCCAGGAACTGCGGGCTGTCTTTCTTCTTGGGGATTAGCTCAACGAAGGCCTTTATGGACGTAAGCGGATTGCGGATCTCGTGGGCGATGCCCGCGACCATCTGGTTAAGGGCGCGGTTACGCTCGCGTTCATAGAAAAGCTCGCGGTTTTTCCGCTCTCTGGTGACATTCTTAATGGATAATATGATGCCTCTGAT
>DGDN01000083.1:391-713 GCA_002385465.1 Candidatus Fermentithermobacillaceae bacterium UBA3951
GGATAATATGATGCCTCTGATACCGCCTTCGGAATGGTAAAGGCGCCTTATGTCGCAGCGGTAAATGACGGTCTCTCCGTTCTTATCCCTGGTTGTAAGGTCATCCATATTGAGTTCGGCGTCCGGAGAAAACCACTGTTCTTTCTTAGCCTCTATGAGAGAGCGCAGGAGTTCAACTTCGAATATGCTCTGCCCGATAGGCGGGGTCTTTGCCCCTATGATCTCGCAAGCATTGTGGTTGCAGGCAGTGATCACAAAGTCTGTGTTGAACACAATGATCCCGTTCGGGTTATCTTCAACGATTTGGTTCCGGAGTTCGTTC
>DGDN01000083.1:905-33067 GCA_002385465.1 Candidatus Fermentithermobacillaceae bacterium UBA3951
CCTATTCGGCAACAGCCTCATCTCAATGATTTGTTGCTCAAGCCGCCGGTTCGCTTCTCTCAGTTCTCGCGTCCTCAAATCAATCTGTTTCTTGAGCACGAAGTTGACGCGCAAGTTTATCAAGAGAACAACCCCGGCCACACACATTAGCGCGGCCCCAACATATCCTGCCTTCTCCATAATCTCGCGAAACCGTGCCACCTCAGGCCGGATCCATTTCTCGTGTATCTCCTCATATTCGCCGCTCAGCCTTATTTGGTTTATCCCGCTGTTCAGCTGGTAAAGGAGAGCACTATCTTTGGCCCTGACAGCCACGGAGTACTCAATCGGCACCAGGTAGTTGTTGATGATCGTGTAGTCTCGCTCCAAACCGGCCTGCTCGATCTGATAGACCAGACTGTTCTTGACGCCAACTATCAAGTCTACTCTTCCGTCAAGCAAGAACCTTAAGGTCTGGCGCTGGTGTGGCGCAACCAGGGCGTAGAGATTCCGGAAGTTCCTGAGCGACATGTACTCCACAAGGCCGTTCTCGAAAGCGGTGTGGTAGTAACCCGAACCGAGGTTCTCTCTTATCTCCCGAGCTCTTACAGACGGTGCTACAATGCTAACTTGCGACTGAGAGATGACGGTCGTTAGGCGCACGCTGTCGTCATGACGAACACCATTGTGAATACCCAATACAGCGTCAACTTGCTCAGATTTGAGCGCTTCCAGGCAGGCGGTGTTGCTGTTCATGGGAACGTATTCAACCTGCATATTGTAGCGCCTTGCTATGCTGTTGAGTATGTCTATGTGAGCGCCCGCAGCTCTTCCATACGCATCAACAAACTGGTACGGGGGTAGGTCAGGCTGAAATGCCACTCTAAGCATGACCGTCATTGACGAAGCTCCCGTGGAAAGCAGCGCAAGGAGAAAGAGGAGTGCCAGGGCGAGCAATGTAGCCGCTCTCCGGGAAGATCGCCCTCCAGGAGCGCTGTACATCATCGATATCGGAGCCCTAGCCACAGCACCCCTCCGTTAGAAAAGTCACACCTTACGTCTAAAGAGGCATTTTACCTCTTTGGCGGGTTTGAAACTGCCGGGTGGAAACCACCTCAGCCGGCCTTCTCGGTATCGCTTGAACGAGAGCGGCTTACGTAGATCGCGAGGTCAGGGCAGTTTATCTCGCACATTTTGCATTCTACGCACCTCTCGGGAAACCCTACCTCGGGAAGGGTAAACCCTTTCTCATTTAGCGTTTTGCCCATAACAAACACGTCGCGTGGGCAATAGTAAACGCATAGGCCACAGCCTTTGCAGATCCTTCCATCAATGTAGATCGCCAAGTTGTCCACCTCTCAGCCTGCGTATGATTTCCACGATCTCCGCGGGCGTTCGCGCAATCTTCGCTCCGGCGTCTCTAAGAGCCTGAATCTTGGCCTGCGCGGTACCTTTGGTGCCCTCGATAATAGCGCCCGCGTGGCCCAAGGACTTGCCCTGAGGAGCCGCCCGGCCCACGATCATCGCCACAACCGGCTTCGTCACGCTGGCCTTCACGAACCGGGCAACTTCTTCTTCCATGGTGCCGCCTATTTCCCCTAAGACCACAATGACCTCAGTTTCCGGGTCATCTTGAAAAAGAGCTACGGCTTCTTTTTGGGTGAACCCCCATACAGGTCCTCCACCGATGGCCAAGACGGTCGATTGGCCTATGCCGGCTTCAGTGAGGGTCTTGCCTACTTCGTATGAAAGGGCGCCGCTCTTTGAGACTAGACCTACGGAGCCTTCCCGGTACATCCTCGGGGGATGAGCTCCGAGCTTGCACTTTCCGGGAGATATGATACCCGCGCTACCCGGCCCAAGCATCCGCGCGTTGTGAAGCCGGGCGTACGTTACAATCTCCATCACGTCGTGGTCCGGAATGCCCTCGGTCGTTATGACAAAGAACTTGATGCCGCTGTCTATGATCTCAAAAGCGGCATCCTTGGCGAGCGGCGCGGGGACGAAGCTGATGGCGGCATCGATGCGGTGCTCTTTGCACGCTTGAGATATGGAGTCATATACGGGTACTCCTTCTACAGTGAGCCCGCCTTTGCCGGGCGTAACGCCTGCCACAATCTTGGTCCCGTATTCCTTCATGACCTTGGTTTGCAGTGAACCTGACCTGCCGGTAATACCCTGCACCAGAACCTGCGTGTCTTTTCCCACTAGGATGGCCATCAGTCGTCACTCCCTCCTGCCGCTCTGGTTACCGCAGCCCTCACGGCGGTCAAGAGGTCGTCGTAAGTTGAAAAGCCCGCCTGCCTCATCATCTCGATGCCTACCTCTTCCATAGTGCCGCACATCCTCACGAAGATGGGGATGTCCGGCTTGTGCTCCTCATAGTAGCGGATGATCCCTTCTGCCATTTCATCCATCCGGTTGAACCCGCCGATCAATACGACCAGGAGGCTCCGCACCTTTTCGTCGGCAAGAACCATACTCATAGCGTCATAGATAACTTGGGGGCTGGTAAATCCGCCCATCTCGCAGAAGTCGGCGGCCACGCCACCTTCGTCGCGGATGAGGTCAATGGTCAGCATCCCTGTGCCGGCTCCGTCGGATATGAGCCCTACTGTGCCGTCAAGCGGCACATAGGTGATTGTGTCTGAGCGCACCTCTTCTAGGGATACGTCCAGGCGTTTTGTCTGCTCAGCCTTTAGTTCGGACAAAAGCTCCCCGCGACGAAAAGCGGCCTTGTCGTCGAGAACCATCTTTCCGTCCAGGGCCACAAACCCCTCTGGGGTGGCAACCAGCGGGTTCACCTCAACAAGGGTTGCGTCGCATGCGGTGAAGACCGACCAGAGACCATCGACCACCTTTTGGAGATCCCTCGTGTCGCTCACGCCCATACCTTTGGCTAGGGCGCGAACTTGGTATTGCTTTGGACCCGTAAGCGGGTCTATCTCAATGGTCACGATTTTCTCCGGCGTCTCTTTGGCTACGCTCTCGATTTCCACTCCGCCTTCTTCGCTCGCCACAAGAACCGGAGTAGCCGTCGTACCCCTGACGGTTATGGAAATGTAGTACTCATGGAGGATATTGGCCTTCTCCTCCGCCAACACGGCCCTGACCTTCTCCCCCCTGATCTCCAGGGCGAGCAGGCGCTCAACAAGGGTTACAACATCCTCGCTGCCATCCCATATCACGACGCCCCCGGCCTTTCCGCGTCCCCCTGTGAGCGCTTGAGCCTTTAGGACCAGAGGAGGTCCAAGCGAAGCTGCCTCATCTCTCCTCGTGATGAGAGTACCGTTGGGCACGGCGATGCCGTGGCGGCGGAAAATCTCCTTAGCCTGGAACTCGAAGAGTTTCATGATTCCATGACCTCCAGATTTACGCCTTTGGCGATCTCTCTACCGGCCTCCAGCGCGCGGAGGTTCAGATCCACAAACCTAGCGGGGACCGACTCTTTCACAACTTCGGCCAAGTCGTCTTTGCTCATCATGTTCGTCGCTGCCTGTAGGAACCCCAGGATCACCATGTTGGCGCATATCCTGCTGCCTAAAGCCTGCGCGGTCTCAGTTGCGGGCACCTTGAACACTCTGGCCTTGGTGTCGTGGGTGTCCGTTACGAGGCCTGGATCTATGATCAAGACCCCGTCCTCCTTGAGGCTCGGCAGGTACCTGTCCAAAGCGGTCTGAGACATCGCCACAAGAATGTCCTTCATGGCAACATGCGGCGAGTTCAGGGGTTTATCCCAGATGACAAGCTCAGCCTGGCACTGTCCTCCCCGGGCTTCCGAACCGTACGACTGCGTTTGGACAGCATAAAGCCCCGCTTTTGTCACCAGAGCAGTGCCGAAGACAACCGACGACAATACTATCCCTTGACCTCCAAAGCCGCAAAACCGTATGCTAAGCTGCTTCATTCTGCTCTCTCCACTTCGTAGCGAGTAGTACCGCGGTACACAGGCCGCTCTGTGTTGACAAACTCTCCAAGGACAAACTTCCCTTCCCGTTCGGAAGGGTCTAGCGATTCTGCCTGGACTTTCGTGATCGACCGTTCATCGATCCATTTGAGGAGGTCCGCCGGATTGCCGCTGCCGATGGCGTACCTACCGAAATGAGTGGGGCACTGGGCCACGATCTCGACCACGGAAAAGCCTTTATGGGAAAGGGCCGTCTTAATCGATCTAATGGCTTGGAGGGGTTTATTGGGCGTCCAACGTGCCACATAGGTCGCTCCGGCCGTCTCGGCCAGCCGGCAAATGTCGAACGGTGGCTCTCCGCTCCCATACGGAGTAGTAGTGGTCACAGAGCTGTAAGGAGTCGTGGGAGCGACCTGTCCTCCTGTCATGGCGAAGTTCAGGTTGTTTACGACAATCATGGTTACGTCCAGGTTTCTTCGAGCAGCGTGAATGAAGTGGTTTCCACCTATGGAAACGGCGTCTCCGTCTCCTGCGAAAACAACCACTTTGAGCTCCGGCTTGGCGAGCTTTATACCCATCGCCCATGCCAGAGTTCGCCCGTGTACTCCATGGAGCACATCAACATTGAGGTATATGGGTATGCGGGCCGCACAGCCAACCCCACCGATCGCGACTATGTTGTCCAGATTGAGGCTGAGTTCATGGGCGGCTCTTGTGAAATACTGAAGCACTTGGCCAGCCCCGCAACCCGGGCAGAAGAAATGCGGGAGACCGTGAGGTCGTACGTACTTTCTCATTGGGTTGATCGTCATCTTCGGGCCTCCTCGATTACGGCCAGGATCTCGTCGGGCGAGTGGATAAGGCCGCGGTTCTTGGTCGCTCTGAACGTCCTGCACCTACCTCCGACCACGCGTTCAACCTCGCCTGCGTACTTGCCCATGTTCATCTCTACAGAGATAATTGCGTCCACCTGGCCAGCAACCTCACGGATCTCATCCTCCGGCACCGGCCAAACGGTCCCGAGCTTCAAGACGCCCACCTTAATGCCCTTATCTCTGGCCAATTCCGCAGCGTCTATCGCGGGTCTTACTTCGCTCCCGTAGGTCACAAGAGCTATCTGCGCATCGTCCATGTGAAAAGACTCTGTGAAGCAGATGTCCTTGCGGTTATCCCTGATCTTGCCTGTTATCCGTTTGTAGAGCCCTTCGAACACGTTGGGGTCCCAGTCGATCCTGCCTCGTTCATCGTGAGGGTTGAGGGAATAGATGACGTTGTAACCCGATCCTAATGGCGCCCAGTCAGGTGTGCCCGACGGCTCGGCCTTATATGGCAGGAACTCGGGAGACGGAGGCTGTGTGACCTTCCTCCGGTTCACTATGGGGATTGCATCAGCAGGCGGGATCAGTATCCGTTCCCGCATGAGAGCGAGGGTTGTCTCGGACATGACGATAACGGGGCTTCTGTACTTCTCGGCCAAGTTAAACGCCCTTATCGCGTAGTCGAACAGTTCTTGTACCGAAGACGGCGCCAAGACTATGGCTTCGTAGTCACCGCTGGCGCCCCACCTCATCTGCATCACATCTGCTTGAGAGGCGAAGTTCTCACCCCGGCAGCGTTGCACATCCACCACAACCACGGGCGCTTCAACCGCATAGCAATACCCGAGGCCTTCCTGCATGTAGTTGAAACCCGCGCTGGCCGTCGCAGTCATCGCCTTGGCTCCCGCTAAAGACGCCCCTGCTAAGGCGTATATTGAAGCCAGCTCGTCCTCACCTTGGACGAATACCCCTCCCACTTCTGGAAGTCGCTGTGACATCCTTTCAGATATCTCGTTCGCGGGAGTTATTGGGTAGCCTGCGAAAAAGTCACAGCCTGCTGCCAGAGCCCCTTCTGCGACAGCATAGTTGCCCAGCATAAAGTGCACACCCGTGAGCACCCTTCCCCGGGACTCTGTCCTTGTGTCAGTCATCTATAGGCCTCCTTCCAATGTTCGTACGTACAAGCACCGTCTTCAGGTGGCTATACTGATGGCAAGTCACAAGACGCCTACCACGCCAGGGCCATACCTTCCCTGCGGGGATCGGCTGCGCCCATCAGAACGCCGTTCCTGGGATTGATGAGGACCACATGCACTGAAGACACTTGCGGTGCCCAATCCGGAAGTTTTCTCACGTCGTGCCCCATGTCTTGAAGCTCTCTTAGGGCCCGATCGTGAATGCGCGATTCAGCATCTACTCGCCCGGGATTGTAGGTAAACGGCGAGAATGAATCAGGGAAGTTCTTGGAGACTACTCTCGGCGACTCCACAGCTTCCTGCAAGTTCATACCGAAATCCACGATGTTGAGGAAAACCTGGAGCATCCCTTGTGTCTGAGCATCTCCGCCGGGACATCCGAACCCGAGTAAGGGCCTTCCATCCAGCATCACCAAGGCCGGATTGGGTGTCAACCGGGGACGCCTGCCCGGGGCCAGGGCAGCCGGGTGGCCCGCCAGAAGACGCGACTGACTACCCCTCCCCGAACAACTGAACCCCAGTCCAGGTATTATCGGGCCATGGAATATGGAGTCGCTTGGAGTCGCCGAGAAAACGTTTCCGTTCTCATCGGCGACCGCAACGTAGGTCGTGTCGGTGGTGCGCGGCCCGTCACGTTGGATGTAGCGGGATACATCTACCGGTACTGGATGGACTTCCTCGGGCATGGCTCCAGGTTGATATCGCCACGGATTTCCGGGCTCCGGCATCTTGCCTGAAGCGCGGTCCAGTCGCACCCTCTTCGCCTGTTCCTTTGCGTATTCCTTAGATATGAGACCCTTAAGCGGCACAGGAGTATGTCTCGGATCGGAGTAGTAGTTCTCTCTATCGGCAAATCCCAGATCCATGGCTTCCAGAAGCAAATGAAGATACTCGGTTCCGTTGTGCTCAAGTCTCGTAAGGTCGAAATTCTCAAGGATGTTCAGGAACTCAAGGAGCAGCGGCCCCTGGCACCACGGTCCACAAGTATACACCTCATAACCCTTGTATGTGCTTGAAAGCGGAAGAGATATCTCTGCTCTGTATGAAGCGAGGTCTTCATAGCGGATGAGCCCGCCGTTTTCCTCATGAAAGGCGCCGACCTCCTCGGCGATAGAGCCTTTGTAGAAGAGATCGCGCGCCCTTTGTATTGCATCTTCTCTCGAAAGGCCCTGCCTTCGAGCCTTCGCCTCTTCGTCCATTAGACGCTTGAGAGTCAATCCAAGGTCTTCTTGGACAATTACATCTCCCGGGGAAGGGGCCAGACCGTTGGGGAAAAAGATGCGCCTGGCCTCGGGATCCATTTTGTCAAGCTTCGGTTCGTATGCTTTAAGAGCGGAAGCCACCTGAACTGACACCGGAGCCCCCTTAAGTGCCAGTTCCATAGCCGGCTCCAGAACCTCGCAGAGAGTCAGCGTACCGAATCTTGAGAGGGCAGTCATCCATGCATCAGGCGCTCCGGGAACAACTGATCGCAAGATGCCTTCCGGAATGAAGTCTCCGCATCGACTCCGCATGTAATCGAGAGTCGCCATTCGAGGCCACACTCCCAGGCCATCTATGGTAACCGTCGTTCGAGATGGTCCCTCATGAAGAATGATGGGGGCTACCCCGCCAAAACTCGTTCTATCGAACAGAAGCACGTTAAGGGCCACTCCGGCTGCGATTCCGGCATCTATGGCTGAGCCTCCTGAACTTAGGATGTGGTATCCGGCCGCGGTTGCCAGGAAGTGGCCGCTTGAGATAACGCCGTGCCTGCCCATAACAAGGGGGTGCCTCGTGTCTCCAGCAGTCAACCCAGCAGCGAAGTTGTCCCTGGTGTTCATCTCGCCCTCCTCCAGACATCACCTGGGGTCATGCTCATGCTTCTAGGCTTGCAATGAGCGGAGGCTGTAGCTCATACAGCCCCCGTCTCTGAAAAATGCAGTTCCTTCTTGTCAAGACATGAGACCCAACCATTTGCCCAACAGCGATTCCAGAACACCCAAGAGGAGTGAAATACGGCCTTGGACTACGTTTCCAAAGGATACGCCGAAGGTGAGCATCATCATGTAGCGCCCGATTTTTGAGACGTGTTTCACTGCTCCCTTCTGCTCAACTGAGAAGAAGAAGTAGACTATGATACTCAGCACACCGAGCACAAGGATGATATTGTTAAGCGACGTGAGCTGCAGCATGTTGGCTCTTATCTGGGGGAGTAGCTGAGCGTTGATTGAGGCGAACATGGCCAATCCGGACCCAACCCCGATAAGAAAGCCCATGCCCCACCGGCTCAAGTAGGCGTACCGCTTTGTGAACCTGGTATACAGCGAAAGGCCCAGAAGCATCGGGATCACGAGTATTATCTTGCCTTCCTTCAATGGAGCCCAGCCCAGGTTAACCAGATTCCTGTAGGCCGTGAACACGTAGTAGGCCGAAGACAACCCGACAAAAACGTGTTCTACCGTCCTAAATAGGACGTTGTCCTTCCACAGAATCCCGGACAGGACTCCTATGGTTCCTATGCTCGCGATCCAGACCCACGGATCTGTAGACATCTATCCCAGCCTCCTCACACGTACAGTCTCAAGAGTCATTGCTTCGCCTCGGATTTGTTTTTCTTTGTCACGAAATGGCCAATGTTCCCCGCAGCGATGAACAGGATGATTACCAGATGCCCAAGAGACTGCCCGTCCATTTTCGCGACAGCGGTGCTGGGCTTGTTGACAAGCATTTCATACTCTGCGCAGCCTCTCAAACCAGAAAGCATGGCTTTGATCTGACCAGAGTTGACATAAGGCCATAGACCGGTGGTACCGGCGGCAGTGCTGACTCCGCATATGGGGGTCCCGTGGACTGTATGTATCTGTTGGACCATGACCTGCAAGCCGTCTCCAATACCTATCAGCATCTTAAAGTCAGCTGCATTGCGGACGCCCTGCATGATAGGCATGTCTTTTGTTACCTGGTTGCGGAAACACCTGGGGGCAGATTCCAGTATGTTGTCTCCGAATGCTCTTACACCCGATTCGCTTCCCGGTATGAAACCGAGATTGACCACGTCTTTTCCATATACGAGGTCATACTCATCAGCCAGTTGGTTGATGGCCATATCGCCAAACATGGGGCCCTCGGGAATGTAGCCGAACATGGCTACGCCGACGCCTTTTTCAAACAGGTGACGACAGATGGCTACTGTTCCCGCGTGGACTTCGGGCGCCACGAGTGCCGTGTAGTCCAGGGACATAAGCACTCTATCGCCGGGCTGTAGATCCTCAATCAAGGTATACATGTTGACGCTGTTATCGGCGACTGTCAAAGGAATACCGAGCGGGATCAGCAGAGGTATCGCCAGAGTAACGAATACGGTGATGTATATAATCCGAACGTCGATCGACTGTAGCTTACTCCAGAAATTCACTACGGCACCTCCTCTCGGGTCACTCAATGGTTCCCATGTAACGTCTGTCTATGCCCGTAACCGTTCTAAGCGCAGTAGTGAACGCGCCGATTGCCGCGCCAATCATAATGGCTCTCTGACCTGCGGTGTTTGGGATGTCCAAGAGCCACTTGCTGAGCACCGGAAACCCGCCCCATATGCTTTCGCCGATAGGAGCATTTCCGAGCATCACCAGAATCCCGGCGACAAGCATGATCGTGCCTTCCACGTTTCGGGCCCTAAAGGCTCTGTAGGCCGAAGAACAGATGAAGAAGCCGACCATGGCCCACATGGTGGCGCCAAGAGGTGATTGGACGTTGGTGTAGACAAGATTGGTCAGATCTGCAAAGAACGGTATCTGGTAAGTCGTCCCTAGAGCTCCAATGAGCATATATCCGAGCATTGTGGCTATAAGGACTAGGCTGTAACCCCAACCTTCGCGCCTTCGTTGGACTTTTTCTCCGTGCAGTCGTAGCAAGTTGACCGATGCCACACCCATGGCAAAGGCGGCGACTATGAGAACCCATACGTTAAGATCTTGGACAAGCTCGCCTAAAGTGGTACTACCAATGGATATGGTCCCTACGTTGTTAAGGACGTAGATAATGCCGGTCAAAAAAGTAATTAGTAGCGGGATGTCTCTTCTCCAGAGAGTCACCGGCAGTCACCTCCCCTTTCTCTTGGCCTCCTAACGGAGCAGGAGCTCCTGTATTGCGTTGCTGCCAAAGGTCGTTGTGATCGTGCCGATGAGCAAGAGCACGATTACGACCGCCTTAACCACATCTTGGCCACAAATTGAAGCCGTAGTGTCCCGATCTTTGGATAGATAAGCCCCTGCTGCATAGAGCTCTTCACCTATAAGGGTGTAGTCGCAAGAGGCAACAAAGAAGGGGATCTGAGGTAGTTGGGCCGTACCGGCCACCGAAATCGAGCCGGTGATCGCAGCGTTTTCAGCAAAACCTACGGCAGTTCCGTCAAAGCCGCCCATCATGATATTTGCAGCGGGCCGCTCTCTACGCATGATCCCGTAAACACCGTAAGCGTACGCTTGGTCGTGTTCCCCGAGATAGCGGACTGTCCTGTCAGTGTGCCGGTCAATCTTACCCTCTTCCAAGTACTTCTGCCTTACTATGGCATCGGCCAAGGGATACACGTTCGGCCTCATGATGGTACAGATCAGTTCGACATCGAGCCTCGCACAAAGCTGCGCTACGTATCCCAAAATGGCCAACCCGGCGAAGGTTTGGGGTGCTGTCTGGACCGTGATGTCGTGGACACCCGGAGAGAAGTGAACCGGCTTGCCCATCTCTGTCGCGCGGCCAACAGCTTCTTCGATGTGATCAAGACCAGTTATTCTACGGATTTTCGGCTGCCAATCACTGTTTTTGACTCTAAATACAACATACAGAGACACGACCGTCATAAAGATCAAGCTGACGGTGAAAGCGACTGAAACGTTGGATATCGCCATTTTGCACCTCCCGGCCTTTCTAGCTAACCTGGTTAACTGCGTCTTTACCTCTCCACCGTGTTGGTTATCCCCCACCTCCTTGTACGCATTATAGATACTGACCATCTCTCCGTCAATATTTTGTGTGTTATATATCGTGTGTACCTAGACGCTGTTGACGCTTGATATTAACATCTGTATAACGATAAACTGATATTTTCATTGAAACATTGGTGCCTAAGGTATGATATAGTTCATGGCACAAGTCCGAAGATGGAGGGACACTCGTATGACGGCCGCGCTAAACCGCATGGAACTTCTTGCAGAACTCGCCGATGCGTTCGGAGTATCCAGTGACGAATCTGAAGTAAGGCAAGTCCTTGTCCGTTACGCTCCTCCCAATGTGCAAGTTGACTTTGATAACCTGGGCGGCATCTACCTTACCGACACTGGGAGTTCCAAGAGCCCTGTCATTCTACTGGCAGCCCACATGGATGAGATTGGCTTCATGGTAACCCACGTCACAGAAACCGGCTTCCTGAGGTTCCGCTGCATTGGGCGCTGGAGAGAAAACACCCTACCGGGGCTGGAGGTCTTGGTACGTGGGAGAAAGGGCGATGTTTGGGGAGTGATCGGAACGGTTCCTCCACACCTCCTTAGCGAGGCCGATGCCCAAAAGCCACTTAGAGCCCAAGATATGTTCATAGACATAGGAGCCTCAAGCCGAGCCTCTGTCGTCAGAGAGCTGGGCATCCGCCCCGGCGACCTTGTGGTCCCCAACGCACGTTCCCGTGTACTGTCAAATTCCTCTCTGATTGCCGGTAAGGCGTGGGACAACAGAGCCGGATGCGCTCTGCTCATCGAAGCTCTGACAGGACTGGGAGAACATCCTAATACTGTAGTCTCTGCGGGGACCGCTCAAGAGGAAGTAGGACGGCGTGGAGCCGGCGCATCTGCAGTCAAGACCAATCCCGACATCGCTTTCGTGCTCGAGGGAATCCTGGCCGGCGACCAACCCGGCATCGACAGAGAACTCGCTCCTACCGCGCTGGGAAAGGGCCCGGTTCTGGTGTTTTTTGATGATTCCATGATACCTAACCGGAGGCTTCTCGACTTCGCCATAGATACGTGCGAAGCAGAAGGTATTCCTTATCAGCTCGTGCCTGCTCGGGGCGGGAACGACGCCGGCATCATTCATGTCCACAACCTTGGGATTCCGTGTTTGGTCTTGGGTGTTCCCGCCCGCTATATACACGCAAATACAGGGATCTTGGATGCAAATGACGTTGAACTCGCAGGAAGGATGCTCCGGTCCTTTATGCGCCGGCTTGACGCCAAGACCGTGGAGTGGATTAAGGCATTCTCGAGATCCTAATCTGCTTGACTCCTTCCGACTGGCACCTGGCGGCCACCTTGGCGAACTCCTCCAGGTTCTCCACGATGGTCCCGAAGAGATTCCCTGCGCGCCATCCGACGGGCAGCAGAATTCTGCTATCCCGGCCGTAGAAAATACCCAGGTCTAAGACCTGATGTGGCGCACCTTGCCACTGGTACGGAGCATACCCGTTCCAAATAAGGTCGCCCGGTATGGGAAACGCGGTCTGGTTCTCAGGAGGCAGTTTCCAGGCGTCTTCAGGGAAACGGCCTGCAGGTGGAGTAAAAGAAAGCTCCCGGCCGGTCCACATGGCATGGATCACTTTGCCCTCCAGGGGTTCCTCTAAGGCATTCCACACCATTTCACAGGTCTTCGGTGCTTTGTCTTCGAGAAGCTCCGCGATAGCGGAAACCCCTTCCTCAACAAAGGTGAGCTTGATCCGTTTTTTCACGAGAGGCACTCCTTTCAGCTAAGAACATGTTAAGACCAGGTCTCCAAGGCCGCCTTCATCCGCTCAGCTGCCTTCTTCAGATTGTCCAAAGATGCGGCGTAGGATATCCTGACATAACCCTCTCCGCCTTCACCAAAGACGGTGCCGGGAACAAGGCCCACATAGGCTTCCCTAAGCAAACGTCGACAGAACTCGTGAGAGGATAGATTGGTCTTCTTGATGTTCGGGAACAGGTAGAACGCTCCTTCCGGCTTGACGCAAGACAAGCCCTTCATGGTGTTTAGCGCCTCTACCATGAAATCCCGTCTCTCCTTGAATGTCTGGACCATCTCGGCGACCGGTTCCTGGGGCCCCTTTAACGCGGCCAATCCCGCCCACTGGACGATTGATGACGGGTGAGTGACCGTGTACATGTGAAGCCGTACCATAGGATCTATAAGGTCCTTGGGCGCCACAACGTATCCCAGTCGCCAGCCTGTCATGGCGTAAGCTTTTGAAAAACCGTTTACTATGATCGTGCGCTCTCTTCCACCGGGAATTTGTGCCGGGGTAGCATGCGGTTCTCCGGAATACCGTATCTTCTCATACGTCTCATCGGACACAATAAGGAGATCGTGTTTGACGCACAGTCTCACCAAAGCCTCTAGAGTTTCCCTGGATAAGACGCCTCCCGTAGGGTTACTCGGGTTGACAAGCACCAACATACGAGTCTTGTCGCCGATCTTCTTCTCAATCTCTTCGGGATCAGGTTGGTACCCTTCTTCTTCCTTGAGACCGTAAAACACGGCTTTGCATCCGTTGAACCTGGACATCTGAAGGTAGTTAAGCCACGCAGGGTCAGGGATTAAGACCTCGTCTCCTGGATTGAGGAAGGACGACATGCCCAGGTAGACTCCTTCCGTCGCCCCCACGGTGCAGATAACCTCATCCGTAGTGTACGAAAGGCCTAATTCTCGCTCATATCTTTCAGAGATGGCTCTCCTGAGCTCAACTATTCCCCTGTTGTCGGTATAGTGATGAGTCGAGCCCCGCTTGGCAGCCTCTGAAAGCGCCTCTACTATATAAGAAGGCGTGTCGAAATCAGGTTCACCAATCCCCAGATTGACCACGTCAAATCCTTGGGCTGCCATTTTGGCGGCCTCTCCCATGAGAGATCGGATCGGTGAGAACGTCAGCTCCTTGACTCTGTGAGACTCACGAACACCCATGTTGTCATTGCCTCCGAGATTGAGTATTTGTTGTTTTGAAATGCTGCCTATTTGCGTAGCACCTGTCCGGGGAAGACTCCGGTGAGGCCCTTAGTAGGGCCAACTACGAGTCTCCCGTTGACGATGACTAGGTCGATACCGCTTGGGTACACTGACGGTTCTTCATAAGAGCTCAAGTCAGACAAGCGTTCTGGCTCTATTACAACCAAATCGGCCCAAAGCCCCTCACCAACCACCCCCCGGTCCTTTAGACCCAGGATCTCCGCAGGGTGCCCTGTTATCTTGCGAATAGCGGTCGGCCAGTCCAGCTTTGCGCGCTTCAGGACAAAGTCTTCGAGGAAACGCGGGTAACTACCATACAGTCTGGGATGGGGCGAACCGCAGTAGATGCCGTCAGTTCCCAAAGTAGCCGAAGGATGGCACAACACTTTCTCAAGTACGTCCGGGGAGCCGTAGTGGCTGATCATGGTGACCGCCAGCTCCTCCTCTGCCAACAGATCGCAGACGAAGTCTACAGGGTCTTTTCCGAGAGACTTTGCAAGGGATAGACAGTCCTTTTGTTCCATCCACTTGTTCTTTGCGCTTCTCACACCGGAGACCACGATGTTGTCCCACCCAACAGAGATCGACCTGTTGTTCCAAACGTCCAGCCCTTTATCGTACTCCCGCCGTATCCTTTCACGGTACTCGGGGTCTTTCAGGTTGGAGATGAGGGCGCGAGTACCTTCTGAGAGCACCCAATCCGGCAGAACAGCCGTGAGCACAGTACATCCTGCCATGTACGGGTACCTATCCCAAGTAATCTTCTGGCCTTCGGCCATGAGGGCATTTGCCTTCTCCAAGAGGATGTCCATGAGCGGCCAGTTCACGCGACCATACGCTTGAAGGTGGGATATGTGCAAGTGTACACCCGCTTCTTTGGCTTCGCCGGAAACCTCTTCAAAGGAACGGACCAAGTGGTACCCTTCGTCCCGCTGGTGAACCACATAGATGCCTGAATAAGGGGCGATTACCTTTAGAAGCTCGGTGATCTCATGTGGCTCGGAGTAGCTGCAAGGTGGATATATAAGACCGGTTGACAGCCCAAAAGCTCCTTCGGTCATCGCCTCATCCACCAGGTACTTCATAACCGAAAGTTCGGCGGCGCTAGGCTTTCTCCTGGCCATTTTCATGGCTTTCACTCTGGCAGCCCCGTGAGAAACAAGGACGGCCAAATTGCACGGAAGCGAGGCGCTTTCCAGTCTCTTGAGATACTCACCGAAGCCGTTCCATTGCCATATGTGTGCGGGCATGTATCCCAGGAGTCCATTGGTCAGTTCCATCATCAGCGACTTATCTTCGTCGTCCACGGGCGCCACGCCCAAACCGTCTTGACCTATGAGCTCTGTAGTGATGCCCTGCCTTACCTTGGAACCCGAGACGCGATCACCTAAGTAGATGAGGTCGCTGTGACTGTGCATATCGATAAACCCCGGCGTAACCATCTTGCCGGATACGTCGTACACTTCCCTTGCCGCGTCCTTCACGGTTCCGATCTTGACGATTCTCCCATCGGCGATCCCGATGTCCGCGTAGTAGGGCCGGGAGCCGGTTCCGTCTACAATACACGCGTTAAGCAGTAAGAGGTCGTACATGTGCTCCACCACCCGTAAGCATCTAGTCTCCGCGTCTATGTCATTGAGGGTTGTACTTCCGCCTCTTGCTGACCGTCAGTCCACATCTCACCAGACCGGCAGCGAGAAACACGGCGCAAGCAACACCGTCAACAACCGGCACCCCTAGAGCGTCCTGTATTACTCCTTCCTGGCCTGCCAGTCCGGCGCAACCCAACACTATGACTTCAGCGCCATCCTCCTCCACGGCCTCTCCGGCGGCTTTAATCATGTTTTCCACCGTAGGATCGTCTCCGGGCACTGACCTTACTGAAGCGCACCTCTCCCAGAGACCATACTTCCTGATCATGTCTTCTTTCATGGGGACCGAATGACGTGTCGTTTGAATGACCGAAAAGCTATGGCCCAACATAGAAGCTACATGAAGGGAGGCCTGTCCTATGCCAATAACGGGTTTCGAGGTTTTCTCACGAAGGGCATCCATGTTCACATCGCTGTGGCACGCAATGATGAAGGCGTCGTAGTTTGCCTCTTCTTTCTCTATGAGCTCCAACATGCCCGTCCCGGCCACAATCTCGTCGACGTAGTTTTCTATGAACAGGGGAGCGCTGGGTACGCTCTTGGCATCAACTTCCGTATCGCGGGGAGCGCATTTTCGCGCATTGGCGAGTATAACCGCTTCCATGTCGGTGTCTCGGTTTGGGTTTACGATGAGGATCTTAGTCAAGTTAAACCATCTCCATCTTGAGGAACTGACCGAAACCTGGGTCCACAGTTATGCGCCCATCAGCATATACGGTCTCGCCACGGACCAGGGTCTCGACGACTTTCCCGGTGAACGTCCTTCCCACAAAAGGACTATGCCGGTTGGCGTAGAACAGGTCATCTTCCCGAAGCGTCCACGTCTCTCTTGGGTTGAACACTACCAAGTCTGCATCGAAGCCAACCTCAATGTCCCCTTTCCGACCGTAGAGTCCAAACCTCTTTGCCGGATTGGTGGAAACCAATGACACGAGTTTGGGCCATGAAAGGCCTCTCTTTAGGCCTTCTGTAACTACCACGGGCAAAAGGGTCTGTACTCCGGTAACTCCCTCGGGCACAGAGGCGAAGTCCTTCTCCTGGGTCTTCTTTTCGGTTGGATGAGGCGAATGGTCGCTTACAATCATATCCACCGCGCCCTCAATCACGAGCTCCCAAAGTCGCTCCACCGACTCTCGAGACCTAACGGGGGGATCACATTTGGCGACTCCCCCTATCTCAAGAAGATCATCTTCGTTGAGGGCCAGATACTGGGGACATGTTTCCACGGAGATGTTTGTGACACCCCGTCGTCTGGCCTCTTGCACCTCCAAGACTCCCTCTGGGATGCTCACGTGAAGCAGGTGACACTTACATGCCGGCACCAGCTCGCCCAGGAATATGAACCGCTTTATTGCCTCCAACTCCGAGTAAACCGGGTGCGAGTCCAGAAAAGCGCGCTCGTCACGTTTTCCTTGCCTCAAGAACTCATCAAGAAGGTCTTGTATGAGGGTGTCGTTCTCGGCGTGAACTCCTACAAGGCCTCCCAACTCGCCTAGTCGACGCATTCCCCGGAGCAGTACTCCGTCCGGAGACATCGGGTAGTTGGAACAACGACACATGAAGGCCTTAAACGCCTGGGCGCCTTCTTCCATCATGTCACCCAGGTCCTCTATATGGCCGGGAACAAGCCCGCCCCACAAGGCGAAGTCAACGACGCTGCCATTCTCGAAAGCGCCTTTCTTGGCGGACAGCCGTTCCCTGGTGACCGTGCTCGGTTTCGAAAGAGGCTGGTCCATTATGGTCGTGACACCGCCGGCCGCTGCCGCCTTGGATACAGCCGTAATCGTCTCACGCTCCGGCTCCCCATATCCGGCATGTACGTGCGGATCAACAAGCCCTGGAAGCAAGAGCATCCCGGTGGCGTCCAAACGCCTCCGGGCCTCAATCTCGACACTTGGAGAAGACAGCATGGCGATTTTGCCTCTAGAGATCCCTACGTTGACTCGGAAGAGCCCTGTAGGCTTCACAACGGTAGCTCCATGGATCAAGAGATCTGGGATCACGCTGGCGACACCTCCGGCGCATGTAATCGACGAGTGGTACCCACTGTTGATGAGACCTCCAATATAGTATATCATATACCAAACGGATTAGGGGATCTTCACCCACGAAGGCTCCCTATTTCATGGAGGGATACGCTTTGAGCGCGATGCTGGATCCAAGTTGGGCAACGTCCCGTTCTCGCGAGAAGAGCCAGGAATTTCTGAAGGGTGCAATCGACATCCATGTCCATGCAGGCCCCCACCTTCTAAGCAGCCCCAGAAGTGTCGACCCGGTGGAAGCCGCCATTCAAGCAAGAGATGCCGGGATGCGGGCCATAGTTTACATGGACGTCTTCTGCATGTCTGTGGGAACATCATGGATTGTAAACAGAGTAGTCCCGGACTTTCAGACTTTTGGTGGCATCATACTGAACACCGTGTATGGGGGCATGAACCCGAGGGCCGTGAAAACCGCGGTGCACTACGGCTCTACTGCGAAATTCGTGAGTTTCGGCGCCCACTCCACTTATTATCAAGCCTATAAGGAAGGTCGCTACGAAGACGGAAAGTGGATCTTACTTAGGGAAAAGTACCCCAAGTTCGTGAAGGAAGAACTGGACAGAGCCATCCGTATTCCCATGGGCAAACCTGACGAGAACCTCAAGGAGATCCTTGAGATCATAGCTGCCAACCCCCACATCTACCTGGTGACCGGTCACGTGTCGCCGGAAGAAGCTTTGCGTCTCGTCGGACTCGCGAAGGAGTTCGGCATTCCCAAGGTCTTGGTCTCCAATGCTGTTGTTGAAAACATGACCGACCAGCAGATAGAGAAGGCTATCGAAGGAGGAGCTTACATCGAGAAGCTCCTCGCGGCTCATACGCACACCACTCCCATACCCAAGACACACTATTACGTTGAGCCTGAATATCGGGCCATGGACGAGGGGCTCCAAGGCACAACCTCGGCCGGAGTGGCCGGAGTCGCCGCTCAAATACAGAAGTTCGGGGCCGAGCACTTCATCATAGGTACCGACTTTGGCGTTTACACGCTGCCGGCACCCGTTGAAGGCTTCAGGGAGTTCATCGCCTGCCTCATGGATATGGGATTGTCAGACGAAGAAATCCGCACCGTAAGCAGCACAAACCCAGGACGCCTACTTGGTTTGAACGACTGAAACCCGGTACTTCCATAAGACCCTGTCACCGTTACCGCGGTGACGGGGTCTTGCTAGAATGGCGAAAAAGGCACACAGCATATGTTACCCGGTTGCAGGAGAGGGGGACCTTGAGTGGATTTCGTGCGGAGGGTCTCGGAGCTTAGGAAGAAAATGCAGGCTGAAGGCTTGCACGCTATCGTGTATGGTACGGGTGCCAACTTCCAGTACCTGACTGGACTTCCTGTCCCTTGGCGCAGATTGGAGGAGCCTCGTGAGCCGTCTGATTTCTTGGTTGTGAGTGAGGCCCACGAACCGCTGGTGATACTGAGCCGGGCATCCAGCCACCTGGCCACCGGGGCACCATTTCCGCAAGTCATATGCGACTCCCCCAGCGAAGCGGTGAAGATGATTCGCAGGCACATCCGAGGAAATCGGGTTGGTTTGAGTAGACAATCTTACGCTTATCTTGCTGATCTGATCAAGCAGGCAGTGCCTGAGGCTGAATGCCGAGAGGCGGAGCACCTTGGCGAGGATCTTCGAATGATCAAAAACCCGCAGGAGGTGAAGCTGCTCAGGAAAGCCGCAGATCTGGTTGGAATGACCCTGAGAGAGTTAGTGCCACACATCCGACCAGGGGTGCGGCAGGGTGATCTCCGAAGGATGATCGCGGATATAGGCAAATCTCTTGGAGCCGACGATGTATCCTTCCCGCCGGGTGCCCTGTTTGTCAAGTCAGGTACCCCTCCCACGGAAGATCCATTCGTTTATCCCGAGGCAGAAGGCCTCGTGCCGGGGACCTCCGTAGCCTTTGACTTCGGGTTTATAGTGGAAGGATACTGCTCAGATTTCGGCCGATCTTTCTACTGCGGGCCTTCACCCCGTGATTTCAAAAAGGCCTATCGAGCGCTGCACACGGCTCTAATAGACCTGGTGAACGGTATCCGACCCAATGAGACCAGAATAGGAGACTTGTTTGGGATGCTTGAGGCCGTCATGGACAGCCTGGGGTATGGGGACCGCCTAAGGGCTCGACACACGGACCGTACACTAGGCCATCTGATCGGACTTGATGTTCACGAACTGCCTTGGATACGTCCAGACGCTCACATCTTGGTTCGTCCCGGCATGGTCATGGCACTGGAGCCCAAGGTCTGGCTCCCAGGTGAGTACTACCTGCGTGTTGAGGATATCGTGCTGATCACGGACACCGGTGCGGAGTTCCTCACTGAGTTCGACCGGGAACTGTTTGAGCTGCCGGTCTAGTTGGCCTCCGGGACCAACCGGTACGCTTAGTCCACTTCGCTATCCAAGGGACCCGAACTGGATTCCAGGCGGAACCTGCGATATTACATATCGTACATTGTCCCCATCATGACTTACAGGCTCTGAGTAAGGCAGCAGTCAGAAAATGTACCTCTAACAGATCGTGCTTAAAGAAGGAGATCAACAAAACATGGCATATGATATATACCATGTCACATTATCTTGGGGGTGAAGAGGTTGTTCGATATTAAGATCAAGAACGGGACTATCGTTGACGGCACCGGAAACCCTTGGTTTGTTGCTGACATTGGTATCACCGGAGAGCGCATCTCTGCTATCGGAGACCTGTCTTCAGTTAAGGCGCGAAGGACCATCGACGCGACCAACAAAATCGTGTCACCCGGGTTTTGCGACCTTCATAGCCACTCGGACTACCTAATACTGGCGAATCCAACTGCTGAAAGCAAAGTGACGGTGGGAGTAACCGCAGATATCTCAGGTAATTGCGGTGGCTCCGCGGCGCCTCAGAACGAGATGTTCTGGCAGGAGTGGTGGACCCCGGACGTCGATGAAAGGTTCAAACTTGTCACCCGGGAATACGCAAAGAACACGCTGGCCATGCACGGAATTGAGTTTGACTGGCACACGGTCAAGGAATACCTGGACAAAGTAAGAAAGACAGGCATCTCCATCAATTACGGCCAGCTGATCGGTCACTACACTCTGAGGATCGCCGCATACGGTCAAGAGAGGCGCAAGCCCACGCCCGAGGAACTGGAGACCATGAAATCGCTGCTCCGGCAGGGCATCAGGGAAGGCGCCATCGGTTTTTCCACCGAGGTAGGGAGTCACTTCATATGGGAATACGAAATCGACGAGCTTCTCGAACTGTGCAAGACATGCAAAGAGGCGGGCGGTGTTTTCTCGTACGATATCATCGACTACGGCCCGAGAATGCTTCACGACCTCGAAGTGGCGCTCTGGGTGGTTGAACAGACTGGTGTGCCCGCCATCATATCACACATACAGGTGTATGGACGGGAAAACTCAGGCAAGGCCAAATATGTCCTCCAGATGATCGATGACACAAGAAGCCGCGGCTTCAACGTTGTAGCCGACGTCATGGCCAACGCCCTGGGAGGAGGCCTGTTCTTCTCAGCGAGAGGACTAGACTTGTTGCCGGAATGGTGCCATGACAACCTGGCGGAAGTCCTCGACAACCCGGAAACCAGAGAGAGACTACGAAAAGAGCTCATGGATGGACGTTCGTCGCGGTTCTACGTGAATCCGAACCGTACTGAAGAAGAACGACAGGCTGGAATGGTGTACTCTTTCGGTCCTCTCAAGGACATCCATTGGCATCACTACGTGACTATCGTAAGGTGTAAGGACAAGAGCCTCGAAGGAAAGACCATCTACGACATAATGAGAGAACGCGGTACGGAGCGTTTTGATACCTTGTTTGATGTCTTGCGCAAAGACCCTGACGTGAGGACAGTGATCAACAACGTGCATCCCGACAACATGCGGGAAGTCGTATGTCATCCCCACGTGGCGTTTGGCACCGATGGAGGCCTGGTAGGAGCCATTAAGCGTCCTCAGATACCTAATCCTTGCCTATATGCCACCTTCCCGATGGTCATCCGGAAGTACGTAAGGGAAGAGAAAGTGCTCAGGTTGGAGGATTGCATACGCAAGATGTCCAGCCTACCAATGATCGCCACGAAACAGTACGACCGGGGTGTCCTCCGGCCCGGCTTCAAGGCGGACGTGGTGGTATTCGACTACGATGAGATCAGCGAAGTCCTGGAATACGGCGACACTGTGCCCACCGTGTTCGCCAAGGGTATCGAAAACGTCATTGTAAACGGTACCTTAGTGGTTGAGGAAGGCAAGCACAACGGACAAAGACCCGGACAGGTCTTGGGCTTGAACCAATCCGCCGGACGGTGAGAGTACGACGGGGTTAGTAGTATAGTAGACAGATCGCAAGGAAGAAGCTCCCTTGGGGAGCTTCTTCTGGTTTCAAAGTACTTATTGTCAATTAGCGGAAAGGGAGTTTCTAGTGCGAGACTCAGAGTTCAATAGGTGCTGTAGCACCTCTGCCTCTACCCTGTCAGCGTCTTTTTCCATGAGGGCATGAACGATTCGAAGGTGCTCGGACGTTACCTCCGTCACCAGCTCTGTCCGCCCATTGGTGGAGCTGCCTTCCGCGACATAACGTATCCTGGCATACTGGGCATTAACTTGCCTTAGGATGCTTATCAGCAGCTTGTTGGGAAGATGTTCAAACAAGAGCCTGTGAAGCAGGAGGTCAGATTCTATATATTCCGATAGATTGTCTGGATCCTCCATGACTCTTAGGAGTTTGTCATGGACTTCCGTAAGCAGAGCCATCTCATCTTTACCATCCAGACAGTTGTTTAGGACGGTAGACTTCGCCGCATATGGTTCCAACACTCTGCGGACTTCCCACACCGAGTCGACATCTTCTTGGGTAATGTCGCTGAAGTAGACGCCCTTGTTGGGTAGAAGCTTGACCAGCCCCACAGCCTCAAGAGCTACCAACGCTTCCCTGACCGGTGTCGCGCTAACGCCACAATCTTCCGCGATCTGATCAATGGAAATCGTACTTCCCGGTGGATACTCACTCGTGATTATCGCTTCCAAGAGCAAGTCGTGAATCTGCTCTCTAAGAGAAGACCGAGATATCCGCCCCGCCAACCGCTTCTCCTTCCTCAACAAGGCTCCCCCTTTGCTGAATATTACTGCACCAGTTGGCCCAGCGATTTCCTTACCTTAACCATATGGTATACTCAATACCGTGTGCAACATTACGTATCGTATTTTCAACCTAGTTTAGCATATCGGAGGGTTCGTCTGAAATGGTTACACAAGACCAGGACTTGTGCAAAGAGAAGATACTACAGGCAGCGCAGATCATGCATGAAGAAGAAATAGACCTATGGCTCACCCTGACTAGAGAAACGGCGGAACATGCGGATCCGGTTCATCCTTTTATCATTGACTCTCACGTAGTATGGGAGTCGGCCTTCCTAATACATAAGAGCGGCAAGACCATCGCCATTGTGGGTTCTCTCGATGCCGCGTCCATAAGGAATCGCGGGCTATACTCGGATGTACACGGTTATGACCAAGACATAGCCCCGGTCCTCCTCACCGCAATCAGCGAGCTCGATCCAAAGACAATCGCCATTAACTACTCGCAATCAAATAACACTGCAGACGGTTTGACCCTCGGGCTCTACCTCTCACTTACGAAGGACTATCTGAAAAACACCGTCTATGTCGAGCGCTTGACATCTGCTGAAAACCTCATCGCCAAGCTCCGGGGTCGAAAGACCAACGAAGAGATACGCAGGATAAAGACAGCGATTCGGGAGACAGAGGATATTCTGCGCAAGGTGTGCGGCAGCTTGAGGATCGGTTGCACCGAAAGGGAGGTCTTCGAAGCCATACGCCGTGAGCTCGTCTCGCGCGGCCACGGGGACGCCTGGTCCGCGGAAGGCAACCCTGGAGTTGATATCGGTCAGGGCTCACACCAGGGCCATGGAGGACCCGGCAACCGCGTGGCCTCTCCCGGGGATGTATTACATGTGGACTTCGGAGCTCGGGTGAACGGCTATTCTGCCGACTTGCAGCGGGTCTGGTACTTCCGGGACAGGGGCGACACGATTCCGAAGGATGTGAAAGACGCTTTCACAACAGTAAAGGATGCCATAGAAGCCGCAGCCGGAATACTCAAGCCAGGTGTAGAAGGCTGGGTTGTTGACAAGGCAGCCCGAGATGTCCTGACCTCAAGAGGATATCCTGAGTTCAACCATGCTCTGGGGCATCAACTCGGAAGGATGGCTCATGACGGCGGCTCCTTGCTGGGACCGCGTTGGCCACGATATGGGAATCGCCCATACGGAGTAGTTGAAGAGGGAAATGTCTTCACGCTTGAGTTGGGCATATACACCTCCAGAGGCTACGTGAGTCTGGAAGATGATGTTGTGGTGACTTCCTCAGGATGCGAGTTCCTGTCGAATCCTCAAGACGAGATCTGGCTGATAGGCTCGTGAGACCACCACAACCGAAACGGAGAGGGGTTCTCCTCACTCCTTCGTGACGGCAACCATCAAGAAGCCTTCCGACACGGCGACGCGGGCGTCACTCCCGGTCATCCTGTTGGACACGCCCAGCGTCGCCCCTCTCTCCAGGACGGCGTCATGAAGCGGGTACTCTAATCCTTCTATGGTTACTCCCCTTACTTTCTCGGTAACCGGAAAGAGGGACACCCAGTCGCCTCTCTGTCCGGTAAGCGCCCTCTCGCCAATGCCCATGTAGCCGGGGCCGCTTACGTGGCAGAGAACCGAACGGGGCGATATGAGGACGACATCCAACCCGCGACGGGCAAACCGTTCGACCAGAAAGAAGTTGGCGATCTCGTGGTCTACCCGCTTCCCTCCCATAGAACCGGCCATTAGGGCGGTCCGGTAGCCTTCGGCCAGCACAAACTCTAGGGCCGCCTCCGTATCCGTGACGTCTTTCCTGACCGGAAGTTCAATCACCCGGCATCCGGCACCGGTAACCCCCTTAAGGGCGACCGGGTCGCACGAGTCAAAATCGCCCACCAGGACATCCACCTTAATGCCTTGGGCGAGCAGGAACTCCGCGCCCGAATCCGCGGCTACCACCAGGGAAGCCCTCTTCAAGTGGTCAGTAAGACGGGGCGAAACGTCTCCGCCGCCGACAATCGCGGCGTACTCACCACTTAGGTTTACGTCCAACGCTCCGCCCCCCGCTCCGCTCTTTATCTTACACCTTGACTTCCAAGAGACGCCTCAGGGCAAACCTGAGGACTATGAGAGAGATGATGAGTTCAGGGACCAGGTACTGGGCATTGTACACGAGCGAATACAGGTACACGTTGCCCTCTGCGTACTGGGCAAAGAAGATGACGCCCGAGATAAAGTGGGAAACCAGGCGCCCCAGGATCCCTACGGCCGAACCGAGATATATGTTGCGTCTAAAGAACCCGGCGAGCCCCAAGAGCCCGTAAGCGAGGGGATAGTCCAGGATGACCTGGGCCGGGTGCACGAAGTACGGATTGACGATATAGTCGAGTATTCCGTAGGCGCTGCCCACCAAAATGCCGGGACCCGCGCCGTAGCGGAAAGCGAACAAGAGGATCGGGACCATGCTCCCAAGTGTAACCGAGCCTCCGTATGGCGCCTGGTAGATCTTGAAAAGGTGCAGGACGAACGTAATGGCCACCATCATGGCGCCTTCCACCAAGATTTTTACATTTCTGTCGCGCATTCTTGCTTGACACTCCCTCCGGATCCGGGAAGGGCAACAAAGAGCCCGCACGGGAGTGCGGGCGTTCTGACTCGGATTTCCCTACGCGGGCATTACCCCACAGGTTCCAAGGGTCAGGTGCTATAAGCCCTTTCTCAGCCGCTTCCAAGCGGCTCCCCGTTTGAGTAAATCGTACCACAAATCTCGTACAGTCTCTAGACTTTGATCTCCTTCCATTTGCCTCGCTTGAGCCTCACCCAGTAGAGGGCCGAACGCAGGACCCAGTCGGCGAACATGGCGAACCAAGCGGCTGTGAGGCCGACATTGAAGACGTTCATGAGGATGTAAGTGAGCCCCAGCCTCATGATCCAGACGCCGGCTACGGTCACATACATTGCGATACGGGTGTCTCCCGCCCCGCGCAAAGCACCGGGGATCACGAATCCCAATGCCTCCGGAAACTGTGTAAACGCCACGATCCGCACCAAGGGGACACCCCTCGCGATAACGCCCGCGTCGTTTGTGAAAATGCTCAAGAACTGGGCCGGAAACAGGAAGAAGAGGACCCCCATCGTGCCCATGGTGAGTACGCCCATCTTCATTGCGATGATGGCGCTCTTTTCAGCACCTTCCGGATCTTTCGCCCCCAGTCTCTGGCCCACGAGGGCCGTGGCCGACGTCGCGAAACCCATACCGGGCATATATGAGAAAGACTCGACGTTTAGCGCCAGGGAGTGCGCGGCGTAAGCCTCGGTCCCCAGCCCCGCGACCTGACGGGCGTAAGCGATCTGCCCCGATGAAGTAAGTACCCTTTCCGCCATGGCCGGTACACCGATGTTCAGTATCCGGCCGAAGAGCCTGAGGTCGAACCCAGAAAGCACCCTCTTCCAGTTGACAGGCAACTTACTGTTCTTCCGGCTGAGCGCTATCAAAATCGCGATCCCGCCCAGTGACCGGGAGACGGTTGTGGATATCCCGGCTCCGGCAACTCCCATCTCCGGAAACCCCAGGTTCCCAAAGATAAGCAAGTAGTTGCAGAGGACCTTTATCGCATTGAGGCTCACATTGATCATCATGGGAGTCCTGGTATCCCCTGCTCCCCGGAGAGCCCCTGTAGATATGGTAAAGACAAAGAAGAGGAGCATGCCGGGCATCATCATCCTGACGTACTCCCTGCCGACCACACGCACGGGCTCCTCAGCCTTCATGAAGGTGATGACCCAGTCTGCGTTTATCACACCTATGATGCTTATGGCCAACCCGAAAAGCAGGGCGATGATGATGGACTGCCCTGCCACCTGACCTGCCTCTTCCCGGTTTCCCGCACCGGTGGCGCGCGCAACCAGGGCGGTTGTGCCCACTGACAGCCCCATGAAGGTCGCCTGTATGAGTCGAAAAGGCTGCATGCTGAGTCCGACTGCAGCCACGGCCTCCTTGCCGAGCCGTCCGAGCATCGCCATATCCACTACTTGCCCTACCATGGCCAGCGCCTGCTCAAGTACTACAGGCCAGGCAAGCGCCCAAGTTCGGGCCAAGATCAAGCGTGACTGAGCATCGGCGCCGAAAAGCCACCCGGTTAAGCGGGTAAGAGCCGATTGATGTTGAGACTCCCGTTCTTTTCTGGATTCCGGATACGACTTGAGTTTTTCTCGCCCAGATTGTTTTGCCTCCGGCTCCGGTATGACCCCTCCCAAGAAGCCACCTCCGCCCATTGCATTCCCCGCCCCTCGGGCAGGCTTTGCGTTCTTTGATTACCTCGATCAGGGTTTTGCAGTTATTTCGCCTACTGAATTATACGCCAAATAGAAGTACAAGACGAGAGGACCCACCCCGGGGCCCTCTCGTCCGGATAGAGAGGATGTCAAGGTAAGACCGGGCGATTACCTTGACCGAATGTCTATAGACCTAGAAGCTCGTCGATCCGCTTCTTGTCGAAACCCACCACTACATTTCCGTCGATCGTGATAACCGGGACCCCCATTTGGCCCGAAATCTTCACCATCTCCCGTGCAGCCGCCACGTCTTTGGAGACGTCTACATCGGTAAACGGTATCCCATTCTCCTCGAGATATGCCTTTGCCCTTACACACCACGGGCAGCTGGGCGTTGAATAAACCTTGACGTTGTGCTCAGCCATCATCTAACCCCCCCACAAAATCCTTATCACTTCTCTAGGGATATCTTCTGATTAGAAAGCCCGGAATTCAACCGTCGCACGAGTCATATTGCGTCTGTTCGGGCCAATTTACACGTATGTGCACGGCTCCGCCCGGTTTACAAACCCGGGGCGGCTATACCGGCGGGCGTTGCAGATACTTAGAAGGAGTTTCCCACGCAACGTAAAGGAGGCGAATCCCTGACTTGCTCAAGGTGACAATGTCGGCCAAAGGCCAGATCGTCATCCCCGCCGAAGTGCGGCGAAGGCTCTCTCTCAAAGCCGGGACACACTTAAGGGTCTACGAAGGAGACGGGAAAATCGTCCTCGTGCCCGAGGTCGAGGATCCTGTATCGGCCGGCCTCGGGTTCTTTAGGCGAGAAAGGGTGAGGAGTGAGACCGGCGACATGAAGGAAGGGGCCCCCGGAAGTGCCTGAACCGGGAAAGGAGACAGCGTTTGTCATGGATTCCAGCGCGCTCCTCGCATTCTTGGAGGGCGAAAGCGGCGGCGCTCTCGTCCAACGTGTTCTTAAGCAGTGCGAAGAATGCGGTACTCAAGTAGAGATAACGGGAGACGGACTCCTCGAGGTATATGCGGCCAGCGCCACAAGAGCGGCTTCATCCCTGGAGGAACTGGCGTCGCTCATTGACCAGCTTCCTGTCTCGGTAGAACCGCTCACTCAAGACCTGGCCATGCTCGCCGCCAGGGTGCTCGCCGAATGCCCCGACCTCAGGGCGCAGGCCTCATCCGCGGTGGTGCTTTCCAGACAAAGAGGGGCCACGCTCCTTACGGCAGACCCGCTACAGGCCTCCTTGGTCTCCTCCCTTTACGTCGGACCAAAGCTCCATGAAGGAAATAGCGAGGAGCCCCCTGAATTCCAACGGGGATCTCAAGCATAAGGAGGCAAGAGGCATGTCTTTGGAATTCGAACTCGTGAAGATCGAAAAACCGGAGAACTTGAACGTAATAATCGGCCAATCACATTTCATTAAGACGGTGGAAGATCTCCACGAGGCGATGGCCAACGCCGGAGGCGGGATCAAGTTCGGTATTTCGTTCCTGGAAGCCAGCGGAGAGTGCCTGGTAAGAGCCACCGGTAATGACGAAAAGCTCATAGAGCTGGCCAAGAAGAACGCCCTGGCACTTGGGACGGGGCATGCGTTCTTTATCTTCATGGAAAACGGCTTCCCCATCAACGTGCTCCGAAATATCCAGGCCGTACCCGAGGTTTGCTCCATCTTCTGCGCGACGGCAAATCCCGTTCAGGTAGTGGTAGCCAAATCCGAGCAAGGAAGGGGCATCATGGGCGTGATCGACGGCTATCCGCCCAAAGGAGTCGAGGGCCCCGAAGGTATCGAGTGGCGCCGTTCATTCCTAAGAAAGATCGGTTATAAGCTCTAGGCGCTCCCTACCTTGCGTATGAGAAGAAGCCTTGTCCGGACTTCCTTCCGAGATGGCCTTTCTCCACCATCTCGCGAAGCAGCGGGCAAGGCTTGTACTTATCGTCGCCCATCTCGGAATGAAGGACCTCCATGATGGCCAACAAGACGTCTATGCCCACCAAATCGGCCAGCGCTAGGGGGCCTATGGGGTGATTTGCACCGAGTTTCATGGCTGTGTCTATGTCCTCGGCCGTGGCCACGCCCTCCATCAGCAAGTAAGCAGCCTCATTCATGAGAGGGCACAGGAGCCTGTTTACCACAAATCCGGGAGACTCTTTGACCATAACAGGCGTCTTCCCCATTGACCGGGCGAGCTCCCTGGCACGCTCCAGGGTGGTTTCGGAAGTGCCCTCGCCGGGAACGATCTCAACCAGTTTCATGACGGGCACGGGATTGAAGAAGTGGATTCCCACAAACCGCTCAGGAGTGACGACGGCCCCGGCCATCTTCGAAACCGACAGAGACGAAGTATTGGTCCCAATGAGAGCGTCCGGTGAAACAACGCGTGAGACGGCCGAAAGGACCGAACTCTTCACTTCCAAGTCTTCATAGACGGCCTCTATGACCATACCGCAGTCCTTAAGTAGCGAGTAGTCCTCTCCGGATGTAAGCCGGCCCATCATCTCCTCCATGGACTCGGCGGTTATCCTACCTTTCTCGACTCCTCGCTCAAGGCTTTTCTTAATGGCCGAAACGCCTCTTAGGGCCAATTCCTCCGATGTGTCCAGTAGGATAACGGAAAATCCGGAGACCAATGCCGTTTCGGCAATTCCTCTCCCCATGGTGCCTGCTCCAATGACTCCAATATAAGGCGCCATTTCCATCCCCTCCAAGAGAAGGCTTCTCCTTAGCCCGGCCAAATCCTCCGGGTACTTCATGCTTCTCGGGAGTAGAGGGCTCTAAGGAACCGGAAAAAGGTGGCCAGCACTCCTGCTATGGGGACGCCGAGAAACAGGCCCCAGAAACCCAAGAGCTTCCCGCTCGCCATGAGGGAGAAAAGGATCCATAGGGGATGGAGCCCTACGCGAGTCCCGGTAACCCTGGGCACCACTATGTTGGCGTCAAACCACTGGATCACCACTACGATCACAAGCGCCCAGACGCCGGTAGAGAATGACTTCATAAGCCCTGTGAGGACGACTGGGATGGATGCAAAGAGTGGGCCGAAAATGGGCACAAACTCTCCGAGCCCGGCCACAAGTCCGAGCACTACCCCGTACTTCAACCCGAGGACGTAAGCCGCCGCAGATACCAAGACGGCCACGATGGCCGCCACTATGGTCTGGCCGCGCACAAAACCGGTGATCACCCGGTCGATATCGGTAAGTAGGTCGACATAAGGCAAAGGATACCGGGCCATGGCCACGAGAGCCCTGCGACGCCATTGGTTCAGGTCTCTCAGCATGTAGTAGGCAATAATGGGGGCCACTACTATGTAAGACACCGCGGTAGCCGACGACAGGAAGTAGGCAAATGCGTTGCTGCCCAGGTTTCCCAGGAACTCTTCGGCCTTGAGGAGCGAGTTGATGACACCCCGCTCAATTCCCGCCGGAAGGTTGTACTTTATGACTATCTCTTTAGCGCTCAGGGCATAGGCTTGGACGAGACCGATAACTCTTGGGATTTGGCCCGCAAGCCCCTGGATGTCTTTCACGAAAGCCGGGATGAAGTAGACGACAAGCAGCCCCAAGAGGCATGCGAGCAGCAAGTAAATGAGCAGTATGCTCCGCGTTCGGGAGATGCCCATCCCCTGCACGGCGCTCACGACCGGCTCCAGGATGTAGCTCAGAAAGGCCGCTATGATGAAAGGTGATAGGACCTGCCGGACCGCATAGAGGAAAAGCGCGCCGAGGGAAAGGAAAAGGGCACTCATGAGTGCCCTTTTCAAGGCCTTAGGATTAGTCAGAGAACTTTCCCGCCATATCGCCGATGACGCCGCGAGCTCGCCTTACGGCCTGCCTTGCGGTGCGCCCGACAACCATCCTGGTACGCTCCATAGGAGTAGGCTCGCGCCTCCTACTCATGAGCATCACCATGCCGAGCATAAGCCCTGCTGCGGTTCCCATTGCCAAGCCATCCCAGAAAGAGCGGTTTTTCATGAGTGTCTGTCCCTCCCCTGCGAACAGCTGCGTCTACGCCGGACCTTTGTCGTTAAGGTGCGGGATTTGTCCGGCGCCCCCTACCTCTTCAGTTTCTCCCGGTCCCTTTCCGTCAATGACACGATGGGTGAGCACCCCTTCGCCCACTTGGTCACCCGGAATAGCAGCCTCCAGCGAGTCCAAGACCGTGGTGCCGTCGGGCTCCAGGCGGTACATCCTGAAACCATCGCCGGTAGGGACAAACTCAATGCTGCAGTCCCAGCAATAGTACTGGTTTTGACCGATTTTCCCGGTCGCTCTGGACCGGCATTTCGGGCAGATCAAATGCCAACGCCTCCCCGAGTTGGATTCTGCCCGAAAGAGAAGAAAGCGATACCTTTCCCCGACCCCTACAAAAACCCGGCTACTACTCTTGACGCTTCCCCCGGTTTTCGATATCGTGCTCGCCTTTCACGTAGAAGGTCGTGCCTTTGAGCTCGTCCGGTAGGTACCTTTGTTCTACCCGATGGCCGGGGTAATCGTGGGCGTAATTGTAGTCAACTCCGTGGCCCAGCTTCCGGGCGCCTGAATATCCGGTTCCTCTCAGGTGGGGCGGGACGGGGTAAGCAGGTTTCTCGCGCACCGTTCTTATGGCGGAATCAATTGCAGAATAAGCCGAATTGGACTTTGGGGCGAGGGCAACGTACAGGGCCGCATGGGCCAGGATGATCCTCGCCTCGGGCATCCCTATATGCTCCGATGCCCTGAAAGCCGATTCGGCGACGAGAAGCGCCATGGGGTCTGCAAGCCCTACATCCTCAGAGGCACAGATCACTATTCGCCGGGCTACAAACCTCGGGTCTTCTCCTGCCTCAAGCATGCGGGCCAACCAATAGATCGTGGCATCCGGATCGCTGCCTCTCATGCTCTTTATGAAAGCGGAAATGACATCGTAATGTTGGTCGCCGAGTTTGTCGTAGAAAAGCCGGGGGCTCTGAGTTATCTCAAGGGCCCTCTCCAGCTTGAGGACTACCTTCCCGTCTCCTCCATCTTGAGCCTTGGAGACGTTGTACAAAGCTTCAAGGAGGTTCAAAGCCACGCGGGCGTCCCCTTTGGAGAAGCTCACTATATGCTCGAGGACCCCAGGGGCAAGTTGGATCTCGCCGTCTTGCCTGTTCTTGCTATTCGCATCCTTCTCGTCCCTCTCGTCCTTGTCGTGCCTCTCGTCTTTCTCGTCCTTCCCGTCCCTCTCGGCCTTCTCGGCCTTCTCGACCTTCTCGACCTTCT
>DGDN01000083.1:33254-39737 GCA_002385465.1 Candidatus Fermentithermobacillaceae bacterium UBA3951
TTCTCGACCTTCTCGACCTTCTCGGCCATCTCGCGAGCTCCGCCGCCTGCGGTCACCCCTCGCTCCCGGTCATCCGCGGCCCGCTTGACTATTTCCTCAATGTGGTGTGGCTCAAGGTGCTTGAAGGAGAAAACCTGCATCCTGGATAGAAGGGCTGGGTTCACCGCGAAGTAGGGGTTTTCGGTGGTTGCCCCGATTAGGGCGATGGTACCTTTCTCGACATGAGGCAGAAGGGCATCTTGCTGGGCCTTGTTGAAGCGATGGATTTCGTCCAGGAAGAGAATGGTCCTTTGCCCCCGCTCCCTGTTCTTCCGGGCTTCCGCGACGACATTTCTCACGTCCTGGACTCCGGAGGTAACGGCCGAAAGCTCCCTGAACACCGACTTCGTCTTCATGGCGACGAGCCTCGCCAGGCAGGTCTTACCCGTCCCCGGCGGCCCCCAGAAGAGCATGGAGGGTATTCTGTCTCCTTCAATGGCTTTTCTGAGGGCCTTGCCGGGGCCGACGATTTCTTCTTGGCCGACGAACTCGTCGAAAGAGCGAGGAGTCATGCGCAGAGCCAGAGGCGCGTCGGGCGGGATGACCAGAAGGTCGGAAACCTCCTCGCCGGCTTCACCCGTCTCCGGGCGTCGTCCAATGCCCTTGGAGCCCGAAGGGCACCTGGATCGCCGGTCTTCCTCGACCTTCCCGAATAACCCCATCTGGCTCATGTAGTCCACCTTGCTCTTCTTGTCCAGTTACCCGTTCCTCCAGTTAACCGTTCCTTCAGTCAACCGTTCTCCGGTTGCACGGTCCTTCAGGAACCGTCCCTTGGTCTACCTGTTCCTTATTGCTTCGACGATGCGCTGAAGGGCCTCATCTATGTCGGCGGCTGTCACATCGTTGTGGGTGACCATCCTAACCCTGTACGGCAGGTCGGCGTTGAACAACACACCGTAGGACTTCATGAGCCTCTGGAAGTCAGGGCCATCCATCGCGAGACCCCTGGTATGGACGGCTACCATATTGGTCTGCACGGTCTCCATCTCCACCGTCAGGCCAGGGATCTGGTTTATGCCTTCAGCGAGCCTCTTGGCGTTGGCGTGGTCTTCCGCAAGCCGGTCCACCATCTTGGTGAGGGCAACTATACCTGCCGCAGCAACGACTCCGACCTGCCTCATCCCGCCGCCCAGGAGCTTCCGGTACTTGCGGACGCGGTCGGCGAAATCCTTGGGGCCCGCTACTATGGAACCCATCGGCGCACCGAGGCCCTTGGACAGGCAGAACTGCACCGAATCGGCGTATTTGGTTATCTCTTTCACGTGAACCCCAAGGCCGACGGCGGCATTAAAGACTCGGGCACCGTCAAGGTGGACCTTGGCTCCACCCTCATGGGCAACTTCGTATATGGCCTTCATGTTGTCGAGCGGGACGATGCACCCGCCGGACCGGTTGTGTGTATTCTCGATACAGACGAGGGTGGTCTTGGGGAAGTGGATATTCTCGGCTCTAATGGCCGCCTTTACTTCGGCAGGGTCCATGATGCCAAGTCGCCCGCGAACGGGCCTAACCTGCACTCCGGACAAAACGGCAGGGCCCCCGACTTCGTACATGTAGATGTGGGCCTGCTCTTCAACGATGATCTCGTCGCCCCGGGAAGTCCAGGCCATGATTGCCGTCTGGTTTCCCATGGTCCCGGTAGGCACGTATACGGCGGCTTCCTTGCCCACCTTCTCGGCAGCGATCTCTTCCAGTTTGTTTACCGTAGGATCATCTCCGTATACGTCGTCACCTACTTCGGCGCGATACATCGCCTCACGCATCTCTTCTGTGGGTCTTGTGACCGTATCTGAACGTAGGTCAATAATCCTGACTTCAGGCATCCATAACGCCTCCAACATGAGTATGAGATCTAAGCAATTCCCAGACCCAGCGCCAGCTTGTCAATCCAGCGCACGAGGTCTCCCTTGGTCCCTCCTGCACGTTTTTCGACCGGTTTTCCACCGGCAAAAGCAATCAGCGTAGGTATGGTCATGATGCCGTGCCTCTGGGCCAACGCTCCCTCGTCATCCACATTGACCTTGAAGAACTTCACCCGGCCGCCGTACTTCTCCGTCACTTCTTTCGCGACTTCCTCGAAAACGGGCGCGAGCCGCCTGCAAGGCCCGCACCAGGGAGCCCAGAAATCCACTATGGCAAGGGGTGCCACAGACAGTTTTTCCAGAGAGCTCGAAGTAAGTTCAGAAATTGCAGAAATCGCGTCGCCGTCTCCCATGTTCATCCAGTCCTTTCTAAAGCCTTCTCTCAGGCTGGATCATTTCTGGGCGCGGACGACAATCTCCTCTCAAGAGAGCTCCATAATGTGAACACTTGTTCTCTCGTTTCTTCTGGCGTACCGCTGTTGTCTATGACATAATCGGCGCGCTTTTCTTTCTCTTCGAGAGGCATCTGTGAGTCAATCCTCGAGAAGGCCTCCTCTCGGCTGTAGCCTTCCCTCTTCATGAGGCGCTCGGCTTGCTGTTCGCGAGGAAGAGCGACTACCCACACTTCGTCAACCACGGCGTCGACTCCGGCCTCAAGCAAGAGAGGCGCATCCACGACAGCTATGGGAACGGGACCTTCGCGAGGGGCAGACTCGGAGAGATCCCGTAGGATTTCTTTCGTCCGGTCGATGACCCTCGGGTGGATGATTGAGTTCAAGGTATTGCGAGCCTTCTCTGAGGAAAACACGATGCGCCCCAGCTCGCGCCTTATCAGTGTCCCATCGGGCGCGATGACGCGGTCGCCAAACATTTCTCGTATCTCGCGGAGCGCGTCTGACCCGGGGGACTGGATCTCCCTAGTTATAGTGTCGGCGTCTATAATCCGGGCCCCGAACTCGCGGAGGGTCTCAGACACGGTGCTCTTGCCTGAGGCAATCCCTCCGGTAAGTCCTATGACATAGATGCCCGGCCACTTGCGCACCGGACCACTCTTTCCGGCGTCATCCTGAATCCCGGCGGATTCCCGGCCACTTGAGGTTCCTCTCGGGCCATGTCTCTCAAGAGAGTTTTTCCTGCGCGTGCCAGAGTAGATGTCACACATCGAACCAGCTCTTCCCTACGTCGATCTCGACCTTGAGCGGGACTTTGAGGTTGATGACACCTTCCATCTCGCTCCTTACAAGCTCTCGCATGACGGCTTCTTCTTGAGGGGCGATTTCGAAAATGAGCTCGTCGTGGACCTGTAATATGAGCCTGGAACGCAGGCCTTCTTCCTTAAGTCGCCTGTAGATGCGGACCATCGTCAGCTTTATTATGTCGGCGGCGCTCCCCTGAATGGGCGTGTTGATGGCCGTGCGCTCGGCAAAACCCCGCCTTGCGCGTATCCTGGAGTTTATATCGGGGATAGGTCGCCTACGCCCCAGGATCGTCGTCACAAAACCGTACTCCCGGGCGGTCTGTATGGAGCGGTCCATGAACTCACGGATCTTCGGGTACCTGGCAAAGTAGGCTTCAATGAACGTCCTTGCCTCGCCTATGGTTACGCCCGTGTTGCGGGCCAAACCGAAGTCCGATATGCCGTAGATTATGCCGAAATTGACCGCTTTCGCCTTGCTGCGCAGGTCAGAATCGACTTTGTCAATGGGCACCCCAAATATCTCAGAGGCCGTCCTCGTGTGGATGTCTTCGCCTCGCGAAAATGCATCAATCATGGTCGGATCGCCGGCCATATGGGCCATTATCCTGAGCTCTATCTGCGAGTAGTCCGATGCCAGGAAGAGTCTGCCCTCTTCGGGGACAAAAATCCGCCGGAGAGATCTCCCCAGCTCGCCCCTGACCGGGATGTTCTGAAGGTTGGGCTCCGAGCTGGAAAGCCTCCCGGTGGCCGTGACCGTTTGATGGAAAGTAGAATGAATCCGCCCCGTGGTCGGATTCGTCACGTCCTCGAGGACATCGAGGTAAGTCGATTTGAGCTTGGCATAATGCCTGTACTCAAGTATCTTGGCCGGCAGCTCGTGCTCGAGGCTCAGGGCTTCAAGCACCTCGGCGTCGGTGGACCATCCAGTCTTCGTCTTCTTGATGGGCTTGAGCCCGAGGTTTTCAAACAGGATCCGGGAAAGCTGTTTGGGCGAGCCCAGGTTGAACTTCTCCCCCGCCATAGCATAGATAGAGTCTTCCAGCACTCTTAGGGTGTCCGCGAAGCTCTGCCTGATGGCCTTCCCCAGAGCCAAATCGGGCTTTATGCCAGTAGCTTCCATGGCCGCCAAGACCTCAATGAGGGGAAACTCCACATCCTGAGCCAGGGCGACAAGGCCGGCATGCTCCAGTTCGGCCCTGCACGCGTTGGCTATACCCAGGCACGCATGGGCACCTGCTGCGAGGTGCGCTCTTAGATTCGCCCTCAGATCGGCTTTTGGATCCGTCCCAGGACTCGCGGGCGACTTCTCCTTGGGCACCTGGGGCATCTCGGGTATCTCGACTGCCGCGTACTTCCTCACGAGGTCCTCGAGGCGGTAATTTGTCCTCGTTGGGTCAATCAAGTAGGCCGCTATGAGCACATCGAAGAACGTACCCCGGAGCGCAATCCCCCTCTTAAAGCACAGCGTAAATATCCATTTCAGATCGAAGCCAATTTTCGCGATGTCGGGAGACACGAGGACCGGGCCCAGGTGTTCCCACAGATCGTCTTCAGTCACACCAACTGCCGGCGCCGTGCCATCCTGTGCCACCTTGACATTGATGGTGCCAAACGACTTCCCCGACGAGACCCCAATTACCGGCGGGTAGGCGAAAGTCTTGGTAACCTCTTCGATCGCGGCGTACAAACCCAGCATACCGGTGCCCTGTACTTCTTCGGCAAAAGCCTTGAGGCCAGCCTCATCTTCTATCACCAGAGCGTCCCCCTGGCGGAAGGACCCTGCTTCCAGAACCACATGAGGAACCGGTTTTTTTGATTCATCACCGAGCGCCTGAGGGGTGCCTACCTCTGCAGGTTGGACGGCGTCCGGTTCAGCAATGCCTAGGCCTACTTGGCGGGCTGCCGCCGCTCCCTCGGGCTTACTTTCGGCAGGTCTATCCGAGGATCTGCCGGTAGCATCACCCGTAGCTTCATCCGTGGCACCACTTGTGGCTTCGTCCCTGGCTTCGCCCGTGCCTTCATCCGCGGCACCATCCGTGACTTCATCCGCGGGAACGGCGGGTTCAGACCGTTCGCTTTCTCGGCGAAACCCTCGGCATTCTTTTTGGCTATTTTCCGGACGAGCCTCTTTAGCAGGTGAATCTTTCCTCAGGGCTTCAACGAGTGCAGAGATCCGGGGTATCAGAGTGTGAAACTCCATCTTGGCAAACAAAGCCCTGACTTCTTCGAAGTCGGGTGCGCGCCAAGCAAGTTCGTCTTCGAGATCACACGGGTCAAGCGGTACAGACCTATCAATGGTGGCAAGTTCCCTCGAAAGAAACGCCATGTCCTTATTGGCCGCAAGCAGGTTCCGCACTCTCGCGGGGGCAACGTCTTCGATCCGCTCGTATACCATATCCAGGCTGTCAAACTGCTTGAGGAGGCCCGTGGCCGTCTTCGCGCCAATGCCTCTTACACCCGGGATGTTGTCGGAAGAATCCCCGCACAGTGCCTTGTAGTCGCGTATCTGGTCGGGGCGGATCCCCATGTCCTCCCTTACGCTCTGCGGGTTGTACTCCTTGACCTGGGATATCCCTTTGACGGGCAAGATCGCCGATACAGCACCATCGACCAACTGGAGGCAGTCGCGATCACCCGAGAGTATCGTCACCGAACCCCCGCACTGCTTCCACTTTGAGGCAAGCGTACCTATGATGTCGTCCGCCTCGTATCCTTCCATTTCTACGCGAGGCAATCTGAGCACGTCCAGGACCTCTTTGAGGACCGGTATCTGAGCCGAAAACTCAGGCGGAGACGGCTTCCGTTGGGCTTTGTACTCTGCGTACTGCACATGTCTGAAAGTGGGGCCTGGGAGGTCAAACGCTATCGCCACGTGAGACGGGCGCTTTTCCGAAAGAAACCTGAGAAGCATTGACAGGAAGCCGAATACTGCTCCTGTCGGCGTCCCGTCGCTTGCGGTAAGCGGCGGAAGAGCATAGAAAGCCCTGTTCGCAAGGGAGTGGCCGTCTACCAAGAGAAGCCGCTTGTCCACCAGCGTCACCCCACATACCGTCTCTCGCTTCACATTTCACGGTTCAGTCTGTATCCGCGCGTCCTCTTGTCCTTCAGTATAGGGTTCCACCGGAGGCTTGGCAATTCGGGCGGAGAATCAGGGGCACCCGGGAGTCCGTGTTTCCTGGGCCTTCGGATCCGGCGGTCAAACCGCGATGTCCGAAGCGATCGTCGGATGTAATCGGATGAACCATAGCAGATCGGCGGGGCACACCCGACGCCCCGCAGCAATCGGTGGCTGGGATCGGAGGATCCCAGCCGATAAGCGGAAAAAACAAGAGCTGTCTCTTTTACACCTCTAACGCCGCCGACGACAGGGAGCAGGGAGAACTG
>DGDN01000077.1 GCA_002385465.1 Candidatus Fermentithermobacillaceae bacterium UBA3951
GGCTCAGTTACAGGGAGGCCGAGTACAAGAGGCCCGTGATACTGATGCTTGGGAACGAAGCGCAGGGCTTAAGCTATGAGGAACTGGGGATATGCCGGCAACAAGTCAGCATTCCGATGGTAGGCAGGCGGGATTCGCTCAATGTAGGCGTTGCCGGGGGCATCGTCTTGTACGAGATATTCGCCAGGGGAAGCGCGCCTGGGAAGGAGTCCGGTATGCCGCTACCGGGCTGCACAAGGGAGCCCGGTAGAGAAGAGTCCGGCGCAGATGAGGTATGATAAACACAGAGAAAAAGTTACTGGGCTGCATGTTGATGGCCTATTGGAGAACTCATGCCGAGGAGGATGATGGCGGATGCGTCGTCTGGGTCTACTTCTGGTCCTTGCTATCTTCGGGCTGGTGCTGGTGTTCGCAGGGTGCCGCAAGGCGCCTAACACTCCGGCCGAACCTGTCCCGGATTCCGTCCTTGACTCACGTGCCCGGACGTTCGTGGCCGCCATGTCCGAAGGAAAGCACGCTGACGCGGTGAAGATGATGGAGCCGAGGATGGCCTCGGCGCTCCCGGCAGACCGGCTGAAATCCACCTGGGATTCACTTGTGTCTCAACTCGGAGCGTTTGGGGCGATAACGTCGGTCCGTCTGGCGACCGAGTCCGGATATAGAGTGACATATGTGACCTGCGATTTCGCTTCAGCCGTGATCGATGCCAAGGTCGTGTTTGACGCAGAGGGCAGGGTTACCGGCTTGTGGTTCGGGCTACCTCAGCCCAAGACCGGCGAATACAAGGAGCCTCCCTACTCGGTGGCCGGTTCCTTTACCGAGGTGTCTTCTGAGATCGGGAAAGAGCCGTGGGTTCTTCCCGGGACGCTTACTATCCCCGCCGGCGAAGGGCCATTTCCGGCAGTCGTGCTGGTCCACGGATCGGGGCCTAACGACAGGGACGAGAGTATAGGACCCAACAAGCCGTTCAGAGACCTGGCACACGGCTTGGCGAGCAAGGGGATCGCCGTTCTCCGCTACGAGAAACGCACCAAACAGTACGCAGGGGTGCTACCGGGCGAGATGGACACGTTTACTCTCAAGGAAGAGGTCGTGGACGACGCAGTGGAGGCCGTGGCGTACCTAAGGCAGGTCGAAAAGGTAGACCCCGACCGCGTCTTCGTCCTCGGACACAGCCTCGGCGCTTCTTCGGCGCCGAGGATTGCCGAGACTGCTCTTCAGGCAACCGGTGAATATCCGGCAGGCCTCATCATGATGGCTCCAAACGCAAGGCCCGTTACCGACCTAATCCTGGAGCAATACCGCTACCTTGCCGAGCTCGACGGCCAAGTCTCAGAAGAGGAAGCGGCCCAGCTCGACGAGGTCGGAGAAAGCGTAAGCAAGATCAGAGAGGGGTCTATAGGACCCGGCGAGATGGTGCTGGGGGCCGGCAAGGCTTATTGGGATGATCTCTTGGCATATGACCCGGTTGCAGTCGCCAAGAACCTCAGTCTGCCTATGCTTATCTTGCAGGGAGAACGCGACTACCAGGTCACTATGGAAGACTTCGCCCTCTGGCAGGCCGAACTCGGAGGTATGGCCAACGTAGCTTTCAAATCCCTGCCCGGGCTCAACCACCTCTTCATGTTCGGCGAGGGGAAGTCGTCGCCCGAAGAGTACGGAGTGCCGGGCAATATCCATGAAACGGTCATAGCGGCCATCACCGAGTGGGTGAAAGCGAAGTAGGAGGTGGCAGCACTGGGAACTGTATCACGGTCCGAGTGCTGCCGAGTAGTCGCCGGTCAATGCTCGGAGGAAAACCGCCCGGCCAGTGGGGCCTAGCCGCATCTACTCCCGTTTCTTGCCCGTCAGCACCTCTACCTTAATACGTACTACTGAGGTGTTGGCGATGGTTTCTCCTCCGCACCGGAAACCCTGTCCCGGGGCGAGGCGTTCGAGGAGCGCCACCAGCAGTTCTTTCTTTAGCTCCGAAGATTCCACGATCTCAGCGGTCCCAAAGGCTATCGCAGACTTGTACCTGGTGGAGATTTTGTCCGGCATAACCTCGTGTTCGGTGCAAACTGCATAGCTCACTTTGGGGTTGGCCCTTATGTTGTCCAGCTTCGCTCCCTCCAAGGCGCAGTGGAACACTATGTAACCGCCAACGTAGACGTGGTTAAGGGGAACGCAGTAGGGCTGTCCTGTATCGTCCACTGTGGCCAGGAAACCGAAATCTGCCTCGCGCAGTAAGGCTTCGGCCTCGGCGGGTGTCATCTGCCTGTCTTTCCGCCTCATTTCTCGTATCTTCCCGTTCATCCGGTAGTTCAACTCCTTCGCAAGGAAATCGGGGGCGACATGCACAACGCTTATATTCAGCAGAGGAGAACAGGTCGCCTTTCGGCGAATCCTACATTTACAGTACCCCGCCGGGAACCGCTCCAGTGCATCCAGGTCACCAGTGACCTTACGGCTCTCAATAACCGGATGCGCCGTATTAGCGGGAGGAAGTTCTTTGAAGAACGAGTATTCACAAGTTAATGGGGGGGATTCAGATATCCCGGAGGTCCTGAGGTTCAAAAGCCGGCTTAAGGGACAACGCGGGCCAAAGTGGGAAACCTCGTAAGAGCACGGTTGCCTTCTCCCGGGTTGACACGGGAACCGGTGTCGCGGGAGATAGCCGGATTTTTCGAAGGAGGCGTGTACAATGAAAGCAATCATTCTGGCGGCGGGAAAGGGAACCAGGCTTCGTCCGCTCACGTATACCACGGCCAAACACCTTCTTCCGGTAGCCAATAAGCCCATCATCTTCTTTGTGATCGATCAGATCGCCAGGGCGGGCATCTGGGACATAGGGCTCATCGTCTCGCCGGAAAACATAGACCTCATAAAGGCTGCGGTCGGGGACGGTTCCAGGTGGGGTGTTCGCATCACATACATCATTCAGGAAAAACCGAAGGGCCTGGCTCATGCCGTGTCTGTGGCCAAGGACTTCCTCGGACACGACAAGTTCTTGATGTTCTTGGGCGACAACCTGATCGAAGGTGGAGTAGCTCCTCTCGTTGAGAAGTTTGAGCGCGGTGCCGCTGCCGCGACGGTCGTCCTAAAAGAGGTTCCTGATCCAAGGCAATTTGGAGTGGCCATCTTGGATGAGCGGGGCGACCTCAAGCAGCTCATAGAAAAGCCGAAGGACCCGCCGACGAACCTGGCGGTGGTAGGCGTGTACATGTTCAACCACAAGGTCCATGACGCCATCGCCAAGATTAAGCCCTCCTTCAGGGGAGAACTTGAGATTACCGACGCCATCCAGGAGCTCCTGAGCGCCGGCGAGCAGATCCACACCAAAGTGCTTGAGGGATGGTGGCTGGACACCGGCAAGAAAGATGACATCCTTGAAGCCAACCGGGTAGTGCTGGATGAATACGCGTCCAGGGCGATACACGGCGAAGTCTCTGAAGAAAGCAAAATTACAGGCAGGGTTGAGGTCGCCAAGACGGCGAAAGTAATCCGGAGCGTGGTCCGCGGCCCTGTGGTCATCGGCGAGGGCGCCGTGGTCGAGGATTGCTTTATCGGGCCGTTCACGGCTATAGGCCCCAGAAGCGTTCTCAAGAACGTCATCATAGAACACTCGGTCATACTTGAGGATTGCACCCTCATGGATGTGGGGCGGGTTGAGGACAGTTTGATAGGCCGTAACGCCAAGGTGACCAAAGTGGCCGACGGGCGGGACTCCTTGCGCCTCCTCATAGGAGACGATTCCGAGGTGCAGGTGTAGGTCTAAAGAGTAAGGGGGATATGTGATGCAATACAGGAAGTTTGGGTCACGTGACCTGAAGGTTTCCGCGCTCGGATTCGGAATGATGCGCCTACCGGTCATTGACGGAGATTCCGCCAACGTCGACCTCGAGAAGACCGCAGAGATGGTCCGGTACGCCGTCGAGTCCGGCGTGAACTACATCGACACGGCGTACAACTACCACCGGGAGCAAAGCGAGATAGCCGTAGGCAAGATCCTGAAAGACGGCCTTCGCGACAAGGTCTACCTGGCAACCAAGTGTCCGACGTGGCTTATTGAAACCCGCAGCGACTTCGACAAGTACCTGGATATCCAGCTCGAGAAACTCCAGACGGACCACATCGACATGTATCTCATGCACGCTCTCAACAAGAAGCGGTGGCCCGTGCTCAAAGAGGCCGGTGTGTTTGATTTCTTGGATGCCGCGAAAAAGGACGGCAGGATCAGGAACGCGGGTTTCTCGTTCCATGACGAGCTCGCGGTGTTCAAGCCGATCGTAGACTCTTACGAGTGGGATTTCTGCCAGATACAGCTGAACTTCATGGACGAGTATTTCCAGGCCGGGATCGAGGGGCTTAAGTATGCCAATGCAAAGGGACTGGCCGTTGTGATCATGGAGCCTCTGCGCGGCGGGAGGCTGGTTAAGAAGGTTCCCCAGGAAGTAAAGGCCATCTACGAATCGGCTGAAACGAAACGGACTCCGGCAGATTGGGGTCTCAGGTGGGTGTGGAATCATCCTGAAGTCTCGGTGGTCCTTAGCGGGATGGGACAGATGAAGGAGGTCCAGGAAAACGTCCGCACGGCAGAGACGGCTCTACCGAACTCCCTGACCGAACAGGAACTGGAGATGTTCGAGAAGGTTAAAGAAGCTTACCGCCGTCGGCTGAAGGTGGATTGCACCCAATGCGAATACTGTATGCCTTGCCCGCAGGGTATTCGTATTCCCGGTATATTTGAGGCCTACAATGACGCCAGCATGTACGGTACGCTGGAGGACTTCCCTCGAGGTTACGAACGCATGAAAGAACACCTCGGCGACCCGGCTGCCTGCGTAGAATGCGGTAACTGCGAGCAGGCCTGCCCTCAGGGGCTTCCCATCCGCGGGCACCTCAAGGAAATCGTCGCGCTGGCAGCTCCGAAGGCTTAAGTGAGTCTCTAAGGAAGTCTCCCGGTCGAGACTAGGGTTACCGGCCGGGTGTGGGTCCTGGATTTCGGAAGGCCTGGCCGCTTACCGGCAGGTCTTCCGAGCATTTATTTCTGGGTATTTGTCCCTGCACTTATTTCTGGGCCGAAGCGAGGACGAATCCTCTGGCGCTGTTCTTGAGGAAATAGAGCTCTCTTTGACGGACGAGGGCCGGAAAGCTCTCAAGTTTCTCCAAGAGAGGATCGGACTTTGAAAGGTGCGTTACCAAGCCATCGACCGCTTCATCCACCCGGAGCGGCGAGTCTTTTGCGACAACCTCTTGGGTGGCGGCCTTCCAAAGGCGCAGCTGGTCAAGGGAGAGGTCGAGCATCCTGATGGGGCAGGTAGTATACCCGTAATGCCCGTACAGCATGAGCCTCATGTCCTGAAGGCGGTCCTTAAGGATCTCAACAGACCTGACCGTTGTCTCGTAGAAGAAACGGGGAGGGGTTGCCGGGCGCAGGTATCCGTCGCCCAAGTACACGCCTCCTGCTTCGCCTGCAAAAGCGAGATGGCCGCCGGCCGATCTGTAAATATATGCCCGGTGATGTTGAGAGTGCCCGGGTGTGTCGATCATCTCGAGACCGGCCGGACTCTCTTGTTGGTCAAGGATGCTTGATTCGGGAACCGGGGTTATTTCTCCGTAAGAGAGGGCCAGTTCTACCCCAAGGGTCAGGGCGGTGCTTGCCCAGAGTTTCGTAGGGTTTATGAGGTGAGGTACGCCCCTTGGATGTACTGCTACCCGGGCCTCAGGAAAAGCCCTGAGGAGGAGCCCCGTCCCGCCGGAGTGGTCGATGTGGATATGGGTGATGAGTACAAGGTCGAGACGTTCGACTCCTAGAGAGCGGAGGGCCTCTGCAAGTGAGGCGATACCGCAAGAGGGCCCCGGGTCAACCAAGATGGACCGGCCACCCGTTTCGGAAACCAGCCAAGGGGTTATGAAATTAGAAAAGCCCGGCATAGGTGCGTCCAAGGATATCCTACTCAGGGTATATTCACTGCACTCAAGGACAGTTGTAATCTCCGCGGGCAACTTGCTTCCCTCCAGGGGTGTCTCGCTGTGCCTGTTTCTCCTCTTTTCGGTCATCAATCCCATCATCATCTACCATGATGGGACGGGTCAACAACCCCTCGGGACTGAAATAAAAGCGCCGTCGGTCGATAACCGTATTGTGCGACGTTTCTCAAGAAAGGGCCGACAGCGGGATGATAGCACAGGGACAGGTAAGCTACGTTTTTCGAGGCAAAGAGATGACCTTTGATTTCTACCCTGTGCAACCTCTGGAAAGGCTCGGCCTCAGCATGCGGGGGGAGCGCAAGGTCATAGGTGACGGCTATCGCTTTACTTTCACGCTGACTCCCAGTGAAGACATTATCCTCAAATCGGTCTCAGTCGAAATGGCACTTGACTTGAGCCACCATAGTAGGATCTTCGCCAACGGCTTTCAGTCATGGACCGAAAGCCGGGAATATGACCTCCGCGAGAAGATGCCGCGTCTCAGGTGGCCTCTGACTCTTGGCGGCGCGCTCGTCGGAGAGAGAGCCTTACGCTGTTTCCCGTCGGCAAGAGGCCTTTTCCACTCGTGGACCTACTCGTACGTAAGAGGATCCGACGGCAATATTGTCCTCTTCGGGTCGGTTTCTGAGCGCCAGGGCTATACTCTGTTCGAGTTAGACGCCGCCACGGGCTCCTTGCGTGTAAGCCGGGACTGCGACGGTCTCAAGATCGGAGAAACCTATACGGCCCTGGATATCGTTGTCCTTCCCGGCCGAGAAGAAGAGGTGTTCCAAGCGTATTTCCAGGAAATAAGCCCTCTCGGGGACCGAACAGGCAGATTCGCCCCGGTTCCCGTATCGGGTTGGTTCGGCTCGAGAGACTATCTCGGCGATATCTCCGAGCCGGTCGTCCTCTCCAGTCTTGCCGAGATCAAGAAGCGCGACATCCCCCTGGATTACTTCTTGATCGGTGACGGGTGGCAGAGCGAGACCGGGGACTGGCTCAGGCCTTCTTCACAGTTTCCCAGGGGCATGAAAAAGATCGCAGCTGCAATCAAAGAAGCGGGATACAAGCCGGGGCTCTGGATCGCTCCATATATCTTAAGCCGCTGGTCGGAGGCTTTTCGTCGTAACAGGGACTGGCTTCTCAAGGACGAGAACGGTAGGCCTATGCGTGCAGGATGGAACCGAAAATGGGGCGGCAACTTCTACGCCTTGGACGTCTACAACCCGGATTTTAGAAACTACCTTGCCGAGGTGTTTGGCACCGCGCTCGAGGACTGGGGCTTTGAAATGGTCATGGCGGATTTTCTCTATGCGGCGGCCCTTAGACCCCGGGAGCGCAAGACTCGTGGGCAAGTAATGAGCGACGCAGTGGGTCTCGTCCGTGAGCTTCTTCGAGACAAGGTGGTGCTGGCCGGCGGGGTTCCGCTCGGAGCTGCCTTTCACAACGTGGATTACTGCCTCATGGGAAGCGTTGCTTCTCTCCGGTGGGAGGACAGTCTCAAGCGTGCTCTAGGCTACCGTGAACGTCCTTCGGCCTCAAACGCCCTGACATCAATGATAAGCCGGTACCGGCTGAACGGGAAGGCTTTCGCTGCCGGCGGAAACGCGATGAGCATGAGTTCTCAAACGCATAACATGACCTTTGACCAGGTCAAGACCTTGCTACGGCTTAACCTCCTTTTCTCCGAGACGTTCTTTGTCTCGGATAATCCCGCCGGGTACTCAGCGGCGGAGCTCATTGAGTATAGGTCGGCGTTCCCTGTGAAAGCGAAGAAGATCCTGAGCGTTAGATCCCGCCGCGGGGCATGGACCGTTTCTTTTGAAATCGAAGGCAGGCAGTATGTGTTGCTTGCGAACCTGACTTCTAAGGCGAGGGAGTTCCGGGTTGACCCGTGTCTTTATTTCGACCCTTCTCTTCCGGGATTCCGTAAGTACGAAGTGGTAGGAGATCTCGCTCCCTACGAGTCCCGGTGTCTCTTGCGGGTGCCTTCTCAGGATTGGGCCGTAGCCGGAGGAACGGGACACGTGTTTCCGGGTTGCGAGGTGCTCGACCCTTCCTTCGAAGAAGGTGCCGTGAAACTGGACCTTCACCCTCACGCTAAGTACGAGAGCGAGGTCTTTCTCCGCGTGCCGGACCGGATGGATTCGTGCCTGGTGAACGGCCAACGCCTTAAGACCGAAAAGGTGCACGGCCTAACTTTCGTGCGTCTCAGCCTTGGTCCGGAGGAAGACCGGCTGCTTGTCAACGAGCCTTCCCTGCGCGGGAGAAAGGCCGGCTCTTGTGACGTACTTCTCAAACCCCTTCAGAACTTTCAGGGAGCCCACGTGTTTTCAGTTGAGTCCACCACAAGGCCCTAGCCGGCTAACTGGCATTTTACCTGCGTAGGGCCCTCCTCGCTTGGAAAATTGTTCTCACGCTACATTTGAGATTGTGCACACAACCTCTATTTAACAATGTAAAGTTATGCTACAATACGGTTGGTCAGAGCGACCTGTGCTCACGTTGAGAGAACCAGTAGAGGAGGAGTCCTCAGTGAGTAGGCTCACGGTATATACGCCGGACGACGCCGAACTAGTTGTCGGCCGTATGGTCCGGGAGATGGAAAGGCGCTTGGCAGTGGCGCCTCCTGGGCTCTGTCCCGTTGACATGGCATCGGTCTTCCTTAGGTTGTGTCACGCTCAGACGTGCGGGAAGTGTGTGCCGTGCCGGGTAGGACTCGGTAGAATGGGAGATCTATTTGAGGAGATACTTAGCGGCAAAGGTGACGCCGAGACTCTTAAACTGCTCCAGGAAGTAGCGGAGACGGTGAAAGACACTGCCGACTGCGTCATCGGTTCTGACGCTGCGGCCATGGTGCTCAAGAGCCTTGAGCAGTTCCGGAATGATTACGTTTGCCACATTGAAGAAGGCCGGTGCGTCGGTCGTTTTGCCGCTCCGGTTCCTTGTCGTTCTGCTTGTCCGGCAGGTGTGGACGTCCCGGGCTACGTAGCCCTAGTGCGCGATGGCAGGCCCCAGGACGCTGTCCGCCTCATCCGGCAAGACAATCCTTTCGTTCTGGCCTGTGCGTTGGTTTGCGAACACCCGTGTGAGAGCCACTGCAGGCGCTCAATGCTCGATGACGCGGTGAACATCAGGGGTCTCAAGCGTTATGCGGTTGACGCTGCAGGCGATGTCAGTCACGATGAACCCGCCCCTTCAACAGGGAAGACGGTAGCGATCGTGGGTGGCGGGCCTTCGGGCCTTACCGCTGCCTACTACCTGGCTCTGGCCGGGCATCAGGTGACGATCTTCGAGAAGCAGCCCGATCTGGGCGGAATGCTCAGGTACGGAATCCCCGAGTACCGCTTGCCCAAAGATGCCCTCGACCGTGAGATAGGCGGTATGCTGAGCCTCGGTATTAAGGTCAGGACCAACTTCAACGTTGGAACCGATTGTACCCTGGAATCGCTCCGCAAGACATTTGACGCGGTCTATATCGCCATAGGAGCTCATGGAGACAGGAAACTGGGCATACCCGGCGAGGACGCGGAGGGCGTGATCCCCGCGGTCGAAATGCTGAGGGACGTGGGGCTCGGCAAGACCCCCCACCTGAAAGGCAAGAGAGTGGTAGTGGTAGGTGGAGGTAACGTGGCCATGGATGCCGCGAGGACTGCGGTCCGCCTCGGTGCCTCCAAAGTGACTGTCGCCTACAGGCGCAGGACCGAGGATATGACGGCTCAGAAGCTCGAGATCGAAGGAGCGCTCAACGAGGGAGTCGACATCCTGCAGCTGTTGTCGCCTCTAAGAGTCGAAACAGACGAAAGCGGCAAGGTCAAGATCCTGTGGTGCCAGCGGATGACCGTTGGAAACCTCGACGATTCAGGGCGTCCAAGGCCCGTTGCGTCGGGAGCTCCCGATGTCCCGCTTGAGTGCGATGTAGTGGTGGTTGCGATAGGCCAGGATATCCAGTCCGAACACTTCGCCAATGAAGGTATCCCGACTTCCCGGAACGCGTTGGTGGCCTCAAACGACCTTTCTATCGCAGATATGCCCGGAGTCTTTGCAGGGGGAGACTGCGTGAGCGGACCTGCAACGGTGATTAGGGCAGTAGCTGCGGGTAAGGTCGCAGCCGCCAACATCGACCAGTACCTCGGTGGAAACATGATATGGACGTCGGGCGTGGATGTTCCGCCTGCGGTTCCCACTGACGCTACTCCTATAGGACGAGTAAACTTGCGAGAACGTCCCGCCTCTGAACGGGTTCGGGATTGGGACCAGATTGAGCTCGGTATGGATTGGCGCGAGGCCCTTCATGAGGCCAGCCGTTGCCTGAGGTGTGACCACCACGGCTCAGGCGCATTTGAAGGAGGTAGGCTCGCCAGATGGTAGCCAACAAGATTCCGGACGCAGAGTGCAAGATGGTCACTCTCAAAATCGACAGGCGTACCGTAGAGGTCAAGCAAGGTACGACCATCCTTGAGGCGGCGAAGTCTATTGGGCTCCGGATCCCCACCCTCTGCTACCTGAAAGGAATCAACGAAATTGGAGCGTGCAGGGTGTGTGTGGTCGAGTTGAAAGGCTCCGCCAAGCTTGTGACGGCCTGCAATACGGTCGTGCAGGAAGGCATGGAAGTCCTGACGTCGAGTCCGAGGGTGAGGCATGCCCGGCGGGTTACGGTGGAGCTCATGCTCACTGAGCACAACTGCAACTGCCCGACATGTGCCAGGAACGGAAACTGCAGGCTGCAGACCTTGGCCAATGCTCTGGGTGTCCGTAACGTGCGCCTCGGCAACGTGCTCACCGGTCAGAGGAAAGAAGAGTCCAGCCCGTCGATCGTGAGAGATCCTCAGAAGTGCATCTTGTGCTATCGTTGTGTAAGCTTGTGCGACAAGGTCCAGACGCTCGGGATCTGGAGAATCGGAGGTACCGGGGCCAGGACAAGTATCGAGCCCCCGTTTGGGCGCTCCCTAGCCCAGACCGATTGTGCCTACTGTGGCCAGTGCGTGACGCATTGTCCGGTAGGGGCGCTGACTGAGAAGAGCGACCGCGATAGGGTCTGGGAGGCCCTCTCTGATCCTGAGACGGTAACCATCGTGCAGGTGGCTCCTGCCGTAAGAGCTGCATGGGGCGAAACTTTGGGCATGCCCCGCGAAACCGCTACGCTCAAGCGCCTCGTCGCAACCTTGAGGCATTTGGGGTTTGACTACGTCCTGGACACTTGCTTTGCTGCCGACCTAACAATCATGGAGGAAGGCACGGAACTCCTACAACGTCTATCAGGCGAGAACGTGAAGGGCGATCAGCGGTTCCCGATGTTCACGTCTTGCTGCCCCGGGTGGATCCGGTTCTTGAAGGGTCAGTATCCTGAGCTGGTCGGCAACCTCTCGTCGGCCAAGTCTCCCCAGCAGATGTTCGGGGCCATCGCTAAGACCTACTACTCACAGGTCATGGGCATACCTGCCGAAAAGATATGCGTGGTCTCCATCATGCCGTGTACCGCCAAGAAGTACGAGGCGAACCTAGACACCATGCGTTCGGCTGGTTTCGGTCAAGATGTAGACATAGTCATCACCACCCGAGAACTCTGCGCCATGATCCGAGAAGAGGGAGTCCTGCCGGAAAGGCTTGAGGAAGAGGAGTTTGACTCCATCCTGGGCGACTCCACGGGTGCAGCGGTTATTTTCGGTGCGACCGGCGGTGTCATGGAAGCGGCTCTACGGTCGGCATATTACCTGGTGACCGGTAAAAACGCCGATCCGGACGCATTCAAGGCCGTAAGGGGCCCGGACGGATGGAAAGAGGCTTCCTTTGAACTTCCCGGCCGTACGCTGAAATGCGCAGTTGTGCATGGATTGGGGAATGCCAGGCGGCTGATTGAAGCCTTGAAGGACGGAACTCACCAGTATGACTTTGTCGAGGTAATGGCGTGTCCGGGAGGATGCGCAGGCGGCGGCGGGCAACCGATATGCTCGGACGACAATGACGTTTCTCCTGCCCGGACGCAGAACCTGTATGCCCTGGATGCAGCTGCTCCGCTCAGGTTCTCCCACGAGAACCCGTCCATCAAGACTCTCTACCAAGACTTCCTGGGTAGGCCGGGCTCTGAACTGGCCCATAAGCTGCTGCACACTGACCAGAAGGAATGGAAGATGAACGAAGGCTCCGTTAAGGCGAGCGAAACGAAGCGTGCTCCCGCTCTGGCAGTCTCAGCGGTCTAGCATGCTCTTTTCCTGAAGACGAGCCCCCCACGCGACTGGCCCCGTCCAACCGGACGGGGCCTTGCGTATTGGGCAGATCTCGGGCTCCTCTATGACGGTCACACTTGTATGGCGGTCAGGGATAGCCGCGAAGGTGTGGTTTCGCCAAACCTGACTGTCTGCCTGGCAACCGTCATTTCTTCGGACACGAGGCCCGAGACACCTGTATTGAGGTTACGGTCGAATTTGGGGAAGTTCGAACTGGAGATATCCAGTCGGACGCGGTGTCCTTTGTTGAATAGGTGGCCGATCGCAGGGAAGTCAAGGGCGATCTCCTGACCTGACCCTTGCTTCCACCGGTATATCGTATCCGCAACTATCCTCCCGTTACCTTCCGGGTCTTCATCCACAAGTTTTGCCGTGAAATCCGTCGAAGGAGCGGTACTGCCGACGAAAAGGGTTATTGACGCAGGTCCCAAGCAACAAAGCGCCTCCGGAAGAGGCAAGCTCCTGAAAACAAGCACGTCGGGGCGGTTGCCGCTTGTTACCGTAGCCGGCCCCGGCTCGAGGCCGGCTCTGGGGAATTCCCAGACCGCTCCGCCCTCAGTCGGGACAGGACGCGCAGGGTCATATTCAAAATGAACTTCTCCTTGCAGAGAGGGCGAGGTCAACAGCGTTCCTCCGCCGATGTAGAAAACCTTTCTAGACGATTCCGGAGGGGGCCACCCGGCAGTATGCACCCATCCCGCTCCGGGAATGTAGGCCGAGACAGGCTCACTGAGATCATCTGGCAGTGGGTCTCCTTTGAACCAGTGGTTGAACCACTGCAACATCCTCTCCGAGAAGCGTGGGGACGAGGAGAGGCCGTAGTCCGCGTACGCGGTCTTGGTGGTCTCGCCCGCGATTCCGTTATGCGACCAAGGGCCCATGACCATTAACTGACGACTGCCCGACGCTCGGAGAAGGTCGTACGCTCTGACGGCCGAGTCCACCATGAAATCCCAAAAGCCCGCAAAATGAAGCCCGGGGACGCTAGTCTCGCGGTAGTAAGCCGATAGGTCACGGCTCGCCCACCATTCATCCCAATGACGGCACAGAAGGCGCCATGTGGGGTTGTGGATTCCTGCGGCATCCAGGGCGTCCTCAAGAGGCAGGTGCCGGTAAGTTTTCTTCCAATCGGTGTCTCTGAACTTAGGGTGCCCAAGGGCCATCCACGGGAGATTATGGTGGAGTCTTACGGCGCCGTTTTCCGTAAACAGGTTCCCTTCCCCAATCACAGGCGAAACCCAGACGCAGGCCTTTACATTATTCTTGTATGTGGACGCGATGGATATCGACGCGGCGCCGAGATAACTAAGCCCCAAAATGCCAAGAGAGCCATTGCAGAAGGGCTGGCTCAACAGCCATTTTGCAGTATCTATGGCGTCGCCGGGTTCTTGTCGGATGAGATCAAGAGCGCCTCCGGAATCGCCGGTGCCTCTTACGTCCTGTACCAAGACCGAGTAGCCATGGTCGCACAGCGGGGCCAAGTGAGGGAGAAGCGCCTTTCTGGAGTATGGAGTGCGGGCTATTATGACGGGCCAAGGTCCTCCTGTGTCGGGAGTAAGCACGGAAGTGGCCAGGCGAACTCCGTCTTGTGTCGGGACTTCCAGGGTGAGGTTTTGCATTTGACATCTCTCCCAAATTGCGTGGCTTAAGCATAGTGTACCTAAATATTCATAAGCCCGCAATTGAAAGGCTTAATGATCCGCTTAAATACGTGTATCTGCCAACATGAGCGGTACGTTCTTCCTGTCTTTCCTTCCCTAGAGAGATTGAAAGGAGCCGGAGGGGTGCGCGTTGAAGCATAGATGCCTGCGATTCGTGGAAACCAACCGGTAACATAAAGAATCTAACTTTGAAGACGCAAAACCGGACTTGCAGAGAGGTGTCCAGGCATGGCTAAGAAAACAAGGAAACAAACTGAGAGGAAACCGGCTCTAACAACAAGACCGGGCCCGGAGAGGAGTCCCCTTTTCAAATACCTCCCCGCCGCGTTCCTAGGCCTCGTCTTGTTGGTGGTAGCCGTTACGTTTCTCCAGCAACAGCGGCAGATAAAGGAGGCTCTTTCCGTGACCGACACGGTGAGGATCGAGACGAGTAAAGGTGAAGTGGTTGTTGAGGTTTACCCGAAGCTTGCCCCGATCACGGTTGAGAACTTTAAGAAGCTTGTAAAGGAAGAGTTTTACGACGGTCTCAAGTGGCACAGGGTTGAAGATTGGGTCGTGCAGACCGGTGATCCCCTCGGTACCGGTGAAGGCGGGTCATCAGAAACCATACCCCTGGAGATCAGCAGGGTCCTGAAAAACCGTAGGGGTATGCTGGGGATGGCACGCACTCTAGATCCCAATTCTGCTTCATCCCAGTTCTACGTGCTAAAGACTGACGCGCCGCGGCTTGACGGTGGTTATGCGGTGTTTGGCAAGGTGGTTTCGGGGATGGACGCGATTGACCAGCTTACCACGGATGACATCATCGTGAAGGCCACGCTGGAGACCGAGTCGCCGGAATAAACCTGCAGGTAAAAGCCGTAAACCTATTGGCCGGACGGCCGGGCTTTTTCATGGCGATAAAGCCTGCGGCGATGATTTTGCCAGCGTAGGCGGCAAATCGACGAAAAATCCAAGCGCTCGGCGGTTGTACGGGCGCTTCTTCGTCTTTCTGAACCGTTTGTTTTTCATCCAGGTATGCCGTGGCGCCCAGTCCTCCGAACTCATAAGCTTCTGAACCTCCGTACCTTCGAACCTCTTAACCTCTTAACCTCTTAACCTTTGAGCCTCTGAACTTCTGGACCTCTGAGCCTCCGAACGTCCGATGCCCCTCTCTCCGCCTCTTCGTCTTTTTCAACTCTGTCTTGGTCCGGGTTTTTCACTCCTCCTCCGAGTTTCCGGCCAGGGCGCGGTGCCTCCCGGGGGCGGCACCAGTCGGGGATGGCCGCGGCCCTTGTGGACGTGGGCTTCGGCTGGAGGTGATGTCACAAAACGGTAGGTTATGGTAGACAAACTGCTATAGCATGCCTTAATATGTCATTAGAACGCTTAAAATGTCACTAAACAGTATGTTAATGGCAGAAAAGTGCCTATTAACGGGGGATTACAGTATGAAAAGAGTACTTACACCGGAACAGGTAGCTCAAGTCTTAGGCCTCAGCAAGAGGACGGTGATCTCCTGGTTGCAGCAAGGGAAGCTCAATGGAATCAAGGTTGGAAACCGGTGGAGGGTGAGGGAAGAGGATCTCGATAAGTTCATAGACGAGCCCAATGTGTACTTCACAGACTACATCCATCGTGCCAGGTTCATTGAGATGCAGAAGATAACTGGGGCCCGTGACCGCAATCTGGTTTCTTCCATATATATATTGTCGTGTCTCCCGCGACCCCTCGATGAGTTCCTGGAGGAAGGCTCTATGGATGTCGACGGGATAAGGAGGGCGACGCGTTTCTGGGGACCCCTGGAGAGAGCTCTTATACAGGCTGCCCTCAGCCTCTACGACCCGACGCAGCCGGCAGATATTAATGAAGTTTTCTCGGCTCTCGATTCCAAGGGAGTAGAGGTTGTGATGCAGGCGCTGAGGCTGAGGTGGTAGGTTAGAGGGCCCGATCGGGCTTGCGTCACCTGCGCCGGTATGCTAAGATCATCTTCGCTTCGCGGGTGGCGAGGCGCCGAATCTCGAAGACGTGTATCCTCGACATTCGAAGAAGCAAAGCGTTGACAACCAGGCAAAAGAGCGGTAAAATAAAGTCTGTTGTCTCGGTCCTTGAAAACTGAACAGCGTAAGAGAACCTTTGAGTCTAAGGGACTCGCTTTTGGGCGAGTGACTCTTCGGACCTTGAGGAAAAGGTGTAACGGAGAGTTTGATCCTGGCTCAGGACGAACGCTGGCGGCGTGCTTCAGACATGCAAGTCGAGCGGGCGGAGGCCGAACCGCAAGGGGAGGCTGAAGCTAGCGGCGAACGGGTGAGTAACACGTGGGTAATCTGCCCGGAAGACTGGGATAACGGTCCGAAAGGGCCGCTAATACCGGATAATGTCGTTTTTCCGCATGGGGAGACGAAGAAAGGCTTCGGTCACTTTCGGATGAGCCCGCGACCCATCAGCTAGTTGGTGAGGTAAAGGCTCACCAAAGGCGACGATGGGTAGCCGGCCTGAGAGGGTGAACGGCCACACTGGGACTGAGACACGGCCCAGACTCCTACGGGAGGCGGCGGTAGGGAATCTC
>DGDN01000014.1 GCA_002385465.1 Candidatus Fermentithermobacillaceae bacterium UBA3951
TCCTACAGTAAAGTTACACTGACACTGGCATCATAATGACGCAAGAGGCTGTTTGCTGTGATAACGCCGCTCATGGAGGATTCCACCCGCGGATCGGTGAACCCTATGCCCGGATTCCAGGTAATGTTCAAGCAGAGAACTGTCCTGAGGCTGCTTCACGCAGTCTCTCACGACTGGGCAGAGGTGGGCGTCAAGACGTGCGCATAGCCATCTGTGACGATGAGGCATCTCAGCGCGATTACCTTCGCCAAGAGGTCGAAGGATGGGCTGCCCGGCGAGGGCACACCCTTTCTGTTCACCTCTTTGGGAGCGCCGAGGCTTTCTTGTTCGCATACGACGAGGACAAGGCTTTCGACATCCTGCTTCTCGATATCCAGATGGGGAAAATGGACGGAGTGGCTCTGGCCAAGAGGCTTCGGAAGGACAACGAGTGGCTTCAGATTATCTTCATCACCGGTTTTCCCGAGTTCATGTCCGAAGGGTACGAAGTCTCGGCCCTGCATTATCTCTTGAAACCGGTCGATGAAGAAAAGCTTGTTGAGGTACTGGACAGAGCCGCGTCACGGCTGCGGACCGCCCCGAGGATGATCCTTTTCCGGAAAGGCAGCGGCTACCTTCGCATTCCTGCCGATGAGATATACTACGCCGAAGCGTTTTCCCACAGCGTGACACTGGTTACGAAGAACGGAAAGGAAACCTTTAGCATGCGTCTAAGTGATATGGAGGAGATCTTGGGTGAAGGGTTCTTCCGTTGCCACAGGTCTTACATCGTCTCGATGAAGCACGTAAAAAGGGTCACTCGAACGGCGCTTATCCTGGACAACGGAGTGGAGATCCCGCTCTCGCGGAGTCTTTACGATGCGGCGAACCAGGCGTTTATCAAGACCTATTTCTAGGCAATACGAACGATCTTGCCGTGTTGCCTTGCCGTGTGTTGGGGTCATTGACCTAGGGAGTGGTGGCGATGCCGGAGTGGGCGTGGGTCGCGGCGGTCCTGGCGGCTCTTGCTCTGACGTATGTGCTTGTGCAGGTTTGCCGGGTACTTCTCTACCGGTTTGTCGATAGGCGAATAGCGTCCTATCAGGACGATCTTGTCGCGAAGCACCTTGAAGAGGTCCAGAGAATGTACCGGGAGATGCGGGGCTGGAGGCACGACTTCCACAACCACATCCAGACGATGAAGGCCTACCGGAGATTGGGTGAGAACGAGAAACTGGACGAATACCTCGCGGGGCTCGAGTCGGACCTCGCTCAAGTAGACACCTTGGTGAGGTCCGGAAACGTGAAGGTGGACGCCATCCTCAATTCCAAGTTGTCTCTGGCGAAGGACAAGGGCATCAGCGTCAACGCCAAAGCCGTTGTCCCGCCCCGCCTATCCATATCCGAGATAGATCTGTGCGTCATCCTGGGGAATCTCCTTGATAACGCCATCGAAGCCGCCATGAAAATTGACCGGCCCGAAGATAGGGTCATCCGCGTCTACATAGATGCGAAGCGAGACCACCTCTACATCTCTGTGACGAACACATCGGGCGAGAGACCCCGGAGAATCGGTGGCCGCTATGTGAGCAGCAAAGGCGGCTACCACGGGTTTGGCCTCCTGAGGGTAGACAGGCTTGTCGATAAGTACGGAGGTTACATAAAGCGCGGCGATGAGGAAGGAGCATTCACCACGGAGATCATGCTTCCGGCATAGCCTCACGTGCAGTTCACGTCGAAATCCGTTCAGTTCACGCAGACCTGCCCCCAATCCCATGAGCGGATGTCATAATCGACGGCGGGGGTAGATCGGATGAAAGACCGGACGCCGACCTATTCATTGGGCTCCAATATCATGTTTTCTCTCCGGACTCACTGGAAGGCCAAGAAGTCCACGCTGATCTTCTGCGCCCTTGATGCGGTGATGTCCGTCCTCCTGCCCTTCGTCCGAATACTCCTGCCGAAGCTCGTTATCGATGAACTAACCGCCGGTACAACTCCGGCTCACTTCGCGACCGTCGTCGGAGGAGGCGCCGCCCTTCTTCTCGTCCTAAGCTGTGTAAAAGGCTATACAGACGTCATTGCGACTCATTCAGTCGGTACGATGGCGGCAATAGAGTCTGTGTCCCAAATGATGGGCAAGCGGATGGATATGGATTACGAGGTTTTGGAGGATCCCGCATCCAAGGCGGTCGAAGAAAAGGCGCTCCGGGCGTCGGAGTCAAATCACTCGCCGGCGCACAACATCCCGCGGACCCTCAACAGGCTTATCTCGAACATCCTCGGATTTAGTCTTTATGGCAGCGTTATTGCGATCATTCACCCGGTCATCTTGGTCCTCCTCATCTTGTCAGCCGTAATCAGCTGGCTATCACTGTCGTCAGCGCGGAAGTACGAGCGAGAGACAAGAGGAGAGAGGTCTGCTCTGCACAAGAGGCTCAGGTATATCCAAGAGAGCACCAAAAGCCCTGAAAGGGCCAAAGACGTGCGTATTTACTCGATGTCGCCGTGGATGAAGTCCCTCTTCTCTGAGATCGCGAGCGAACTCGAAGCGCGTTCAGGCAAAGTGGCGACTCGGAACATGGTTGCCCAGCTCGTTGACGGCGGGCTAATCCTTATCCGGGATGGGGCAGCCTACGCGTACCTGACATATCTCCTCCTGCGCGGCAGCATCTCCCTCGGCGACTTCGTTTTGGTCTTTTCGGCCATTGGGGCGTTTGCCGGCTGGGTTTCAGGCATCATCCTGCAGTCGAGTGAACTAATGCGCGCTTCGACGGAGATGGGAGATATCCGCGCGTACCTAGATATACCTGACAAGTCCAACAGGGGGCAGGGCGTTCCCTTGCCTTCAGGCGATGCCCTCCCGCCTGCCATCTCCGTTCGCAATGTGAGCTACAGGTACCCCGGGGCAGATACGGAGGCGCTGAAGGATATAACCTTTGACGTAAGACCCGGCGAGCGCATCGCGATAGTAGGACCGAACGGCGCCGGCAAGACGACCTTGGTCAAGCTTATCTCCGGGCTGTATAGGCCGCAAACCGGCAGCATCAAGGTCGCCGGAGTGAATATTCAGGAGTACAACAGAGACGAGTACCTGACGTTGATAGGAGCCGTGTTCCAAGACATTCATTTGCTCACGACAGATATCGCCGGAAACGTCTCTCAGGCCCCGCCTGAAGCCACCGACTACCAAAGAGTTGAGGAGTGCTTGAGGCTCGCCGGGCTGCATGAGCGGGTGCAGGCGATGCCTGACAAGGAGAAAACGCTCCTCGTGAGGCAGATCAACGATAATGCCGTGGAGCTCTCCGGAGGAGAGAAGCAGAAACTTGCCCTCGCCCGGGCGCTCTATAAGGACGCGCCGCTCATAATCCTCGATGAGCCGACAGCTGCTCTAGACCCAATCGCGGAGAGCGAAGTCTACCGCAAATACGCGGAACTCACGAAAGGGAAGACCTCAATCTATATCTCTCACCGGCTGGCCAGTACACGGTTTTGCGACAGGATTTTGTTCCTGGACAACCACACCATCGCCGAGACAGGGACACACGACGAGCTCATGCGGCTCGGGGGGAAATACGCCCAGATGTTCGGGCTCCAGGCCCACTACTACAGGAGTGACGCGGAGGTGGAGCTGAGGTGAGCACTAGCGAACTGAGCGGCAAGTCCATCAGGTCAGACCTGGGAAAGACATGGAGGCACACTAAGCGCGCCTTATGCATCATCCGCGAGCTATATCCCGGTTACCTCACGCTGGCCTCTATAAACTCTCTCATACAGGCAGTGCAGCCGCTAAGCGTCTTATATCTCTCTGCGCGGATCCTTAACGAGTTGTCCGGCAGCCCGGATGTGCGGCTTGTCGGTACCTACGTGACCATTGCTGTCGTCTCGGGCTTCCTCTTCTCAGTAGCTCGGGCTTTCATAGACCGCCGCCTTGCGGTTATTGATAGCACCTCCCAGCAACGGATGTACTTCTTTCACAGCGAAAAGCATATGGCGATGGACTTCGTTCACGCCGATAAGAGCAGTACAAATGAGCTGGTGGCGGATATTGAGGCGAAGATCAATGGGCATGGCTTGGGGATTCCGAGCGTCTTCTGGCGACTTCCCAACCTCTCGCGTCAGCTTTTCGGGGCGATCGGCTCCGGGGTCCTCTTGACCGGCCTGTTCCGCGTGTCGACCTCGTATTCAAGAAACTTCGCCACGTCCCCCTCTGCCAGCGTTCTCCTTGGGCTCCTGGTGGTGCTTTCTATGTCGTTTACGTTCTGGATCCGCCGTAAGGAGCAACTTGTCCTGAAAGAGGTATTCGAAAAGAACCCTAAAGGGAATACGCTGATCAGCTACTATTATCAGTACGTTCAAGCGGGTGCAGCCGCGAAAGACATACGGATATACGGCCAGCAGCCGGCGATCAGGGCCATCATGGAAGAGTTCCTTCTCGATACTTCGTGGCCCCGGTTCTTCCATCTTGAGGGGCTGGTGTACGCCGCTACTGCAGCGGTCAATGCCTTGATAGGCGGCTCTGTGTACCTTTTCATCGGCCTCCGGGCTCTCGCGGGATTGTACGGTATCGGCAGCGTGCTGCAGTACGTGGGGGCGGTTACCGGCCTTATTGAGCACGTGACCGGTGTGATCAACGAGTGTGGCTCGCTCATGGTAAACACCACGTACCTCGAGGCGGCCTACAGGTACCTCGACCTTCCCGACCAGAAGTACAAAGGCAGCCTGACAACTGAGAAACGCTCGGACAACGACTACGAGATAGAGTTCCGCAATGTTTCGTTCAAGTATCCCGGCACGGACACCTACGCGCTCAGGGATTTCTCTCTGAAGCTCAATGTCGGCCGGCGTCTGGCTGTCGTCGGCATGAACGGGAGCGGAAAGACTACTATGGTTAAGCTCCTCTGCCGTCTCTATGACCCAACAGAAGGCGAGATCACGCTAAACGGCATCGATATCCGGAAGTACGACTACAGCGAGTACATGGACCTTTTCTCAGTCGTGTTCCAGGACTTCAAGCTCTTCTCTCTGCCCCTCGGTCAGAACGTGGCTGCATCGAGAGAGGTTGACCCCGCTCGCGCAGAACTGTGCCTTGAGAAGGCCGGTTTCTCGGAGCGTCTCCGCGGACTCCCGCATGGACTCGATACGTGCCTTTACAAGGATTTCGACCCCGACGGTGTGATGGTGTCGGGCGGCGAAGCGCAGAAGATAGCCCTGGCAAGGGCCTTGTACAAGGACGCCCCGTTCATAGTGCTCGACGAGCCTACGGCTGCCCTTGACCCCATCGCCGAGTACGAGGTGTACTCTCGCTTTAACGACATAGTTGAGAACAAGACGGCAGTGTTCATCTCCCACCGTCTGTCGTCCTGCCGCTTCTGCGACGACATAATCGTCCTCCACGAGGGAGAGCTGGTTCAGCGGGGGAGCCACGAGGAGCTCCTTGACGACAAAGATGGCAAGTATGCTGAGCTCTGGAACGCGCAGGCTCAGTACTATGTGACTGAATCTGATGGTTAGGGGCTGTGCGCGCAGTGCCGGCCACTCGGTGGTATCTGCTCCACTTCTTTTGCGCGGCGCTCAAGGAACTCCTGTCTTGTTAGCCTATAATGGTACTCCCACTGTCCTTTGTAGTGCGCCGGCAAAGGCTTGGCGAGGATCCGCGAGAAACCGAGTTTCTCCCACATGCGCACGCTGCGGACGTTATAGTCCTCGCATATACAGTGCAGCACTTCGACGTTCTCCCTGGAGAAGGCAAGATCGACGAGAATCCTGACGCACGTGGTACCGATGCCGCGGCCCCAGTACTCCTTTTCCCCGATACTTATGTCTATCCGCCGGACGTCCGTGCCTTCAGGATATATCGCCCTTACTTCCGGAAGATTCATCTTTTGCAGCCAGCACTCGCCTATAGGGATGCCGTCCGCTTCGATGAGGAAGCAGATGGCGTCCTGCGAAACGGTCCCGTATATTCGGTGAACCGTCTCCGGTCCGTAGGACAGTTCTTTGTCAGCCGGACCTCCTTCGGTCCAGTAGAGCACCTCGGGGTCGGCACACCACTTGTAGAGGTACGGAAGATGATCGTCACTGAGCGGGCGCAGGACGATACTGTGATCTAGTCCGCCGCGCAGCGTCAGTTGGTGTGTCTTGATGATGCTCATGTTCTCTTCCTATCAACCTCCTAGCCCTCGTCCCCTGAACCCTTCTCTAACCTCAAGGGCTTGCAGGTATGCGGCCGTTTTACCGTCAGCGAGATCCTTGTCCTCATGGCTCGGAGCGAACTGGTAGCTGTGCCCGGTCAGGGCAGCGTTGGCCATGCCTCACCGCAAAATCGCACGACCTGTGCACTGGCGCCCACAAAATCGCGCGCACCATAAGTTTATATTAAGCATGTCACTCGTGGTACTGGTACCTTATACTACCTAAGAAGCGAGTAGTGGACTTGAGCCAACCAAGCACCACCTAGCCTAGATCGGCGGACTCAAAGGACTTAGGGTGCAGAGAGGAGAGACCGCTCTTGACCAGGCATATCCCTTCCTGCGCAGCAGGTGTTCCTGTCTTCAGAGTGCTTTCGCCCGACGAGCTGGAGAAGATCGGGAAGGAAATGCGGCACCGCGTCTTTCGAAAGGGTGAAGTTGTGGTGCCTGCGGGTTCGGTCGTTGACTGCTTGTACGTCGTGTCGCGCGGCAGGCTCAACGTGGTTCACACATCGGCCAGCGGCCGGGAGCAAGTTGTCCGCGCTCTGGGGCCAGGCGAGTTCTTGGGAGAGATGGCCCTTTTCTACGATTCGGTAATGGAAGGCGACGTAGTCGCAGCAGAAGAGACTGAAACATGCGTGCTGCCTCGAAAAGCGGTCGCGGAGATCCTGAGAAATCCGGAGGCTGCCCTCCGCCTGGTTGAGGAGATGGCCAAACGGCTTTCGGCTGCCGAAAAGCTCATAGCCGACCTGGGGCTCAGAGAAGTAGGCCAGCGCCTGGCGGCCGAACTGCTGAGGCTAGCGCCCTCAGGGCAGAAGAAGCCGGAAGGCATCATTGTAAGCGTCCCTGTTCCGTGGGCTGAGATGGCCGTGAGACTCGGGACTACTCCCGAGACGCTGAGCAGGCGCCTTGGAGCCTTGGCTGACCGGGGCATCATCCGCCAGACGGGCGCGCGGACGGTCCTCATTCTTGACCCCGAGCGCCTGAAAGATGTCGCCCGGCAGTAAGCTGTGCGAGACTTAGAGCTCTTCACAACCCCCCCTCGGTATTGACCTACGTCAATGTTTCCGCCGGACTTCTCGTGGGATGATTTGTTTGGAAAGAAACTCAAGGAGGGTCCGACGATGAAAGCAAAGATGTATATGCTCAAGAACCTATCCTGTCCGAACTGTGCTGCAAAACTCGAGAGGGCTGCGGCG
>DGDN01000055.1:0-13523 GCA_002385465.1 Candidatus Fermentithermobacillaceae bacterium UBA3951
CATATATGCTGATCGGACTCGACGAGAGGAGACCGGTCCAGGTCTCCCATACCTTCTGAGGGTCAAGCCCGGGGAGGTCTTCCAGGACTCCCCAAGAAGGAAGCCCTCCGTCGCTCCCCCTGGAAAGCTCCTCTACAAGCCGGATCGTGGCGTACCGCGGGCGATCGTTTATGAGACTCAGGATATCGCGCCGGTGTTCCTCGCGTTCGGTTTCGAAGCGCTCCCAAGGAAACGCTCCGCCCACCAAGTACGGCTCTGTGGCAACTTCCCAGATGAAGGACATGGCTTTGGCAAGGTTCAGGCCCTCAAGGTCGCCTGCGCTCCCTTCCGGCGAACCAAAGCCAAGGAACGCCGGCGACGGCAGGTCAATGCCGAACCTAACAACCTGTTCAGGCCCTATTTTGTTCGCGTCCGCACCCATGGAGGCGCCGTACAGCCCTTCAAGGTATCGAGAAAGGTCCCGGAGCGTGGGGTATCTTACCGTCCCTCTCCGCATGAGACGGGGTATCAATGCCACCTGAGTCACGGTCTCCCGCTTAAGGGGGATCCTGCAGAAAACATCTATGGAAAGCATCTTCCACTTGCTGTGTGGAAGGTATCTATAGGTTATTCCCCTCTCGAGCTCAATTGTCTTGAACTGATCTCCGACTTCATGAAGTGAGTCCAAGTGCCCTTACACCACCAATTTGCGGTCGTCATCCAAGAGGTTCCTGGGATAAGCCGTAAGGCTCCTTAACCCGTTTTCCGTCATCACCACATCGTCTTCTATTCTGATACCGCCTTTCCCGGGGATGTAGACACCGGGTTCGATGGTGAACGTGCTCCCCACCGGAAGCGGGGATGTGTTGGACGCCACCACATATGGATCTTCGTGGATCTCGAGCCCCAAACCGTGGCCGGTCCTATGGACAAAGTAGTCTCCGTAGCCGTAAGACTCTATTACTTCCCTCGCCAGCGCGTCCACTTCGGCCCCGCTCATACCCGGCTTCGCCTGCGTCCTCGCGGTTTCGTTGGCCTCAAGCACCACCCGGTACACCCGTTTCATCTCGGGCCCGATGTCTCCTATGGCATAAGACCTGGTGATATCACCCCAGTACCCGTCCACGCACACGGTAAGGTCCAGCCAAGCAACATCGCCTTCTGCGATCTCACGGGTGGATGTGCCGGCGTGGGGTAGGGCAGTATCAACCCCCGTCGCCAGAGACGTTCCAACCGCCTGAGCTCCTTCTGCTTTGAGCTGCCTCTCTATCTCCCGAACAATGTCGGTGGCCTGCTTGCCCGGCCTCAGGAGCTTCCTCGCAATGTCGGCACCCAGATCGGCGAGCCTTGTGGCCTTGCGCATGCTCTCAAGTTCGGACTCATCCTTTATCATGCGCAGCTTTTTCATGATTTCGCCGGCGTCTACCCATTCTAGGTCCCTAACCGCGGGGGTAATCAACGAAAACTCCAAAAGCCGCATGGAACGGTATTCAAAACCCCACCTGGTTCCCATGCCGGCGAACACCTTCGAGAACGCTTCCTTGGGGCCTTCTTCGTCTGAAAAAGCTACGACGTCGAATTGAGCCTCCACTCCTTCTCGGGCGAGATGGCTGGAAACGGCGTCTCCTTTGCGCGCCTCAAGCTTGGGCATGAGGAACGTGACCTTCGCGTCTTCGGTGATAACGCACAAGGTCGGTCTTTCCGAAAGCCCCATTCTGAGGCCCGTCATGTAGAAAAGATTGGGGCCGGGCATAAGGGCAATACCTGAAAGCCCCGCTTCTTGGATCTCGGCGAGAAGTCGTTCCCATCTTTCCTTGCGCATCTTCCTTACCTCCCGGGATTTCTCTTTGGCGGTGGTAACCTAAGACGACTCTTTACGCGCCACAAAATACGCTCTCGACGTAGTCTTATCCGCAGGCCGGAAACTGCACGAATCATATACCGCGAGCACGTTGAACCCTGCTTGAGAGAGCCACTCCTCGAGGCTCTCAAGGGGAAAAGCCCTTTCCCGGTGGGTCTCATCGAACCGCCTCCAGGCTCCCCCGTCCCTTACGAAACCCGTAAGCTTCACCCGCCATATCTTGCGCTTCCGGTCATAGAAGTCGCTCCAGACCAAGTAGTAGTCCGGGCCTTCCATGATGTGAGTCTGTTCGGGGATGATGGCCAGGCGTTCCGGAGTGTTCACATCGAACACAAAAACGCCGCCCTCCTTAAGACACGAGTGAACGCAGGCAAAGGCCCGCTTCAGGTCATCGGGTTCCAAGAGGTAGTTCAAGCTGTCGAAGACCGACACCACGGCATCAACTTGCTCGGGAATGCTGAAGTCCCTCATGTCACCGCGGAGGAACTCCCCAACCAAGCCTTGCGACCGGAATTTCCGCTGCGCCACCTCCAGCATGGTGGGAGACGCGTCGACCCCAATAACCTCATATCCCCTAAGAGCCAGCTCAAGCGTCATATTGCCCGTACCGCAGGCCAGGTCGAGGACCGTGGCCGGGCGAAAACCAAGAACCGACCACACGCCTTGAATATAATCGGCCCAACGGCGATAGGGGACATCAGCCATCACTTGGTCGTAGACTTCGGCAAAATGTATGTATGATCTTCTTGACCCAGCGGCCACCAGCTCACCCCGCGAACGGTGGTATTCTCCAGGAAGCTGTGACAGTCCTCTCCTCGCGAAAAGCGAATGAGTGCTGTGGAAGTTGGATCTACGGGATTTCGGAGGCCTGAAGAGGCGACACGCAGGCTAGTCCGGCAAGTAAGGAGCCGGATCAACGGGTTCTCCGTTGAGCCTGACTTCGTAATGGACATGAGGGCCGGTGCTTATTCCGGTGTCGCCAACGCGGGCGATGACGTCGCCGCGTACGACCTTCTGACCGACCTTTGCCTCCAACTTGGAACAATGACCGTAAAGAGTCTCAATTCCGTATCCGTGATCGATGACGATCCGGAGGCCATAGCCGCCATCCCACCCGGCAGCCTTGACCACTCCGTCGGCTGTCGCGCGGATAGCCGTACCGACCGGAGCCCCAAAATCGAATCCGCTGTGAAAAGCGCGAACCCGCGTAACCGGGTGATACCGCCACCCAAAGGGAGAAGTGATATCCGCTTCAACTGGATACGTACACGGCAGCGCCCGCCTGTATGCCACTTTTGCCGAGGCTTCGGCCGACACCAGAAGAGCATCTTCTTTCAGCCCGGCGACCAACTTGAGGAGCGCATCGGATTCTTCTTGAAGCTCTTTCACCGTCCGTAGCATCTCCTCCGGAGACGGAGCGCTACGCCTCGAGCCTCCTCTGGACAGGGAGATAGAGCTTTCGGCGGCACGCCACGTATCCTCTTGGCTCGAGCTTACAGGCTCGAAAATACCTTCGGAACGCAAGACCTCCCTAACTCGTCCTACCTCTTCCTGGGCGTCATCGAGTTCTCGTCGCAGTGTCACCAGTTCCTGCTGGAGGTCGGTGAGCTGAGTCCTCACGTTATCTCGAAAACCCTCGAGGTAGCGAAGCTCAGTGATCCTCCGAAGAGCGAAAGCATACCCAGTGGAAGAAAAGAGGCACGTTCCGGCGATCAGGATAAGTGCGCAGCCTAAGGCTACGATCATCCTTCGGCTCACGCTGATGGTGAGAGTGCGCCCATGGGAACTCACAACCATGACCGTGAAGACCTTCGGCCGGGAGCTTTTTACTATTGGACGAGACGCAGGCCGCTTTCTTAGCAAGGACGACTTCATCCTCCAAAGCCTTAGTGCTATTGGAATTATGGTATCTCAGGGTACTTGCTATTGCAAGCATATGCTATATCACGTGTTCCTGCACGATCTTGCCTAGGTTGAGAAACCTCCTCACGCGAGGAGCAAGCCCGCCCCAATCAACGGGAGTGCCGTGCTGAAACTCTACCGTCTGGCGGATGACGATATTGCGACCCGAAGCATCGCGTATGATTAATCTGCCGGTTCCAGTAAGCCACTTCATCTTGAGGTCCACTCTGGCAACACCCGTAAGCCCCAGGGTGGAAACGGTCACCACTTCCTTCTTAGGGTCGAGGGAAACCATTTTCAGCCGTGCATCCTGAACCCACCACTGCCGGACTCGAGGCCTATGAGAGGTCGGCATAATCTCCACAAACACCTCATCTACATGCGCTTCGGATCCGGAAAACATCCTGGAGTAGGTAGACCGCGCTTTCATGATCTCTCCGATCACGTAATCTACGATTTTCGAAGGTAGGGGCGTGGGAGGGCCCACTTGCTCAAGTACGGCTTTTATCACTTGTTCAGAGTGCACGCCTTACCACCCGGCTTTCCTCGTAGAAAATTGGCTGCTTGGGTCGCTCAACTACGGTTAATATAAGGCGTGTGTGGAAATATGAAATCACCCGTTCGGGTGATTTTTAGGAAATCCAGTCAATATAGCGGCCATTTTGTTAGAGTAGCCTTAGCTCGTGTCCTCGTTTCACCGCCTGGACTCTCCCGTTCACCCCCAACTTGCCATAAATGCTCTTTATGTGGGTTTTCACAGTGTTTACGGTCAAGTTCAAAAGGTCTCCGATTTCTTTATTCGATAGACCCTTGTCTATAAGCCTGAGTATTTCCATTTCTCTATCCGTAAGGAGCTCGCCCGGCACGAGCGGCGCGTCGCCATCAACCCCTCTCACGAACTCCCAAAAAGCTCTAGCGTAGGCGGCTCGATTGACCAGCCTCTCCACGGGTTCAAGACGCTCACTTGTGAAAATCCCGGGTATAAGCGTGTTTTCAATGTAAAGGACACCCACTGGAATTCCCTGGGCAAAGAGCGGAATGCAAGCCACCGATTTCGGCTTCCTCTTTCTCAGGTATGTATCCCTGCCGAATATGCTGAGGCGGTCCTCTTGGACCACAACCGGCCTGAGGGTCCTTAAGACAACACGCGCAATTGCCTTGGATAGTTGGTCGGTCTCATCGATGCGTACCGGTCGCTCACGGACCGCAGCTTCTTGCCCGACGTCTCTCGCGAAATGGACGTAGAGGTCGTCATCCTCTTCAAAGAGTAGGTAACCTCTATTCGCGTAAACCGTGTCCATGACCGTATCGAGGAAGGCCTTTAGAGCTTCCTCGGGCTCGACGTAATCCACCAGATTCTCGTCGGTCTGGATGTCGTCGAGATGGCTCTCCGCACCCGCCGGAGTCTCCATGTCACGTCCTGACAGGATGTTCCTCAGTAGATCCGTTGAAATCTGGACCTTTTCCTCGGAGTTCGGGGCCCCTTCCACCAGATCGTGGTACCGGGCCCTCAAATATTGAGCTTTCGCCGCAGCTCCCCATTCTTCGTAAAGCCTTAAGGCTTCCTTCAGGCACTCCCTTGCCGTGTCGAGATCTCCTTGACTCAGGCAACAGACGGCCTTCAGTTCGGTGGCGATAGCTTCGTCTTGGAGATAACCATTCTTACGGGCCATTGCTATGGCCCGGTCATATGTAGGCCCGGCCTCTCCGGCCTTCCCTCTTATCCTTAGCGCCTCTGCACTTATTAAGAGGTACTTGTGGGAGAAATTCTCCGGACTTGAATCCGCCCATTTCCGCATCTTACGGAGGTTTTTTCCCAGGCGTCCATCCAGCCTTTTTCGCTCTCTTGGGGAAAGGTGCTTATACACGCCCGAAATTGAGAGGCTATGGTAGTAGACGGATTCGGCTGTGAGCATAAAGCCCATTATGGCTCCCAGATGCTCATCGACTTTCTCCATGACCTTAAGCGCCTTTTCATATTCTCCTTTGAGGTAACGCACTTGCATTTCGGCAAAATACCTGGTGGCCAAAGCGGCCTTGTCACCCTCTTCGATTCCCTCGCGATCCCAAGCCTCATCTGAAGACATCCAGGCACCGGAGTCCATGAGGATACCGGCTATCTTATCGTATATCCAGGCGTTTATCTTGAGGTTTTCATGCCGGACTTTGTCCCCATACTCGGCGCATTTTCCGGCTTCCTCCAAGACCTCGGTAAGAGGCGCACCCAGGAGATACTTGTGTTCGAGGATGGATCCGCGCGCCCACCCGGCAACAAGCACTTCGCCGCCTCTTAAGGCGTGGTCAATCGCTTTGTAGAGGTACGGAAACCCTTCCTTCAGGTGGCGCGTCCAGTGGTTGATAATCGCTCCGAAAGTAAAATACACTATGCACTTGGTAAAACTTGTCCCGTGTTTATCAAGGACGGAAATTGCCACCTTGCCCAGTTCGTATCCCCTTGCATAATTCCCCAATACGCTCCCTTCGGCAATCGCGAACCCTATGTAACCTATGGGAGCCATCTCCGTGCTCCCGTACTCCAGAGCGTGATTACCGGCCTTTATCGACGCAAGAGCATACAGGTCCGGGTAATTGCTGCATGTCACGAGGGTGAACTTTATGAGGACGTCGGTGACTTTACGCTGCATGCCTCGACCCATCTCAGGTAGTTCTTCCAGGTCCTCTACTTTTCTCCCCAGCATACGGTATTTGTAAAGGAGTATCTCTCTAATGTAGTCCAAGGGCCCCGGACGGGCGGGGATCCTCATGCCGAGAGCATTCAACGTGTTTATGCCTATGTCCAAGGCCTTTTCATGGTCGCCCGTTGCCGTGTAGAGGAGCATCTTCATACTGCTTATGTCGAGCCTCTCAAGCTCGGTCCGGGCATGCTCGATCAACGTGTCGAAGAGCCTTTCGGCCCGGGAAGTCCCTCCCACCATATGCTCGCACTGGGCGCACTCGAGGTGGAGATCAAAACACATCTTGTAATGGTCGTTCCAGGCATCCTCAGGGAGCATCTCTATGCCTGCCCGAAAATAACTCAAAGCCGAATCATAGGCCACGAATGACCTTGCTTTTCGACCTGCCTGAAGATTATATGCGGCAAACCGGAGCCTTTCTTCCGGCCCTTTGATCAAGTCCAAACCACGGTTTATATGGTCCATGATGGGGATCAGCATATCATGCAGATCATCCGGACGGATTTCCCTGAGTAGTACCCGTCCGCATCTCAAGTGGGCCTTGCGCCTTTCCTCTTCGGTGAACAGAGAATAAACGGTTTTCTCGATCTCATCGTGGACAAATTCAAACCTTGAGTCGCCGTCGTCTTCGGAGACCAAGAGCACGAGACCCTCGCGCATCGCGGGGACCATGAGCGCCTTGAGCTCAGGCGCGGTCTTTTCCGATACAACGCACAAGGGCCTTAGGTTGAAAGAATGTCCCAGACATGAAGCCAGCTTCAGAACATTCAGCGTGTCTCCGGTCAGCCTGTCCAGCCTCATACGGATAAGCCCGGTTACATCTCCCGGCATCTCGAGGCTTTCCACGGCCCCGGAATCCCATTCCCAATCTCCGATCTGTTCATTAAGCCGTATTATGTTTTCATCGTAGGCCGCCTTGAGCGCCTGGCCCAGGAAGAACGGGTTCCGGTAAGTCTTCCGTCCTAAGACATCTGCCAAGCCCTTAATCTTCTCAGGAGATGAAGAGAGAGTATCGGCCACGAACTCTACGACATCCTCTTCCTTCAAGGGATCAAGGTGTATTTCAGTTACATTGGTCTCTTCAAGGGCTCCTTGGATGAAAGCGTAGAGAGGATCGCCTTCAGCGACCTCGTTGTCGCGGTATGCGCCGGCGATCAGGAAGTACTTGGGTTTCCTTGCGAGGTACCTGAGGAGCTCAAGCGAAGCCATATCGGCCCACTGAAGGTCATCTAGGAACAGAACAAGTGGAGTGCCCCTCTTTGCAAATACACCGATCAAGTCCCCCAGGGCCATGAATAGGCGGTTCTGCGCCTCTTTTGGAGGAAGGGCCTCGACCGGCGGCTGAGGGCCTATTATCACCCCGACGTCGGGTAGGAGTTCGGTGACTACCGCGCCGCTACGCCCGACCGCCCGCAGTATCTCGCTCCTCCATATCTCAAGGTCGCGCTTGCTGCCGGTTATGAGCTGTCTCGCAACCATCTCCATGGCGCTTACAAACAGAGAATAGGGGGTGTTTTGCTTAATGCGCCCGGCCTTTCCGTAGCCGTAATAAGCCATCTCCATTGCCGGAATCCTCAAGGCCTCGTTTACCAACATGGTTTTTCCTATGCCTGCTTCACCGCTCACCAAGACGATCCCCCCGCCTCCGGAGCAAGCATCGTTGAGGGCCGTCCTGAGAACCCGCGCCTCATGCTTTCTGCCGAGAAGCTTCCGGGACAGCGCAAAACGGATCTGGAGACCGGTAGCTGTAGAGGCGGAGCCTTCATGTTTGAGAGCACTAATCCGCTCTCTGCACGACAGGAGATCCCGAAGGAGTCCAAACGTGCTCTGGTACCTGTCATCCGGCGTCTTGGAAAGCATCTTGTCTATGACCTGAGACAGATCTCTTGGTATCCTTGAATTCACAACATGAGGAGATGGCGGCTCCTGTGTGGTGTGCGCCCTGATCCACTCGGAAGGGCTCTTGGCTTTGAGGGGCAGGACGCCGGTCAAAAGCTCGTAAAATACAACACCAAGGGAATAGTAGTCGGCACGGTGGTCAACGCCGCATGTTTCCAACCCCGTCTGCTCCGGGGCCATATATGCCGGATTTACCGACTCTGTTACGGCCTTTAGGTCGGATGCGTGAGACCCGGCAGCAAGACCCGTCATTAGTACTTCCTTGGTCTTCGGGTGAACGAGTATATTCTCGGAGCTTATGTTCCTGTGGATTACGCCCTTCTGGTGCAGTTTACCTAGGATTTCAACGAGACGCACGGCTACGTCCAGAAAGACGGAGACTCCTATCGCTTTTCCTTGAGTGTAGCGTTTAAGGGGTACGGCACCTTTATCTTCAAGAACCATGGCGAGAGTCGAACCTGCGTCTACCAGTTCGACCGCCTTGACGATGCCTTCTACATCAAGATCTCGAGTGGTTTCATATTCGTAGACAAAACTCGACACGTCAGAAAGCGAAACCGGCTCATGTTTCGGCACTTTTACGAGAACCGGTGTCTTCCTTCTAACCGACCAGCCACGATATATCTCTGTCCTGAAACCCTCGAGAACAAGGTCGCGAATAATGTATCCTGGAAGGTCCAGCATATATGTCTATCCTCGTAGTCAGATGAGCGGAAATTCGGTACCCCTCAAAGAATGCAGCTACATCCATGTTATCACAAGTTTCGCGCTTCTACCATTAGTTTCCCTGGCTCTCTGCCTCACTCCTCATCCGGTACACGCTTCAACACATGCTTGCGCTTGCAAGCACCTGAAGGTACAATGTTCCCACCGATGTAGCTTTCAGAAATCTCTAGGGACCATAACTTTTGGCGCAATCATCGCTCGCTCCCCCCGCAGGTGACTGCGCCGCATGTGCTCCGCGAATGCGGGGCACTTTTTGCACTCGCCCTGCAACATTCGACAATATCCATCCCCCATGTAGTGCCATAATAGGTAGTCACTGGGGCGTATCGAGACCTTATGCTATAGTCTCATATTGATGCTTCTGCCTCAACGAATGGCCGCTTCGTACGATACTGTAACTGCACGGTGGCAGCCTTGGGGGGTGTTTGGTTTGGGTGATACCGGGCAGGACTCAGGACCGAAAGAGCGAGAAAAGGAAACGAGCAGAGCTGGATTTAGAACATTCCTCAAAGAGACCAGGCAGGCCAGGGGCCTCTCCATAAGGCAGCTGGCAAGGATGTCGGGAGTCTCAAACGCTTACCTTTCCCAAGTTGAGACAGGAGCAAGGGGCGTACCTTCACCCAGGATTCTAAGACGCCTTGCACGACCGCTGGCCACAACGCCTACCAAGCTATTGGAGATCGCCGGTTACATAAACCATCCACAAACCCAAGGCCCGGCGACTTATGAAATCGAGACTTTCCTCCTTAAGGAAAACATACACTTCGCTCTCGAAGGCAAACCGGTCACCCGTGAAGACATAGACGCAGTGATGGAGCTTTTGCGGAAGCGCCATAAAGGACGATAGATCGAGAACAGGTTCAACGGGGCAACTAGCAAGCATAAGACCTGTTTCAGGCTTTGATACTTCGGCGGAGGTGCTTGCTGTCCACATGCCTTGGCAGGATGTGCTTTATGAAACAGCGAACGTAAGATCCGGGGAGTGTTGATATTTGTCAGGCGAGAGAATTCTTGTAGTTGACGATGAGGCCGAAATAGGCGAGCTTCTGAACCTCTACCTGACCAAAGAAGGATATGAAGTGACCACAGCCCTGGACGGACGACGGGCCCTAGACATTGTAACCAACGAAAAAATTGACCTTATCATACTCGACGTGCTCCTCCCAGGGCTTGACGGTATTGAAGTCTGCAACGCAATCCGCAAGATAACCGATGTCCCGATTGTGTTCCTGAGCTGTCGCGGCGATGACATCGACAAAATCATGGGGCTGGCTGCAGGTGGTGACGACTACATCACTAAACCGTTTAGCCCCCGAGAGATCGTCGCCCGAGTGAAGGCTCACCTCCGCCGCTATCGCATGACGGCTGCGGCCAGAGAAGAGCCGCCAAGCGTCCTAAGGTACAGAGGGCTTGAGATCGATCTCGAGGCATGCGTGGTTAGAGTAATGGGGAAAGAAGTGTACCTGTCTCACAAAGAGTTCGAGGTGCTCTCGCTTCTTGCCCAGAATCCCGATAAAGTCTTCAGCGCAGATAGCCTGTTCGAGCGTCTCTGGCAAATGCAAAGCCTTGGGGATATCCGGACAGTCATGGTCCACATCTCGAACATAAGGAAAAAGATCGAGAAGAACCCGGCTGCCCCCGAGTATATCCTCACCGTGAGGGGAGCCGGTTACAAGTTCAACGGATCGATGGCGCTTTAGAGCGAGGATGGAGCTATGGGGACACTAGACGCTGCCGGCCTTGGGGCTTTGGGGTTCATGGGCTTTTGCCATACTTCCCTCTTTCTGCTCCGGAGGCGCGAGAAGCCTAGCCTTTACTTCGGCCTCGTCTGTCTCGCCTTTTCCATGCGGATCATCTCCGCGAGTCAAGCCATCTCCACACGAGTTTTCCCGGGTCTCAGCCCGGAGCTGTCAATTACCCTCCGGTATATCAGCTCGTCGGCATTATTGCCTCTCGGCGCAGCGTACGTGGAAAACAGCTTTCCCGATGATGTGAGGTTTCCCGTCGCCCGTTTCGCGACGGCAGGGTGGATCGCTTTCTTAAGCTTTGTGCTTACTCTGGGTCCCGAACCGTCCTCCCCGGTCGCTCTGTTTTGCGGAGCATTTGACCTTGTCATTTGCGTGTTCACCCTGCTCGTCCTAATAAGGGCGATGAAACACAGGCGCTTTGGGTCGCACGCCGTAGCGTTGGGCTCTCTGGCTTTCCTCTCATATCCCCTACTGGACCTTCCGCACTTTGCGGGCTTTCTCCCATGGGGACGCTTTTTTCAGCCGGCTATCGTGATCCTATGTTTCACGCAGTCATGCATACTATCGTGGAGACTTGCGCGAGAGCTGGAATCTTGCGAGCGGCTTTCCAAAGAACTCTCCCTTGCCAACAAAGAGCTTCTCGACCTTAGCCACCATCTTGAAGAGCGAGCTGACTTGAGAACGTGGGAACTGCTGGAATCAAACCGGAAATTGGAGGCCATAAACAGCGAGATCGCCCGGATGGACGAGGCCAGGAGACATCTCCTCGCGAACATAGCCCACGACGTCCGCACGCCGGTTACTCTTATAAGGGGCTACGCCGAGGCTATTTTGGACGGAGTCATAGAAGGAGAAGAGAACTGGAAGAAATACATTGAGCTCATACAATCCAAAGTAGGCAGCCTGACCATCCTCATCGAGGACCTCTTCGAGCTGACGCAACTCGAGGCCCGAAGGACTACACTTGACGCGGAGACAGTCGATGTCTTCGACATAATCGAGAAAATCTACAAGAAGCACGAGCCCGATATCAAAGAAGCAGGGATGTTGCCTCGTCTCGTGCTTCCGGATATCTCAGGTGGAGAGGCCCCCGCGTGTGTAAGCGTTGACCCCGACCGTATTGACCGGGTAATGTCAAACCTCTATTTCAACGCAATCAAGTTCTCGCAAAGAGGCGGGGAGATAGTGACGGGCTGTTCCATAGGGCCCAAAGAGGCAACGATTACAGTGCAAGACAAAGGGCCCGGGATCCCCGAAGAAGACCTGCCTTTCATCTTTGACAGGTTCTACAAATCTCCGAGGTCCAGGGCCTCAACTTCCGGAAGCGGTCTTGGCCTTTCAATCGCCAAAGAAATCGTAGAGCTGCACGGCGGCCGGATCTGGGTGGAGAGCACGGTGGGAGAAGGGACCACCTTCTATTTCACGCTCCCACTCGTCTTGAGCTCAGAACCCGAAGAGAACTGACCGTTTCCCCGAGCTCAATCGCTTTCGGGTACCGGAGCCACCCTCTTGGGATCTGGGACGACCTTGGGTTTTTCCTCGGCTAACGCGACCTCCGTGACCGGGTCCTTGTCGATCTTAAGCGGCGGTAACGGATTCCCTGCGAGGAGCACATCCAGTTCGCTGCCCTTCAAGGTCTCCCGCTCCAAGAGAGTCTCTGCGACCAGTATCAGGATGTCGCGGTTCTCTTCCAAGAGGGCCTTGGCCCTCTCATAGCACTGGCCTATGATGTCTCGTCCTTCCTGGTCAATGGCAGCCGCCACTTCTTCGGAGAAGTCCCTCTCCCTTCCGAGGTCTCTTCCTAAGAACACCTGGCCCTCTTTGCGCCCGAAGGTTAGGGGTCCGAGCTTCTCCGACATGCCGAACTCCATGATCATCCTTCTAACCAGATGAGTTGCCAGCTCGAGGTCATTCGCGGCCCCGCTGTACACGTCGTCGAACATCATCTCTTCGGCTGCGCGTCCCGCCAGAGCCGCAGTGACGCGGTCCAGTATCTGAGACTTGGTTACCAGATACCTGTCTTCTTCGGGCACGGTAGACACGTGGCCAAGCGAAGCGCCCCTGGAGACGATGGTCACTTCGCGGACAGGGTCGGTGTTGGGCAAGAGCTTTGCGGCAAGAGCGTGCCCGGCCTCGTGGAACGCAATAACACGCTTCTCCTTCTCGCTGATAACCCTCGACTTCTTCCTGGGACCGGCAATAACCCTTTGGGTGGCTTCCTCGATCTCCTCCATACCTATCCTGCGCTTCCTGCGCCTCGCCGCAAGGAGGGCCGCCTCATTGATGAGATTCTCGAGGTCTGCAGGAGTGAAACCTGCGGTGCTCTTGGCAATGGCCTCCAAATCGACATCCTTGGCAATAGGTTTGCCGCGGCTGTGAACCTTCAAGATCTCTACCCTGGCCCTAAGGTCGGGTTTATCGAGAACGACGTGGCGATCGAACCGCCCCGGCCTCAAAAGGGCAGGGTCAAGTATGTCGGGCCTGTTGGTAGCAGCCATGACGATGATGCCTTGGTTGGTGCTGAATCCGTCCATCTCGACAAGGAGCTGGTTTAGCGTCTGCTCGCGCTCGTCGTGGCCTCCGCCCATTCCGGCGCCTCTCATTCGCCCCACGGCGTCGATCTCGTCTATGAAGACGATGGCCGGAGCCCGCTTTTTGGCCTGTTCAAACAGGTCTCTTACTCGGGCGGCGCCCACGCCGACGAACATCTCC
>DGDN01000055.1:13709-13876 GCA_002385465.1 Candidatus Fermentithermobacillaceae bacterium UBA3951
GGGTACTCCGGCTTCGCCCGCCACTGCGCGGGCGATGTAAGTCTTCCCCGTGCCGGGAGGCCCGAAGAGTAGGACACCCTTAGGGATCCTGGCACCCATCTCCACATATTTCTTCGAGTTCTTGAGGAAGTCCACGATTTCCTGAAGCTCTTCCTTGGCCTCTTCAC
>DGDN01000110.1:0-3662 GCA_002385465.1 Candidatus Fermentithermobacillaceae bacterium UBA3951
TTTGTATTCCTGCCGATATGCCAATTCACCCCGTCGGGCGTCAACGGGAGATCGCCTATCGCATCTCTGACCGTAGCCGCCTCCCCCGTTGGCTGGGGCAGGCTTGGAACACCGTTTCTTAGTCCTACGATGAATGCCCGCCTCCTCCGTTGAGGAACACCGAAGTCAGCAGCGTTCAATACTCCATGAGCCAACTCATACCCAAGTCTGACGGCCGTATCCTTTATGCCTTCAAACTCCTTGGACTTCAGAATCTCAGGGACATTCTCAATCACAAAGGCCGTTGGGCCAACCTGCTCAACGATCCTGAAATACTCCCTCCAGAGACCGTTCAGTTCCGGATGCCGTTCTGTTGGCGACATTTTCCCGAGGGGGGAGAAACCCTGACACGGGGGCCCGCCCACGATCACATCGGCGCGCACAGGAACGACCTCAACATCCTCAATCCGTCCCACGAAAATGTGATCGCCGAAATTGGCCCTGTACGTAGCTGCCGCCTGCTTATCAACCTCGACAGCATAGACCGGTTTGAACCCCGCCGATCTGAATCCGTGGGTAAGGCCTCCTGCCCCAGCGAAGAGGTCTATCAACGTAAGCAGATGCTTCACTGATCATCCCTCCCAATAAGCGCTAATGAGCACGGATTCACACAGATTCAGGCGTGCAAAATCCAAGTGTCTGCGCAATAGTTCTACATGGAAAAAGGAGATCCCTTGCCGGCCAAACGAGCTAGAAGTTCCCCGACCGAGCGTTCCACGCAGCATGACCAGACAACATGTACAGCCCATCCAAGATGTTCCAGCCTGGTGTAGTCATCTTGGTCTCTCTGCATGTTGCGAGTAATCTTCTCACGCCAGAACTCCGCATTGGTCTTGGGCCAACTGAACCTCTTGCAGTGATGCCCGTGCCAGAAACACCCGTTCACAAATACGGCAACTCTGTATTTTGGTAGAACAATATCGGGCCTCCCAGGCAGGTCCTTCCGATGAAGTCTGAACCTGTACCCGGCAGCATGGAGAGCTTTCCTCACCGATATCTCAGGTCTGGTATCCTTGCTCCGGACAGCTGACATGATGCGGCTGCGCGTCTCCCCATCGAACACATCAGTCATGACCGTCAATCTCCTCACTTGAGAAAAGCGGCTCTGTCACAGCACTTCCTCAATGCCGCTTCAAATCCTTCTTTTGCGCAGTTGGGTCAGTCCGGGCGTTTCTGCGTTACAATATGGCTGAGGTGTAGCAGTTGCCCACTCGAGCCAAGAAGCTGGAAGCGCTATACAACTGCGGGCTCATGGTAGGCCAGAACCCATGGTATGCATTCCTTTTCGGCTACCTCGTGGGGCAGGTCGACAGAGTCCATTTTGTAAGAGACCTAACCGGTGCCGAGATCGCCATAAACCTGGATTTCCGCAGCCGGAGGATCTGGCCCAGCGAGCCCTTCAGAGCGACGGTGCGGGGCATTACCATGCCCAATACCTATGCGCTGGTAAGGTCCATGGTGAGTAGCGATGCGCCGATTTGCCTTCAGGTGGACTTCGATAGCTCAGAGGACACCCCGTGGTACCAGGAGGTAGTCCTCCCCGGTGTTTCCTATATCAAAGACGCTTCCGAGGCGGCCCAGGAAGAATCGGACGCCCTCTGGAAGGAGATGGACCACACTCTAGATATCTACCGCGAGTGCAAGGCCCTTCTTGAGGAGGCAAGGCCCGAGCGCAGGCGGGAGCTCGAATACTACATGAGACTGGCTGAAGAGCAGATGAGAAAGCTCTCTGCTCAGATGGACGAGCTGAACAAGCATATGAAGAGGATCTCGGAACACGAACCGCAGGATTAGCCCCTAAAAGAGGACTGGCCCTTGTTAGTAATAAAAGCCGAGGTCTCCATCCGGACCTCGGCTTTTTTCGTCAATCTCGCCGGCACGACCCGAGGAAAGGCCGCCGCTCCTCACTCACTTACTCGCTCAGGATGTAATTGAGCACAAGCCTGGCCGTCGCCAAGAGGCCCTCCTTGTGAGTCCGCTCGTGAGAGTGGGACGCGTCAACTCCCGTGCCGACACATGCGCACCTTACGTCGTGTCCGGCCCGGAGAAGCGCTCCGGCATCCGAACCGTAGTACGGGAAGATATCCACGACGTACGGGATATCGTTTGCCTCGCAGATAGCCTCGAGCTTTTTCCGGAGAGTCAGATCGTAAGGCCCGCCGCCGTCTTTAGCGCAGATAGACACGGTGTACTCAGACCCTAGGAGCCCGTCTCCCACACACCCCATATCTACTGCGATGAACTCTTTCACCGTTTCGGGAATGCCGTACGATCCGCCGTGACCTACCTCTTCGTGGACGCTCATATAGAAGTGGGTGGTGTAGGCAGGCTTTAGCTTTTTGTCTGCAAGGAACTTGGCGCACCCCAAAAGCGCAGCCACCGAAGCCTTGTCGTCGAGGTGCCTCGACTTAATGAACCCGGAAGGCGTTACCTGGGTCCTAGGGTCGAACACCACGAAGTCTCCCACTCTCAGGCCGAGCTGAAGCACGTCGTCCTTGTTCTTAACTTTCTCGTCTATCCGGACCTCCATGTTGTCCGCGTTGCGCTCCAATTTGGAAGTCTCCTGGCCCCAGACGTGGGCAGCCGCCTTGGTGATGAGGATTGTGCCGGTGTACCGCTTGCCATTGCTGGCCTTGATAATGACGTGCTCACCCTCGAGGCTGGGCCAGGGAGAACCCCCGATAAGAGTCAGTTTGAGCCTTCCGTTGCTCTTTATCTCGAAGACCATGGCGCCCAAGGTATCCACGTGGGCAGACAAGCCGCGTTCATTTCCTTCCTTGACCCCGGGGATGGTGACCAAGAGCCCGCCTTTGTTGTTTACTTTGGGCTCGTAACCCAAAGCTTCAAACTCGGCCTTGATCCAATCTATGGCCTCCTTGGTATCCCCGCTCGGGCTTGGGATCTTGCAGAGGGTCACCAGTTTGTCGGTGATGTACTCGATGTCCGGGATATATCCTGTGGTCACCTACGGTACCTCCTCTTGTGCCAACGCTAGTTTGAACGGAACCCCGCGCGCTTTGCTCAACCGGCGACGAACTCGGCTCGCGCCTTGCCCGCCCTGGGCGAGTGGGCGGTTACCGTAAGCGCCGTGCCCTTTTCTGCCCGCACGACCCATGCGAGTTTCTTTTTCGTATCTCCGCCGCCAGAGCGCCCGCCCAGATGACCGATCTCCTGTACTTCTTTCCCGCTCACCACCGTGCAGCCGCACAGAGTAACTTTCACGGGCTTGGCCTGCTTCACCTTCAGCGCCTGGTAGGTTACATGGGTTGGCAGGTACCCGTCGTTTTTCACGACGGCTTCCACCTTGTACAGGTCATTCCCTAGGGCCTCGGCGGCGAACTTCTCAATAACGAGGTGTGGGGTAACCGCCGCCCGGCTGATGGTAAACTGGGCGTTTCTCTTGCACTCGTCTTCGAGGAGCGAAACCGGTGGATTCTGCCGGCCCATCTTGGGCTCCCACCCACCTATCTCGACTTCACCGAGCTGGGGATGCTTGAACGGCTTCCAGTCGTGGAAAAGCTCCCCGCCCATCTCCTCGTCGTTCCACTTGAGGAGCTTCACGGCGTCCTCTTCCCTGTCTTTTTCCGTGAGCATCCTCATCTCGTTCAGCGAGCGCTTGCGAA
>DGDN01000110.1:3859-12047 GCA_002385465.1 Candidatus Fermentithermobacillaceae bacterium UBA3951
TCGGGATCCCAGGTGAAGCTCTCAAACACCGACTTCAAGGGGTATCCCGTGACCTCTTGGCCGATTTCGCCCAGCGCACGGTAGAGCCCCAGGTCTCTGGAATCCAGAGCCCTGTCCGGCTTGTCGCAAAGGGGCCTCAGGATGACACCGCCACTTGTGTGGTAGCACATGGTGCTCACGATGTTCGGGTGGGCGAGGATGAAATCGCCGATGGCCTTCATCTCGGGCTCGGCAAAGGGGTAGTCACCCGATCCCGGCTGCCTTACAGGAAGGGCCCAGTTGGTCGGGTACTGCCTGTTGAAATCCAGCCGGTACTTGCTCGGGACGGCGTTCAGGGATACATCGGGGTCGTAGTCCCTCACAAGGCCTTCGATGTAGAGGTCGTAGTAGACTTCGTCCGGAGAACCCAGGTCGTCCGGACGCCTGCGGACCATGACTCTCGGGTCCTTCTCGGAGACCTTCCACCCGCCGTCGGGGTTCTTCACCCGCATTTGCAGTATCCTACCGTCGCCGTCTACGTCTTCGGCATAGAGCCCCGGCTTGTCGTCAGCCTCTTCCGGCCAGGGCCGGAGGCTCGACCGGAGCATGTAGGGGGTCGAGAGATAGTACTCGGAGCCGTCCACAGTAATCCTCGGGATGAAGTAGAAGACCCTGGTATCAATGAGGTTTGTGATGCGGGGGTCTTTTCCGTAACCCTCGAGGAGCATCTTGATGGTGTAGAGGACGACCTCCGCGCCCGTCACCTCTCCGGCATGAGTGTTGGCATCTGTGTAGATGCCGGGTTTGTCCGAGCCCGGACCCGTCTTCCTATTGGTGATCTCGATCATGAGGATCTCCCGGTCCTGGTAGGACTTGCCGATACATTCTATCCGGCAAAGCTCGGGATACTCACGGATGCAGTCCTGCAGGAACGCCCGTATCTCATCGTATGTATGGTACTTGTCGAAGCTTATGTTCAAACTCATTCCCTCCCCGCTACGGCGCCTAACTCCAAAACCACGATCCGCCTTGAGTTATTCCAGGACGAGAGCAGCGGTATCTGTGCCCGCCCTCTCAGAAGAAACGGTGACGTCGACGCGGGAACCCTTCTTGGCCTTAACAACCCACTCGAGTTCCTTGCGGTTGTCACCGGCGCTTGCAGCCATCCACCCTCCTCTGCCTCTGGCCCTCCCTGAAAGGCCCGGTAGGTGGCCGACGTCGGTCTTGGCCTTACCGGTTATGAGGCTGACCTTGTCGTCGTGGGAAATCTCAACCGTCACGGTCTTGGCCTTGCCGGCTATGACGGCTTGCTGGGACCCGCTTGTAGGCTTGTAGCCCTTGTTGGAGACCACGACCGATACCTTGTAGAGGTCCTCGGCCAGCTTCTCGACCTTGGTCTTCTCTATATGCACCTCCGGCAAGCACGCCGCGTGATAGAGAGTGAACATGCAGTTCTTGTGGCACTCGCCCTCAAGGAACTGGGGCGGAGGATTGGTGAGGACGAACTTGGACTTCCAACCGCCGATCTCGACCTCGCCGAGCTGCGGGTGGTTGAACTTCCGCCACCTCACGAAGCCTTGGCCGGCCAGTTCTCTGTCGTTCCACTTGAGCAGGTTCAGCTGGCTCTCTTCGGCGCTCCTGCCTGCGCGGTCGAAGAGCTTGTTGCCCGCTCGAACGGAAGCGTCCCAGAGTTCAGTCGAAAACGTGATTATGCCCAAATGCTCGTAGAGCCAGTCCATGAAAACACCCTTGAGCGGGTTTGACTTGTCAAATGTGTAATCTTCGTAGGTTGACACGTGGGGATAGCCCGTGAGATCGGTGCCCTTTTGTCCAATGGTCTTGTAGAGGACAACATCTACGGCGGGCAGTTTGCTGTCCGGCCTTGTGCAGGCAGGACGCAGTATGGCGCCCATCGTGGTGTGGTAGGACATAGCCCCTGCTATGTTGGGGTGAGCCAGGATGAAGTTGGCGACGCTCCGGGTCTCGGGCTCCGACAAAGGATAAGGCCCTGCCCCTCGCTGGACGTTGTCCGGCTCCCAGAAAGCGGGGTAGTTGCGGTTGAGATCAAGGCCCCACTTAGGCTGCGCCATCTTGATCTCGCCGCCGTCCCAGTTCTTTATGATCCCTTCTGGATAGATCTTGTAGAACGGGCCTTCCTTGTCCCACGGCTCGCGACGGACCATCAGGCGGTCGTCCTTCGTGGACACTTTGAAGTCGCCGTCGGGGTCTTCTACCCTCATCTGGAGGATCCAACCGTCTCCATCGATATCCTCGGGGTTCAGCCCGTCGTCGTTATCCCTCGGCGGGTACTCTCTTGTGCTTGAACGGAGCGTCATTGGAGTGTGGAGAAAGACCTCCGCGCCGTCGGCGGATATCCTGGGCAGGATGTACCAGGTCCTGTCGTCGACCAAACGGGTTACGAACGGATCCTTACCGTAATTGGAAAGGAGGTACCAGATGGTGTAAAGACAAACGGCAGAACCCGTCACCTCGCCGGCATGATGGTTTCCGTCTATGTACATGCCGGGCTTTTTCTCGGGGACACCCTTGGCGAAATTGGTGATCTCAACCGCCCATATGTCCCGTCCTTCATAGGTCTTCCCTATCGAGTACATCTTTGCGAGGTTCTCGTTGTCCTTGACAATGTTTTGGAGTGTCTCCGTAAGCTCGCCGTAGTCCAAGTAACGCGTAAAATCCGGCTTTTTCACTTGTTGGGCCCCCTTTTCTTCGTGATTGCCTTAGAACAAGAACGTCCACGCGACCGACCGGTAAGTAATAAAACACGCCTAAACCTGTTACACAGCCGCCGGAGCGGCGAGGAACCTAGTACTCTATTCCCTTCTTCGCCGGAATCCCTCTCCTGAAATGGTGTTTGACTTCTCGCACCTCGGAAACCATGTCGGCCCTATCCTCGATCTCTTTGGGACAATACCGGCCCGTAAGGACCACATCCGTGTTCTTGTGCCGCTTATCCAGAAGAGCAAGCACCTCTTTGGGGTCGATCATCCCGGTGGCCATCGCAACGTTGACCTCATCCAGCACGACCATCCCGTATTCCCCTGACTCCATTGCCTCTTCAGCCCGCTCTAGGGCCTTTCGGGCAAGTTCTGCGTCCAACTCAGCCGGATTGCTCAGGTTCACAAACTCGTCTCGCCCGTGTTGCTCGATCTCCAAGAGGGGCAGGAAGCGCTCGGCCGCCATACGTTCGCCATAGACGTTTCCCTTGCCTTTCATGAACTGAATAACCAAGACCCTTCTGTCCCAGCCAATCTGGCGCAGGGCAAGCCCCAGCGCCGCCGTCGTCTTCCCTTTGCCGTTTCCCGTATAAACCAGCACCAAGCTTCCGGTATCCACAAAACGACCTCCTCGCCCCTCTAAAGACACTGTTTCTGACCACGAAATTCTTCTTGGCGAAAGACCCATTATCCTCCCGGCCTCTCGCGGGAACACATGCGGCACCGTCTGAGTGCACGCCGCTTCCCGGGGGCTTTCCCTGAGCGACCGTATTGGAGGAATAGCCTCGTTATGGGAGAATTCATGAGATGAACCAGTTACAAACGGAGGTTTGTCTTGGCTAGGATATACCGGGTAAAACGATCTAAGGGCGGATCTCCCGCGGACGAAGCGGCAGCTCTTCGCTCGGAAAACGGAAGTAGCGTGAGGAACGGCCAAAACGGAAGCCATGGGAACCGCACACGGGAAAGGAGCCGGAGCCGCTCCGCCCGCGGGAGGAGAAGCGGCAACCGGCAAGGTAGGCGCTGGCCCTGGGCGGTACTCCTCCTGGCCGGGATGGCGCTCATAGTAGCCATGGGGATCTCGGGATACAACCCCGAAGGCGGTAATCCGGTCACCGTGGTATTTGCCCGGCTGGCCCGGTTCGTCTCGTCAATCGCCGGCGCCCTGGCCATGTTCTTCTGCTTCATACTGATATTGAACTCGGTGGTCAAACTGGCCAACCCCGATGAGCCCCTTCCCCGCTTCGTCTGGGGTTTCTGGGTGCTGCTGGTCTTCGGATCAAGCATTTACCACGCACTTCGCGTCCCCTGGGAAGACGTGTTCACCGCCGGGCGCATGGGAGGCGGAGGAGGGCTCCTGGGGGCCTCGGTCTCATGGTTTTTCAGGATAGCCACGGGCAGGTACTTCTCTTTCCCGGTCATGTTCCTAGGGATCACCGTGGCAGTCAGCCTTTTGGGAAACAAATCGCCCTGGACTCCTTTTTCGCTGATCTGGATGGCCGTCATGTCAGGGTGGGATTGGTTCAAGGCATTCGTAGGCCGTTTCTTCGCCGAACACGGACCGGACCCGGACGAACTATGGGACGATGAGACCGGAGAAGAGGCGGAAGAGGAAGAAGAGATAAGCCTCAGGGACTTGGTCGAGGCAGAAAGCGCCTCCGGGCGGGGTTCGTTCTCTTCAGCGGTCCTCGATCTCCAGGCGAAGTTGGGTTCGAGCCGGGATGGGCAGCCTGCGACCTTGGATCAGGCATCCCAAGGCTCCGACCTAAAAGGCGATGTCGCGGCATCACCAGGCACGAAGGAAGCCTCAGGAAATGCACCCGGAATAGGACCTTCCGGAAAACCGGGAGGACCTCACGAATTTACCCCGTCTATGCAGCAACAGCCCCTGAGCGAGGATGCTTTCTATGAGATCCCTCCGCTCAACATACTCCAGAAATCCGAGCCCTCGAAGCGGTCAAAGCAGTCCCAAGATTACGGCGCGCAGGGGCGGGTTATCGAAAAAACTCTCCTTTCTTTCGGCATAGCAGCCAAGGTGGTAGGGATAGAACGGGGACCCGCGGTGACTCGTTTTGAGGTCCAACCCGGCCCGGGAGTCAAAGTGGCCAGCATCGTAAACCTGTCTCAGGACTTAGCCCTTGCCCTGGCGGCACAGGATGTCCGCATCGAGGCGCCAATCCCCGGGAAATCCGCCATAGGCATTGAGGTTCCCAATAAAGAAATCTCCCTGGTTCACCTGAGGGACGTGCTTGAAACCAGGGAGTTCAGAAGTTCCAAGTCGCCCCTCACTGTGGCCCTGGGTAAAGACATATCGGGCCGCCCGGTAGTGACGACACTTGACCATTGCCTACACCTTCTGATCGCCGGTGCGACGGGGGCCGGTAAGAGCGTCTGCATAAACTCGATTATAGCGAGCTTGCTCTTCAAGGCGAGACCGGACCAGGTCAAGCTCGTCCTTATAGACCCAAAACGTGTGGAGCTTTCGGTATGGTCGAGAGTGCCGCACCTCATCGCCCCGGTGGTATCCGACCCCAAGAAGGCGGCAGGGGCCTTGAGGTGGGCCATCAAGGAGATGGAAGCCCGGTACGAAAAGTTCACCAAGGTCGGGACCCGAGACATCGACCGCTATAACGAGGTGGCGACGCCGCCCGACAGCCTGAAGCCTGCCATGCCGTACATCGTCATCATCATCGACGAGCTTTCAGACCTCATGATGGTGGCGCCCGCCGAAGTCGAGGACGCCATCTTCAGGCTGGCCCAAATGGCGCGGGCCTCGGGCATCTACCTGATAGTGGCGACCCAGAGACCTTCGGTAGACGTCATCACGGGGACCATCAAGGCCAACATCCCATCCAGGATAGCCTTCGCGGTGGCCTCCCAGATAGACTCGCGCACCATACTCGACATGGCGGGAGCCGAAAAACTCCTAGGACGCGGAGACATGCTTTTCCACCCGGTGGGATCATCCAAGCCTCTGCGTGCTCAGGGCTCATATATATCCGAACGAGAGATCGACGAACTTGTGTCCTTCGTATCGGCCCAAGCCAAACCGCAGTTCGCCACAGGTATACTCCAGGTGCCTGAGACGCTGGAGCAGGAACCGGAAATCTCGGACGACCCGTTCTTCCCGCAGGCTTTGAGGATAGTGGTAGAGGCCAAACAGGCTTCGGTATCGTTACTCCAGCGCAAGCTGCCCATAGGTTACAGCAGGGCAGCCCGGCTCATAGATGCCATGGAAGTTAAGGGCTATGTGGGACCATACGAGGGATCCAAACCCAGGGAAGTAAGGATCACGATGGCCGATTACCTCAGGATGTTCGAGGCGCCTGGAGAGCAGGGCGGTAGCCAGGCAGCCGCAACATCGGTCACGCCGCCCGGCGAGATGCCTCCCGGTACCGGTGCCCAAGACAGCGAAATGCAGGCCGCCGAACCCACTCAAGGCAGCGAACCGCCTTCTCGAACCCCATTGGCGAAGCGACCGGCCTTCCTCGATGAACTGAGGTCGAGAGGGAAAGAGAGCTCCCGCCCCTTCCCCAGGGATGCGTTCAGCCGGGAAGGCCGCGAGAGAGACCGCCACAGGAATTGAGAACTGCCTCCCCTCCACACAGAAGTAGCCGCGGACTGAGCCGGCGATTGGGTCGCCCAGGAGAAGGACAAATGAGGAGAGTGAGCCATGAGCAGCACTCAAGCCGAAAACACCCGGGCCTTAGTAGTTGACGCCACAACGGGAAGCATAACCGGATCTCCCATCCAAGCGGAAATCAGGCGGGACTACCTTGGCGGAGCGTGCCTTGCCACCCGCTTGTGGCTCGAGTCTTCCAGGCTTGAGGTCGACCCCCTGTCGGCTGCCAATGCGTTGGTCATCGCCCCGGGCCTGCTCACAGGGTTTCCCATTGCGGCAGCCAACCGGACCTCGCTGGTGGCCAAGTCTCCCCTGACGGGTCTCCTCGGCGAGTCCTCCGCGGGAGGGTCCTTTGGTCCCAGGATGAAGGCATTAGGGGTGGACGCCCTCACCATAAGAGGGTCTTTCGAGGAACCTTCATACATCGTCATAGACGGCGACGAAGGCAGCGTGAAAGTGGAAAAAGCCGGTGCACTCTGGGGAGAGGACGTGTTTTTCAGCCATCAAGCCCTCAAGGAACGTCACGGTGAAGACATGGAGGCAGCCATAATAGGACCTGCCGGCGAAAACGGCGTGTACTTCGCAGCCGTCGCTTTTTGCGGAAGGAGCCCCGGGACGGCGGGACGCACGGGCATGGGGGCCGTCATGGGCTCCAAGAATTTAAAGGCCGTCTTAGTCCGGGGCGGTAAGCCTCCGAAACCCACAGACCCGGAAGGCCTTAGCCGGGCAATGAGTGAGTCCTTCGCAAAGACAAAGGAGCGCGCCAATGAGCGAGACAAGTACGGCGGCGGCAGAGGAACCTTCTCACGCGAGGCCCTGGGAAGTCTCCCGGTCAAGAACTGGAGAGAAGGGACCTTCCCCGGCTTGAGCAAGCTTGCGGCCGGGGCCCTACCGGGGCAGGGAGTTCATTACTTGGCAATCGGGGCCTTCGGCCCCATGTGTTTGGTAAGTGACCCGCGATACATCACATCCGCCAACGACATGTGCCTGAGGCTCGGCCTGGACGCAATTTCAGCCGGAAGCGCCGTCGCATTCGCCATGGAAGCCTACGAACGCGGCATCATCGATGACGAAATGGCGGGACGACCGCTTCTTTGGGGAGACGGAGAAGTAACCCTCTTTGTCCTTAATGAGATCGCAAACCAACAAGGGCTCGGAAGCATCCTTTCACGTGGCACCCGGACTGCTGCCAAGCATCTCGGGCCCTTGGCCGAGGAATTTGCGGTACACGTAAAAGGGCTGGAAGTCCCCATGTACGACCCGCGGATATACACGAGTATGGCGGTCGCCTATGCGACGGGGAACCGCGGGGCCTGCCACCTGGACGGGATGACTTACTACATCGAGACAGGGAAATACCCCAAGGAGATGGCGGGTATAGAAGCCGGTCTTGAGAAACTGGGCAGCAAAGGAAAAGCCGAAATAGCCGTCAAGATGCAGAACCTTACGGGCGCCCTGAACGCATTGGGCTTGTGTAAGTCCGTGCTCGACGCCCGCGTTTCCCCTGTCGAGATGGCACGCTGGATCGAGTACTGCTTGGGGATCCCTTATAGCCACAAAGACCTCCTAAAAGCCGGTGAGAGAAGCTTCAACCTGAGGCGGCTCTGCAACGTAGCCCTTGGGATAACCCGAAAAGACGATCGCCTGCCTCCCAGGCTCCTGAGCCACCCGAGGCCATCGGGGGGAGCCGCCGGATCACTACCCTTCCTGGGAGAAATGCTCCACGAGTATTACGTCTTGCGTGGGTGGGACCAGGAAGGCTTGCCCACGTTGAACACGCTGGAGAGGCTCGGCCTCCGTGAGTACCCGGAGTGGCTGGGCGTAAAGACAAGCGTGCTTACCGGGTAAGATC
>DGDN01000110.1:12205-25143 GCA_002385465.1 Candidatus Fermentithermobacillaceae bacterium UBA3951
CCGGCACCTACCCCGTCTACTTCAGGGCGTCCACGAAAGCTTTTGGGTTCAGCAGCTTGCCCTGGACACCCTCCTGGCCAAAGGTCCAAGCAGTCTCAAGGAGCGCTGCAAATAGGTCCTCAGGCGTGGCGGACGGGTTCACTTGGAGTCCGAGAGCGAGGACTCCCGCAAGGTAGGGCGTAGCCCAGCTTAGCCCTCCGGCCCCGTAGTAGGTGTAGGACAAAGGCGACGAAGCGCCGGCGACCGTCAAGTAATCAACCGGCACGGCGAGGGTTTCCGGATCGTAAGTCACCATCGCCCAGAGATACTCTTCGTAACTGGCGGCGGGGTCGAACTTGGCAAGCTCAATCATGTAGAGAAACGTATGGATGGCTTCAACACGCAGGACATCCATTTCGGGATCGGATGTAAGCAGGCGCTTAAGCTCTTCCCGCGCTTCTTCGAAGGAAGAAACGCCCGCCTCAATCAGCTTGCCCACGACTTGCTCCTTGGCGATCACCCAGCTCCAGCGCTTGTAATTCGCGGGATCGTCCCGGTCAAGGTTCGGGAGACAGCCTGCTCCGGTGAAACTAAGCCCCGGCATCCCCGGATAGACCACTATGACGCCCTGTTCCTCGGCCCGGGCGATGGCGTCCAACCACTCTGAAGCCCCTGCCTCTGAAGCATGAATGCCGTAAGATACCGATACGATGCGAATTTTCTCCTCTTCGGGCATTTCCTCACGCATATCGAGGAGCATGTTCATGGCCTCGGCGAGCCACCTATAAGGTTCGGGGCCATCGGGGACGGCGAAGTAGTAAAGGGGCGCCTCCGGCGCCACGCCGTAATCACCCGCCAAAATCGTCGCGCAGGCCGCACCGTGAAAGTGAGCCTCTCCCTCCTCTTCGGCGCCCGGGTTTACCTCGATATAGCGCAAGCCGCCCGAATACGCTTCGTGGTATTCGATGATGGGTTTATCGATCACGGCGACGGGGATGCCTCTTCCGGTAATGCCTGATTCATGCAAGGCGGTAAGCCCCAAGCCCAGATCCTTGCCGAGGGACATTATCCGGTCGGGGGAGTACTCAGGAGGCATCCTTTCGGGAGCAGGCCACTTTGTCTCGGAACTGAAAGTATAGGTCAAGATCTCGTCTCCAACGGTCGAAAGGTCCAGTTCGGATATATCCGTATGGGAGAAATCGCTGTAGCGAAAGGATCTCACGACGGCCTCCGGTATGTCGGAAAGAGGGCCTGATGAGGTGGGGTCAGGCTGTGTGCCCTGAAACAAGAAGTAAAAAGCACTGGCCAACGTCCCAAGCACCATAACCGAAGCAACGACCACTACGATTGCTTTTCTCAAGTCGCTCTCTCCCCGCCAAGACCGAAGAGTCTGAGCCAATCCAAGACCGGTTTCACATTCATGCTCCGTCTACGGATGCTCGCCATGCAAGTATAACACCACCGGTAGGTATGACGCCCGGCTCCGTAGAATTGGTGCGCCTGAAGGCAGGGGTACATAGGAAGGAGGCCAGTGAACGTGGCGAAATCCATGAAGGATCTCCTGCGGCGCGCGCTAAAGCGCTCAACCGCCGAGTACTGCGAGATCCGAGTTGAGGAGACGGAAGAAGTCAGGATTCAGTTTAGAGGAGAAGACATCGACCAGGTATCTGAATCAGTTTCGGTTGGAGGCAACGTCCGTGCCTTGGTAAGCGGCGGATGGGGGTTTGTTACTTTCAACAAGCTGGACGATCTCGAACGCAAGGTCGATGAAGCGTGCGCCCAGGCGCGGATCTTGGGGGAAATCCTCAAGAAAGAAATCAAGCTCTACCCTGTCCCGCCCGTCGAAGACGAGGTGAGAGGGCTGTTCGAGACTCCCGCGTTCAAAGTCCCTCTGGCCGATAAAGTGAGCCTTTTAGGCAAGTACAACGAACTGGTCCTCAGCCAACCGGAGATCGCGTCCTCCTACATCCGGTACTTTGACCGACACACTCACCTTTACTTCGCGAATTCCGAGGGCACATACATCTACCAAGAGAAAATGGACCTGGGTGGAAACATGTCCGCGATAGCCACCAAAGGCAACCTTACGACCCAGGAGTCGGTGAGGTTCGGCTCGAGCGTAGACTACAACGTGGCGCTCGGCCGGGAGGAAGAGATCGTAAGAGCTGCGGCCGCCGCACGAGACATGTTGTACGCGCCCGTCATAAAGGCAGACGAATACACCGTGATCCTGGCGCCTGATATGGCGGGACTGTTCGTCCACGAGGCTTTCGGCCACTTGTCCGAAGCCGACTCTCTCGATGAAAACGAGCGCCTCAAAGAACTCCTTAAGGTAGGGACCGAATACGGCCCCAAGGACCTGGATATCTTCGACAGCGGCATCGAAGGCGGCAATCGCGGCGATGCCAAATACGATGACGAAGGCGTGCCGATGCAGAGGACGTACCTCATCAAAGGGGGAGTCGTGGTCGGACACCTTCACAACCGGGAGAGCGCCTGGAAGATGGGTGAAAAGCCTACCGGAAACGCCCGTGCCATAAACTACCGGTTCCCCCCGATTGTACGGATGAGGACCACCTGCATAGCTCCTGGCAAACACTCATTGGAGGAAATGCTCAAGGATATCTCCCTGGGGGTATACGTGGCAGGAGGTTACGGCGGGGAGACCAACGGCGAGATGTTCACCTTCACGGCTTCCAGGTGCAACATGATCCGTAACGGCTCCCTTCACGAACCTGTGCGAGAGGTGACCCTCACCGGGAACGTTTTCACTACCCTCAAGAACATTGACATGATCGGAAACGACTTCAGCATCAAGAATACCGCCGGCGGATGCGGCAAAGGGAGTCAGGGTCCGCTCCCCACTGCCGACGGGTCTCCTCATATAAGGGTCCGGCGGGTCGTTGTTGGAGGTGAGAAGAAATGACGGGCGAAGCCCTGAAATATGCCCGCGAATCGGGAGCCGGTGCCACGCTCACTTTTCGCGAGTCACAGAAAATCGAGATCAACTTCGAGTTCAACAGGCTAAAAGGCATACAGAACACCGAGAGTCTACAGTTCACTGCTCAGGCGATAAAAGGCGGCAAGTTGGGAGTTGCCGTATCCACCAAGGCGGGAGGAGAGAAAGAGGTCCTCGATAGGGCGATAAGGCTCTGTGAGTACGGTGCGCCCGCGAACTATGTCTTTCCCGACCCGGAACCCTCAGAGAAACCCGCGGTGTACTCGGAAGAAGTCGCTTCGCTGGGCCTCAAGGAGATGCTCCGGGTGGGAGAAGACCTGTCGGCGTTCCTAAAGTCTCTCCACCCCGACGTAAACGGTTCGGTCACCGTGTCCAAGGCCGTCTTCCGCGATGGGATCGCCAACACTAACGGTCTGGAAGCGACTTGGGACAGGACGGTCCTCCTTTTGATGGCCATCTCCAGCCTTGTTGACGGCCAGAACCTGGTGGACCTCTGGGATTACCATGTCTCAACGGTGCTCAACTGGGATGTGGAGGCAATGAAGGAGGAAATCCGGTCAAGGTTCGACCTGGCCCGGAAGAACGTACCGGTGAAGACAGACGCCTACCCGGTGCTTTTCACTCCTTTCGCTTTCCGCGACCTCATCTCCCCAATCCTGGCATGCCTTGACGGCCGGGCCGTCACCATAGGAGTAAGCCCGTTTAAGGGACGTCTGGAGGAGCAGGTGTTCTCGCCCCAACTCACGGTCATAGAAGACGGCCTCATGGAGGGAGGCCTAGAGAGCCGGATGTACGACGCGCAAGGAGTACGCTGTAGGCGCACTCCCCTCATTGAAAAGGGGGTCTTGCGCGAGTACCTCCTTGACCTTGAAACCGCCCGGAAGCTCGGCCGAGAACCAATAGGAACGGGAGGAGTCGGCGGGATAGAGCCCGGCAACGTCATCGTCCCGGGAGGCTCTTTGTCTAAAGAAAGCCTCCTCACGGGCATGAAGCGCGGCATCGTGGTTGAAAACACCATGGGAGCCTGGGCAGGCAACCCGTTCTCGGGCCAAGTGAGCGGCAACATAGCCATGGGTTTCCTGGTGGAAGACGGAGAGCTTGTAGGACGCGTGAAAGACTGCATGTTCTCGCTGAACATATTCACGCATCTCAAAGACCATCTGGTTGCCCTAAGTCGCGAGACCAAGAATTTCGGGATAACGCTTCCCTACGCGCTCATTGACAATGTGTCGGTGACGGGTAAGAAGGGTTAATGGACATCCCGGTTGCCTTGACCGGGTCTGGGCCGGAAGGCGACTCAAGATCGAAGCCCCCGGAGACCGTGCTCTACCGGCCACCGGGGGCTTTTTCTCCTAGTAGCCCAGCACCATGCCTCCTACACGTCTATCCGAGCCGCCTATCAGGGCGCCGGTTGCGAAATCCTTCATGATAATCTGGGCTCCGCCGCCGCCCGCCCACGGACCGACCGTCTTCACGGCGTGTCCCATTGAAGCAAGGTCCTTCAACGTGGCTTCGGGGAACCGCGACTCAAGCCTCAATTCGTAAGGCTTGCCCAGGCCGATGACATCCGTCCCTGGAGATGAAGTCCAGCGCGGGAAGTCGCAAGCATCCTGGGGTCCCATGCCGTGGTCAAGCATGAGGCTCAGCATCTGCATATTCCACTGAGGCTGACCGTCTCCACCGGGGGTACCGCCCACGATGAACGGGACGCCGCCCTCAAGCACCATATAGCAGTTCAGAGTGTGCATGGGGCGCTTAAAAGGCGCCAGGCAGTTTGGATGTTCGGGCTCAAGCACAAAGGACCTACCTGCTCTGTTGTTGAGAAGCACTCCCGTCCCAGGCACCATGATGCCCGATCCAAAGGCAAATGCGATGCTGTGGATAAAGGAGCAGCAGTTGCCTTTAGCGTCCCAGGCGACAAATGAGGTGGTATCGCCTCCGGTCGGGACACTTCCGGCATACGAGGCCGCCCTTTCCCGGTCGATGGTCTTCGCGGCCGCCATCGCGTACTCCTTGGAGATGAACCTCCCCACATCGAAACCGGTCACCTCCGGATCGCCGGCATGGGCGTTTCTGTCAGCGAACGCTATCTTCTTTGCCTCGACCATGAAATGGACGGCTTCCGGTCCCGACGGAGAAAGGGCCGCCATGTCGAGAGTCTCGAGCATATTGAGCTCCTCTAAGACGATAAAGCCCTGGGAAACAGGTGCCGTCTGGAGGACGGTGTATCCCCTGTATGACGTCTGGATTGGCTCGTATAAATCCAGCGGGTTCCGGAAGTGACGTTTGAACTCTCCTCCGGTGAATGTGCCTTCCATCTTCTCATTCATCTCGTAGAACTTCTCGGCAAAAGGACCTTCGTACATATACTCCGCGCCGCCCTCGCCGAAAGCCCTTAAGGTATTGGCCATATCCACCTGCCGTAACAAGGTACCCGGCCTCGGCGGCTCTCCTCCTGGGAGAAACACGCGGGAGGACTCTTCGAACTTGGAAAGTTTGGCCTTCTCGGCAGCAATCGCCCTGGAAAAACCGGCGGAAACAACAAACCCCCGCTCCGCGACCTTGGCTCCCACTTCGAAACACTTGCGAAGCCCAAATGTGCCGAACTTAAGCGCAGCCATCTCAAAAGCAAGGGGAGCACCGGGGACCGCCACAGAGAAAATGCCGTCCTGAGGAAGAATCGGGCCAGTGCCCGCGAAGAATTCCAACGTAGAGTTGTCACCCGGAGTACCGCTACCGTTCAGAGCCGTAACCGTCTTTGTCCCGGCGTCGTAGTAGATGAAAAAAGCATCGCCGCCCAGGCCACACATGTGGGGGAGAACCACAGAGGTTACCGACGCCATGACGAGACACGCGTCCATGGCGTTTCCGCCCTCACGCAGCGCATCAATCCCTGCCAGGGCAGCCAGAGGGTGGGCTGCCGCTACCATCCCGTTTCCCGAAACTTGAGCCTTGGCGTACCTTTTTCCCGACATTCCGAGCCCTCCCGAGAGTATCAGATAGTAGCTATTCCCGTCCGGAAGACCTCTTATCATACTTGCGCCGGGCTTCCACCCAGGTCGCAATGATGGCTTCCAGATCCTCCGGTGAGAGGTCCTTCTCGCTCATGCCTCTCGCAAGTCTAACATAGGGCCATCCTCGTGACGCTTCTTCCTTTACAAACCTGTACAGATCGGGGGGCAGGCTGTATACCCAATCGGGCATTTTCGGGACAACGTCCGAAAGGGGCCGGTGGCCCGCTTCCTGCATGAGCGCGTCGTAGGAAAGGTCTAGGGCTGCAGACAAAGCAAGAAGCACCCTTGGAGACGGGCTTTTCCTTTCTCCTGACTCGATCCTGGATATCTCGCTGTTGCTCAAACCGGAAACCGAGGCCAGCTGGCGCTGGCTCATCCCCAGTTCGGTTCGTCTTTGTTTGATCATCTCAGCGATCGTCATGTCTCCAGTGTATACGCTCGGTTGACATTCGGCAACACGTCGCTTCGCCGATCGTTGCGCCTCTTGTCTTTCGGTACGCTTACCTCACTGGCCAAAGACAAGATCGGAGATCCCTCGCCCCCCGCTTCTTCTACGTATCTGTGGGATAGGGTTGACGTCTATCAACACTGTCCCTATACTATATCTGTCGCCGGTAGGCAACGGAGGTGAACCCCGTGAACAGGTTTTCACCCTTCCGCCTAAGGGCGGCTCTTCTGAAAAGCGGGATGAAACAAGCAGAGCTGGCCAGGAAGATGGGAGTCTCAAGAGCAGCCCTCTCAAGGATACTTAGAGGGCACCGTTCACCCAACTCCAGATTTATCGGAGCACTCAAACAAGGATTTCCCAACCTGCCTTTGGAGTACTTCTTTGAGATCTCCCCGCCCGAAGAAGAGCGCCCCGGCGGGGATTAGGCGGGTTATTGTCTCGAAAAGGCCGAAAACTGCAGCCCGTGAGCACATAAACGCGGCCACGGAGGTCTCAAGGACTCTTTGAGAAATACCACCCACGGTCCTTGTCGGGCCACGAGCCCTCTGTGGTATAACATATGTATCTTAGAAAACGCCGCCCCATGCCAGCCATGTATTAGAGACGAGTTGTCGCTCACGAGACTTCTTAGACGGGAGAACTGCATAACATGAAAAGATTCTTAACGGCCTTTATGCTCGCGTTCGTGATCACCGGCTTGTCCTTGTCGGTTCCCGCCCAAGCGGTTTTGGCGGAAGAGAGTGCGGACGGAGACAGGAATGTTCAGGTCTACCTTGACGACCTTCCCGTCGCCTTTCCCATAAGCCCGTTTCTCAAGGACGGCACAACCATGGTCCCCATACGGGCCCTCTCAGAAGCTCTCGGTTTCACGGTAGAGTGGAGCGAGGACGGGACCGTAACTTGCGCGAAAGGCGAGACGGTCATTGTCCTTAGGATAGGGGATCCCTCCGTAACAGTTGGCGGACAGGTGGTAACGCTGTCGCAGCCGCCTGAGCTCACCCGCGGCCACACCGTCGTGCCTCTAAGGTTCTTCAGCGAAGCCATGGGATACGTGGTGAGATGGGACGGAGCGTCGTATTCGGCCTCTTTGGTCTCTCCCAAGGAGGACATCCCCGTCTGGGGGTTTTACGCCCTAGGTTCCCCCGAATACTCAAGCTGGGAAGATTTCTTCGGCGACAAGTACCCGTACCCCCTCGTGCCTGGGCCGGATAGCCCGGCGTCCAACCTCAAGGGCGCGATCCTCGGCTGGTTTTCAGTCGACCGCGAAGGACGGGTCACCGACAAAGACAGACATACCGGTTTCCTGAGGCCTGACGGCTGGGGCGCTGCCATGATAGGCATGGAGGCCGGCGGCGCAGAGGCCATCGCGATGTACTTCGCCCATGAAGAAGGCGGGTGGCTCTCGTCGCTCCTCGCCGATCCGGCGAAGCGCCAGAAGCTCGCTATGCAAATCGCCTCTACTTCGGCTTCCTTCGACGGAATAGCAATCGACTTCGAAGGCCTGGGCCTTGACCCTGAGAAGCGTGAAACCGATGCCGCGAACCTGAGCGCCTTCCTGGAAGCCTTGAGGAAGTACATAAGGGACACGCGGCTCTTCGTGATCCTGCACCCCCTCAATAGTGAGTACCTTGGATATGACCACGAGCATATTGGAGAGGTAGCCGACGCAGTCATTCTGATGGCTTACGGCTATGAGGACCCGGAAACGCCCACTCCGACCGCACCGTGGAGCAAGGTCGATGAGGCGGTCCGGTTGGAACTGCAAGAAGTGCCTGCCGAGAAGCTTATCCTCGCAGTACCGGCCTACGGCACTCTGTATGCAGTGGAAGAGGTAAGCCCTGTGGCTCATGAAGACTCTCAGGCCAATACGCGGGTGACGCGGCTAGTATCCCACCCCGCGGCGCGAGACGAAGTCGGTCGACCTCACACGGAGCGAAAACCGGATTCGGGCACCACCACATGTTCGCCCGGTGTGTCCGGGGGTAACCCGGTGTCTCTAGAAGCCCCTGGAACTTACGACCCATACTTATCGTGCCACTACTCCGCCTGGGAGTCTCAAGGCATAACCTATCACGCTTTCACGGAAAGCAACCGGTCGCTGTCTGCCAGGGCTTCGCTTGCGAAACGCTACGGGCTGGCCGGAGTGGCCATATGGAGACTCGGGCTCCTCGAGCCCGGCTGGCTCGATGCCCTCTTTGAGATCGCCTCCGGGCTCAGGTGATTAGAGAGCGTATAGCAGGCGGCCGTAACACTCGAGAAGAAGCTTCACGCCCGGCACCAGGGAATCGATATACAGGAATTCCGTCGTCCGGTGTACGTTTTCGGATCTCTTGAACCCCATGGTGACCGAAGGCCATCCCTTGGCAAGCGGGATGTTTGAGTCGGTGCTGGAGGCCGTAAGACGGTAATCGATACCGTATTCCTTGCCGAGTTCAGTCAGGGTTCTTATGAGCGGTGAATCGGGCGACAAGGTACCGGTTGGCCTGTCTCCCACTACCTCCACGTCATAGGTCGTGCCGGTTTCATCGGCGGCCTGCGTAAGGATATCTCTTACTTCATTCTCCAGGGCCTTTAGATGCTCGGCACTCACCGACCTCATGTCTATGAGCATCCAGGCGCTTTGGGCTATTGAGTTCACCGAATGCCCGCCCTCGACCACACCAATGTTGTAGGTCGTCTTCGGCTTTTCGGGGACCTTGATCTGGGCTATCTTTGCTATCGCAGTGCCAATGCCGTGGATCGCACTGGATTTCCCGAAGGCTCCCCAAGAGTGCCCTCCTTCGCCTCGGTATGTGACGCGGAGCCTCCTTGACCCGATACCCTGGTTGACTATATGGTCCAGACCTCCGTCGATGTTCAGGAAGACGAGGCTCGCAGGATCGATCTTGAAACCCTCGAAATCATACTCCTCCACATGGTCGCAGAAGTACCGCGCGCCCTTGAGGTCGCCCAGACCCTCCTCGCCCACGTTGGCTATGAGGATCACGGGGTGCGGGAGCGGGACGTTGCGCGCAAGAATCCGCCCGACCATGAGCATCTGGCATACCGACGCAGTGTTGTCCGAGACGCCCGGCGCCGCAAGGATATTGCCGTTTCTCTTGACGGTGAGGTCGGTCTCCCTGGGAAACACGGTATCCATGTGCGCCATACTGACGATCACTTTGGAGGCGTCCTCGCCGGGGAAGAAACCCAAGACATTGCCGGCGGCGTCAGTCTGGACCTCCGGAAACCCATATTCCCTCATTATGCTCGCAATAAGCCTGCCCCGGTCCGCTTCGTCGTTGCTGGGCGCCGGCACCTCAACTACCCGGGTTATTAGGTCCACCAGTTCCTCCTGGCAACCGTCCAGTTCTTTCAAACCTTCACTAATCCAGTCTTTGGGTCTCGCTTCCCCCATCATGTACGCCTCCCTCACATAGTGTTGATAGCCCGGATGATCCTGGGAAGCACCTGCTTCTTCCTGGATATTACCCCAGGCAGGAAGAGGGGTTCATCTTTCAGGCTCACGCCGAAGGCCCGCTCCACGATCTCCGGCTGATTCCCCATCACCAGGAGTTCTGAACCTTCTCCAATGATGTCGGTCAGCATGAGCAGGAGAAGGTCGTACCCCCTGTCTGCCTGCAGGTGCTCCATAAACTCCTTGAGCCTCTTCCTGAGCGAAGCCACATCTGTGTGGTACGTGTTGACCTGGCTGACACCCACCCTGAGGTTCCTGATCCGCGACTCCTTGAAATCCCCGAAGAATATCTCGGCCTCGCTCTTCCCCTCGAGCGAAGTGCCTGCGCTGAACATGCCGCTTACGAACTCCTCCAGGTCTACCCCTGCGATCTGGCCGAGTCGTCGTGCGGCGCGCACATCTTCGGGCGTGCAGGTCGGCGATTTGAAGGCCAGGGTGTCGGACAATATGGCGGCAAGCATAAGCCCGGCGATGGGCCTTGGGGGCTCTACGCCCCGCTGGCAGTAAAGCTCATCGACGATGGTCGCCGTGCTGCCCAGCGGGCGGTTGATGAAGACTATGGGCTCGCCCGTCTCAATGGAGCCGACCCGGTGGTGATCGATGATCTCCACGATCCGCGCCTGTTCAATGCCTTCGACGGACTGGGACTTCTCGTTGTGGTCTACGAGAATGACGTTTTTCCCCGTGTAGTCGATGACGTGGCGCCTTGCGATCTTGCCCACCGGCCTCCCCTCATCGTCTAGGACCGGAAAATACCTGTACTTGTACCTGAGCATGGTTTCCTTGATGTCGTCCACCTGCTCCTCCAGGGAGAACGATACGATGTCGGCAGAAGTCATGATGTGTGAAACGGGCTCGCTCTGGCTTACCCGCCTGGTAGTTTCATAGATCCCGTGAGGAGTCCTTATCACCGTGATGCCCCTCCTCCGGGCCTCACCGAGGAGTTCCGGAAAGACCGGCGCTTCCTGCGTGAGCACAATGACCTCGAGCCCCGGGGTTTCAAGGACCTCGGGGCCTATGTATCCCCTGCCTACGATGAGCAGGACTCCATTTCCGGAACCGGCTTGAGCCCCAAGACGGCTCCCTCCATACTCCCCTATTCCAACCCCACCGTGAGAGGTAACTTCAACCACACCGCGAAACTCGGGCTTCGCCTCAACAACCAGGTCTCCGTCCAGGGCCCCCACGATATTTCGAACAGGCACTTTGCCCCGCAAGAAGCTTCCGCTTGACGCGAGGTAAGCTTCGGCGATATCCCCCAACGTTACGATACCCACCAGTTTCCCCCTGCCGTCCACGACGCTAAGGCTCTTGAACCCCGTCTGGGCCATGAGTTCCCATGCCGAGCGCATGGACGTATCGAGAGAAACGTTTGTCGCCTCGTCAAACATGAGGTCTTTGACTTGGGTATAGACATTCTCAAGAAGCATTGGGGCTTCTACTCGGAAGTAGTCAAGCACAAACCGGGTCTCCCGGTTTGGCGGTCCCAGCCTCACCGGTATATGCTCGGCCCCCGGCTCTGTCACATTCTTCAAGTGGGCATAGGCAATAGGTGAAGCGATTGAGTCGGTGTCTGGATTTCTATGCCCTATGACGTATATTCTCGTAGTCATAGTCCCTCCAGGTTCGAGAATGACAATAGGTCTGAGGGAGTCACGATCCCCAAAAGCTCCTCCTCAGGGTTTCCGTTCTCGGTAATGAGGACTGCAGCAACACGCCACCTCTCGCGCCTCGAGGCCTCCCTGAAGATCTCTTCCACCTCGTACACGGTGGACCGCCTGCTCACAAATCTGGCCCTGTGAGGGTTCTTCTCTGAGGCCAATACCTCGTCGACCGACACACCCGACAGGACTTCGCCGACTGAGGCCTTCGCCATTCCTCCTGCCATGAGACCGGCCACCCAGCGCGCGATGCTCCTGTCGGTGAGGAGTCCCCTGTACACTCCGTCCTCGTACACGGGGAACTGGGTGAACCCTTTTCGGTGCATGACCTGAAACACCTTTTTCAAGGAGTCCCGGGGCGAGAAAACAGCCACTTCCTTGCGGAACCGGGGATACACCGTAGGCGGACTCGCAAGAACACGGGCTATTTCCTCGATCCTCTCCACTGTTTCAAGTAGCGGCACGGCTATCAGGTAATCGGGGCTTATTCGCTCATGCACGATGGCGTTCCTGAGTTCGGCGAACTCAACCAAATCGTCTCTGTATCTACGGACAACGGCGTTTTCTTTGGACATTTCGTCCACAAGGTGCCTGAAGCTCTCCCTCGTTCCGTTGCCGCTCATTTTCCTCAGAAGCTGCTCAACCAAATGGTAAGCGGCCAAGAACCTATCGCCGCGCTCCCTCTCTTCCGGAGATACACATCCGGCGCTATTGGTGAAGTTCCTTGAGCTCTCCTGTCTCAACGTAAAATACCCTCTCGCCTATGTTGGTGATGTGATCTGCGATCCGCTCCAGATAGCGGGCGATCAGCAGTAGCTGGACCGCCTGGTCAACAAGATCCGGGTCCTTCTTCATAAAGTCGCACAGCTCGTCGTGAAGGTCGCGGTAGAGGTGGTCGACCTCGTCGTCGTCGTTGATCATTTTCTCTATGAGGGCGAGGTCTCGCGATACAAACCCCTCTAGACTCTCCCTGAGCATCTGGACCACCAAACGCTCCATCCTCGGTATGTCGACGAGAGGCTTAAAAAGGGGCTTGCCGGCCAGGCGTTTCGCAGTCTTGCATATATCGACCGAGTAATCGCCGACCCGCTCCACATCGCTGGCGATGGACAACGCCGCAAAGACCCGTCTTAAGTCTCGGGCGGCAGGCTGCTGGGTTGCGATAATCTCCATGGCCCGCATCTCGATATCAAATCTGTACCCGTCGACCACGTCATCCCGGGCAATCGTCGTGTCTGCAAGAGCGACATCTCTCTCTTCCAGCGCCTTCAGCGCATCGCCCAGCATGGCCTCTGCTTCCCGGCCCATAGCCAGGAGGTCTTCATCGAGCTTCGCCAGCTGGCTGTCAAAGACGCGTCTCGGGTGGTGCACTTAAGTCACGTCCTTTCAGAGCCTATCTTCTCCGCCCCTAGACCAATTT
>DGDN01000107.1:0-3746 GCA_002385465.1 Candidatus Fermentithermobacillaceae bacterium UBA3951
AGATGTGTATAAGAGACAGCCGTGGAACACTCGAATGTCCCGGAAAGCCGGGAACCTGCAGGACGCTCCGAACACCTTTGATAGCCCAGGGCTCCGGCTCCTTCCGTTATGCTCTGGAACACCTTCGCCCTTACTCCGTCTAACGACGGTAGAGACCACTTTGGAGGTGTTTTCCTGATGAAGCACTGGATGAGGATCGCCGCTCTTGCCATCTGTCTGGCCATCATGGCAGCCTCGCCGGTCTTTGCAGAAAGCGGCTCTGCTCAACTGCCTACGCCTATAGACGCCGAAGTCATCTACGCCCGCGAACTAACCCTGAGAGGCGTCTTGACTTACACTGACTTGGAAGGCGGCTTCTATTCTGTAGACGGTTGGATGCTTCGAGGCGACGAAGAGCTGGAAGAGCTGTTCAAGGCCAATTTGGGCAAAGTAGTGATCGTAACCGGCACCGTCGATGAGGGACCGTCTATCTATATGGTCAAGGCGATCATCGTATCTGGCTTTGAGGTTGACCCCGACCAGTCTCTACCAGACAAACCTATCTTTGAGGTATTTCCTGTTCCGGACAGGATAGCTGCGTCAAGGCCTGCCCCCGGAAGCATCGCCGTCGACGGCAAGGTCGTGGAATTTGACCAGGGGCCGGTGGTATCCGAAGGACTCCTCATGGTACCCTTACGTTTCCTTGCCGAGGCAGGCGGGGGGATAGTAGAGTGGGACGGCGCAAACCAGAGAGTAACGGTCCGCATGCATGACCGGGTTGTCCTGTTCCAGATCGGAAATCTCGAAGCCGAGATTGTTGACACGAGCATGAGGCTCTCAGTCTCCATGGCCAAAGCTCCGGTGCTGGTAGAAGGGCGGACGCTGGTGTCTGCCGATGCGCTTTCGATTCTAGGTTTCGTGGAAACGGATGCTGTCGAAGACGGACATGGAACGGGCGACCTAATGGATCTCACGCTGCCGGTTCCTCCTCCGGTTGAAGACATAAAAAGCATGCTCTCAGGCGTCATCAAAGAGGTGGAGACTGGGGACAAGGTGCGCATCCTGGTTGAGGGCGGTCCCATGTCGAGCGGAGAGCCCAGCCTGACCTGGGTCACCATCGGTCCCGAGACCAAAATCTCAATCGAAGAGGATGGCCTGCTGGTTGACGCCGACGTCTCTGCACTGGCAGTGGGCCAGACTGTGGAAGTGGAAGTAGACGGGGCGATCGCCATGTCTTACCCGGCTCTCGCAGGAGCGTCGTCTGTGGTGATCAAGAAGTAACGAACAACTGCTTCTCAGGTGTTCTCAAGCGTTTCAACTGCGCTCAGGCGTTTCAAGTGTTCTCAGGTGTTTTGGGCATTCTGAGGTGCCCCTAAACGCTCCGGATGCTGTGCTCCTAGGTGCTCATGGGTGTCCTAAGCGCCCCTAGGCGCTCGCAGCTTGCTCCTAAGTACTCCTGAGTGCTCCCGAGTGCTCTAGAGGTGCTCCCCGTGGTTTTCACTTGCCGCGGGGGCATCTTTGTTCTTAGGCGGCAGGGATTGCCATCCGGTCCTTCGAAAACATACTCGCCTCACTAACCCATATCGCAATAGCAAAGGGGGATTCATGTGAAAACGCGTCCCAGACGTTCGGAAGTTCCTGCTCACCTTACATGGAACCTAGATGACCTCTTTCCTTCGGAAGAAGCGTGGGAAAGGGGCATGGCCGAGGTAGTAGACTACATACCCAAAGTCACCCAGTACAAGGGCAGGTTGGGAGAAGGTCCCAAGGTACTTCTCCAGTGCATCGAAGAGCTTGAGAACCTCCAGCTCAAATTCATGAGAGTGATGTCCTACGCCTCTCTCAGGCTCAGTGCAGACGGGACCGACCCTGCCAACCAGGTGGCAGCGGGCCGTGCCGGCGCCCTAGCCGCCAAGATAAGTGCCGAAACGGCTTTCGTCCGTTCAGAGGCCCTGGCCCTTCCCGAAGGCACATTGGAGCGCTACCTGAGTGAGGAGCCCGGTCTCCAAGTCTACCGCCGGATGATAGAGCTCTTGCTCAGGGAGAAACCGCACGTCCTGCACCCGGAGACCGAAGTAGCGCTGGCCTCCCTGAGTGAAGTCCTGAGCGCGCCCTCGCTTATCTACAACCGCTCTAAAGCAGCCGACATGACGTTTGAGCCCATCAAAGACAGCCAGGGCGCGACCCACCCAATGTCCTTCGCACTCTATGAAGAGACATACGAGAAGTCACCTGATTTCACTCTCAGAAGGAATGCCTGGGCCTCCTTTGTCAAGGGCTTGAAGGCATACCAGAACACCTACGGGGCGACCTGGGGTACCGAGGTCAAGAAAAACGTGGTCCTCGCCAAACTGAGAGGCTATGAGTCGGCAACCCACATGTTCTTGGATCGTCAGGAAGTGTCCATGGAGGTTTACAACAACCTTCACGATGTCATCCTGAAGGAAATCGCTCCTCACATGAGGAGGTACGCGCGCCTGCGCAAGCAGGTTCTCGGCCTCGACGAGATGCTCTACTGCGACATCGAGGCGCCCCTCGATCCCGACTTTAACCCTGAGACGACTTACGAAGAGGGAGCGAAGATCATCCTCGACGGTATTTCTGTCCTCGGCCCCGAGTATGCGGCCATCATTGAGGAAGGCCTGAAGAACAGGTGGGTAGACCTGGCCGACAACATCGGGAAATCGACGGGCGCTTTCTGCAATTCCGTGCCTGGCGTCCATCCGTACATCCTCCTCACATGGACCGGCAGCATGAGGAACGTCCTCATCCTCGCCCACGAGCTGGGTCACGCAGGTCAGGGAGTCATGGCCCAGAGGTACCAGAAGCTCGCTAACGCACGGCCGTCCATGTTCTTCATAGAGGCTCCGTCAACCATCAACGAGCTCCTGGTAGGCAACAAGATCCTGTCGCAGACAACCGACACCAGGATGAGGCGCTGGCTCATCATGCAGTTCCTCATGACGTACCATCATAACTTCGTCCGCCACCTTATCGAAGGCGAGCTCCAGAGGCGTATATACGTCCTGGCTGAGAGGGGCCAGCCCATCACGGCCAGTGTTCTCAGCAAGGTACAGGGTGAGATCTTGGACGAGTTCTGGGGCGGAGAAGTGACCATCGACGACGGCGCACGCCTTACATGGATGCGCCAGCCCCACTACTACATGGGGCTCTACCCTTACACCTATTCGGCAGGGCTTACTGTAGGCACCATGGTTGCCCAGGAGATCCAGGCCGAAGGCGAGTCCGCCGCCGAGCGTTGGGTGGAGGTGCTCAAGGCAGGAGGCACCAAGTCGCCCATCGAGCTTGCCAAGATGGCGGGTGTGGACATGACCAAGACCGACGCGATTCGCAAAGCAGTGGATTACGTCGGCTCTCTGGTGGATGAGGTAGTGAACAGCTTCTAGATAGGCAGCTAGACCGGAGGCGGAGGCTGGGAAACTAGGAACCGGGGAACTTGCGCGGGCGCGAGCAGTGTTTCCGCTGCTTACCGCGCAGTTCCCCGCAGAATGTTTCCACCTATGCACGGGTCTCACGAGAACACTCCCACCGGCGCAAGGGTCCATGGCGGATACACCCACCTGTGCATGGGTCTGGGCCGGACACCCCCACCTGCGCATGGGTCGACGCGAAACCCTCCCGCCTGTGCATATGTCCCGCAGAACGCTTGAGCCTGTGCATATTTCCCGGGGGACGCCCCCACCGGCGCACGCGTCTCGCGGCTTGGGGCATCTCTCGTCGTGTCTCCTGGCTCAGCGACGGATCTA
>DGDN01000107.1:3950-8492 GCA_002385465.1 Candidatus Fermentithermobacillaceae bacterium UBA3951
TCAGCGACGGATCTATCTCCTGACCCATCTCCTGGCTCAGCCGACCGACCTGTCTCCTGACCCGATCTCCTAACCTATTCCTGATCTATCCCTGGGGATATCCCTCGCTCGGGGTGTTCTTCAGGCATCTCTTGGAGTTTCCGGCCTGTCGCCTGGGCTATCCCCTTGGCTATCCTCCTGGCTATCCTCCGACACATCTCCTAATCTGCCAGTACGTCATAGGCCCACTTGGTGACCCGGCCGATGATGGTGTGGCCCAGATCTACATCCTCCAGCTTCTGCGAGAGGCAGACAATCACAAACTGGGCCGAAGGGCCATAGACGATGCCTGCGTCATGGGTAACACCCCTGACTTCTCCGGTCTTGTGGGCACAGATCACCCCTTTGGGCAAGAACCTAGGCATCTTGTGGTTATATTGCTGGCGCTTCATGATCTCGACCATGGTGTCGCAGTCGACTGGGTTCTCGATGGTCCTGTCAGCGAGTCCCCGGAGGAGAAGAGCGATGTCTCTCGCAGTTATCTTGTTCCACGGACCCTCGGGTTTCGGCCGCATGAGGTGCGCCTCGAGCCTCGTGTTCTTGCATCCCTTTTCGACCATATACCGGTTGACTTCCTCAAGACCTACCGCGTCTATCGTCAAGTTTGTGCCGGTGTTGTCGCTCACCACTATCATCAAGTGGATGCAGTCCAGGAGCGTGAGGGGGACCCCGCCGTGGAGCTCCTTGAGCACTCCGGAGCCGCCAACCTTGTCTTCGTTTCTCAAGATGACTGTGTCGTCCAGCCGGATCTTACCTTCCCGCGCCTTGTGGAAAGCAGCCATCATGATGGGGATTTTGATGACGGACGCGGCGGTGAAAGGCGATTCGGCGTTATACTCCAAGGAGCCTTTGCCGCTAAGGTCATCGATGGCTACGGCCCACTCTCCTCCTGCGGGCTCAAGGATCTTCAGGAGCTCCTCGAGTCGCCCTTCGAAACGCCCAGATGCGCGGGCATTGAGCGAACCGCACGTACAAGTCCCTGTCCCGCTGCATGAGCAGGAGCTGTCTCCCGTGTGTGGTCTTTGCGTGTCGGCCATTGTTCTACCCCCGTTCCGTGGTTTTCTCCGAGAACCACCAGTTCTTCCACGGGGGTCCGGGTAATCCCTCTACTACCTCGGCTGCTTCGCGGTTGGTCAGGCATGGCGAAGGAAAAAGGGCTCCCGTTCTGAGCAATAGGCTTGGCAAACCATGCGCTAAGTCATGTGTGACATATATGAGCGAAGAAGGAGCCCGGTCACCCCTTGGTTCGGGTAGCCGGGCTCCGGCCAAATTACGGATGAGTTTTATCGTTTCCTCTAGACGAGAAAGACGAGATGCTACTCTTCATGGGACGCCTGGTTTTCTGCCGGGAAGAACTCAAAGACCAGGTTCAGCACTATGCCGAAGACGGCCGCGGTGGCGATGGCGGGCAGATTGAGAGATCCGAGCGCGATCATCCCGTTGGGCATGGCCGCGCCGCCGAGACCGATGATCAGGATGGTTGCCACTATCGCCAGGTTCTTGGACGAGAAGAGATCCAGCTTCTCGGATATCATGAGCGCGACTCCCTGCGCTCCGATTACGCCGAAGAGGTAGATGGACACTCCTCCGATTACGGCCCTGGGGATTGTGTTTACTAACCCTGCGATGTGTCCGAAGAAGCCCATCACTATGGCGATGATCGCTGCGGTCATGAGTACGGGCACCGAGAAGTTCCTGGTAATCGCCATGAGCGAGTTGTTCTCTCCGTAGTTGGTTCCGGCGGGTCCGCCTATGAAGCCGGCGATCATGTCTCCGACGCCGTCACCTACCAGGTTTTCGCCGAGTAGGTCGGCGATCTTGTACTCCTTCTTCTTGCCGAGCCTCTTGGCCAGGTTGTTGACGTAGAGGTCGATCTGGAGGAGGTGAGCGGTGGATTCGGGGATGGTCGCTATGGCCACCGGGGTTATGGCTCCTACCGCCATGAGCCCCCACGAATCGAACGCCGGCAGGGTGAAGTTAGGTACTGAAAAGAGCTTGGCCGATGTGAGAGGAGTCATGTCTACCTGCCCCATTAGGAGCGCGACAACGTACCCGGCAACGACTCCAAACAGCACGGAGAGTTGCCCGAAAGTACCCTTGAGGTAGACCGAGAAGAGGATGGTGAAGACCAAGGTGGCGCCGGCGATTGTCCAGTTCAGGCTGGCATCACCCATTGCCGCGGACGCCAGGGAGAGGCCGATGATGATGGCTACAGGGCCCGTGACGGAAGGGGGGAGGATCCTCCTTACTATGTTGGGTCCTCCTTTCTTGATGAGCAGCCCTGCTGCTATGCTGACAAGACCTGAAGCTATGATGCCGGTTTGAGCTGCCCTAATACCTGCTACTTTGTCACCTGTTGCGTTCGCCACCATGGCGCTTACTCCCGATACCGCGGCGATGTACGAGAAACTCGAGCCATAGTAGAGCGGGATCCTGCGACCGGTAATGAGCAGGAAGCCTAGTGTGGCGAGACCGCTCGCCGCGATGGTGACTCCTACGTCGAAGCCGGTGATGATGGCGACGAGCACAGTGGCAGGGAACATCACGATGACTTGCTGGAGAGCGAAGATGAGCATCTTACCGAAGGGCGGAGTATCATCTGGAAGGTAACCGGTGACTTTCACTTCGTCCTTGGGCACTTTTATGACCTCCTAGGGTCGGCCCGTCCAAGCAGGCGGCAGGCAAACAAAAACTTCTTGCCTGCCAGCAAGAAGTAGCTTTTTGCCGCGTTATCCGACTACCCTTGCTGGACTCGCTGGACCAGCCTTAAAGAGTGTTTGTCCAAAGGCAAATCTACACCCTTCGACAGAGGGCCGTCAAGAGAGATTTGAGCGCCCGGTTTAGATTCGCGGTGTAGCATCTCATGAAACCTTAACATAACGTGTTGACGAGCGGTTTGTTGAAAGGATAGACGGGTTTTGGGAGAGGAGGGATTGACCTGTCTCTTAGGTGCTCTCGCCGCTTACGGCGCAATGGAAGGGTGATGAGACGCAAGGCGGACCGGAGGACCAGGAAGAATGTCTCCGCCCGAGAGGAGTGTCCTGCCTCAAATCAGCTAAGTGGTCCTGGAGCGCGGATCCGGGGCTTTTTCCAAGAGTTGGCCGACAGGATGAGGGCCTCCATAAGGCGGAGACGCCGAAGGCGCAGACTGTTCTTATCGCAGATGGGCACCGGGTTTGTACCGCCTTTCGGTAGAGTGCGATCATGGAAGGTCAGTCGCAAGCATGGTCCGGGTGACACATACGTAGTAGTTCAGGTACCCAAGTATGCCGGCACCATCGCATCCCGCAGAATTGAAAAGGCGATCAAGAAGGGTGTTGAAGAAGGGATCGGTTGCGCTCCTGAGTGCGGTAGGAGAAGTCTCTATTTGGTCCTCACCGACTTGGTCAAGCTGTTTAAACGCTGATTTAGATGCCGGTCACGTCTCACGGGTTCTGTGATAGGCGTGACCGGAAAGCCCGCGAACCTTCAAGATGTTGTTTGTCCTCCCTAATAATGGTACACAAGGAGAAGGAGCCCTCAAAGGGCTCCTTTCCTTTGGCCTGTTTCAGCGCCGCTTCTCCAACCTGCTCAGCAACTGCCTTGCCTGCAGAACTCCCAGTCCTCGCAGGCCCCGTTGTTGATGGTGACGCGGTTGGTGATGATGACGTATATCACCAGGTCCGGAGCTACGCAGTCGTCGTCATTGTCGCACCTGCGCGCCTCGCTCCTTCCGGCACGAGTAACCCCAATAGCATCCAAGACCGCCTGAACAGTTTCCCGATCTGGCACCCTCTCCACCTCCCTCACGCTGACTCATTTCGTAAACAGATTATGTTAAGTGGTTCTGTTGTGTGAGTGCGGCTCAGGCAAATGCCTGACATATCTCGGTGAGGTGGCCACGCCGGCTAGTACGCTGCTATGGGCGAACTCTACCTAGGTAAATGCCGGCTCATCCTGGATTAGCGTGTCGAGTGCCCCGGAGGGAACCTTGAGAGGAACTGTGCGAGCCACTCAGGCTCTATTTTGGCGTATTGGATAAGGGCAGCCATGCGCGATACCAGTTCGTCGCTAATGATATGTTCGATCCGCTCCGTGTCCTTTAACGTGTTCTCACTCACTCCGAGCAGCCTCAGGAACGACTCGATGAGGTTGTGGCGCTCCAAGAGGTGCTTTCCCATTGCGAGACCTCGGGGTGTGAGCTCAACTGTGCCGTATTTCTCATAACGTACATAACCTTGGTCGTGAAGGCGCTGTGCCATCCTTGTCGCCGACGGAGGCTGGACGTTCAGGGCCGAAGACAGCTCTCCGAGCTTCACGGGCTTGCCGTCGCTATCCAGCCGGAAGAGCATCTCAAGGTAATCTTCCATGCTGGGAGTCAAGTATTGTTCTTCGTCTTGCAGGGAGTATCCCCGGAAGGTCCGGAACTCTTCGTCTAGGCTCGACATGGACGTCACCTCCGGGGTGCTGGTGTGGGATTCGACCGGGTGTTTCCAGTGCATTCTATGCGCAAGAAGGGGCAGC
>DGDN01000107.1:8662-14024 GCA_002385465.1 Candidatus Fermentithermobacillaceae bacterium UBA3951
AGAGTACGATCACGCTACAATCGAAAAAAAGTGGCAGGACATCTGGGAGAGAGAGGGCGCTTTCAATGCATCTCCCGACAAGTCCAAACCAAAGTATTATGCTTTGATTGAGTTTCCTTATCCCTCAGGCGAAGGACTCCATGTCGGACATCCCCGGAGCAACACCGCTCTTGACATAATTGCGCGCAAGAGGAGGATGGAGGGGTATAACGTCCTCTACCCGATTGGGTATGACGCCTTCGGCCTACCGACGGAAAACTACGCCATCAAGAACAAGATTCACCCGCGAATCGTGACCGAGACCAACATCGCCCGGTTCAGGGACCAGCTTAAGTCTTTGGGCTTTTCCTTTGACTGGTCGAGGGAAGTGAACACGTCGGACCCCAAGTACTACAAGTGGACTCAATGGATCTTTCTGAAACTCTTTGAACACGGGCTGGCGTACAAGGCGGAGATCCCGATCAATTGGTGTACCTCATGTAAGATCGGCCTGGCCAACGAAGAAGTTGTGGGCGGCGTCTGCGAGCGCTGTGGCGGAGAGGTGGTAAGGAAAGTCAAGAGTCAGTGGATGCTAAAGATCACCGAGTACGCCCAGAAGCTCCTGGACGACCTGGAGAAGGTCGACTACTTGGAGAAAATAAAGGTCCAGCAGCGGAACTGGATAGGGCGGTCGGAAGGGGCCGAAGTTGACTTCGCCGTAGCCGGCACACAAAAGAAGATAAGGGTCTTCACTACCAGGCCGGATACTCTGTTCGGCGCCACCTACATGGTGCTTTCGCCCGAACATCCCCTCATCGACGAAGAACGTCACCGGATCGTCAACTGGGACGAGGTGGTCGAGTACCGGGAGATGGCCGCCAGGAAGTCCGATTTCGAGCGGACGGAACTGGCTAAGGAGAAGACGGGCGTTCCATTAAGAGGTCTAGCCGCCATAAACCCGGCCACCGGCCAGGAGATCCCGGTCTGGATATCAGATTACGTCCTCATGTCTTACGGCACAGGCGCGATTATGGCGGTGCCGGGGCACGACGAACGCGACTGGGAATTCGCGAAGAAGTTTAACCTGCCCATTGTGGAGGTTGTAAAGGGCGGAGACGTAGAGAAAGAGGCATTTGTAGATATCCAGTCCGGTGTCCTGGTCAACTCGGGCTTCCTGAACGGGCTCAGCGTACCGGAAGCGATCGAGGCCATGATCAAATGGCTGGGGAAGCAGGGGACCGGTTTTCGAAAGGTCCACTACAAGCTCAGGGACTGGGTGTTCTCACGACAGCACTACTGGGGAGAGCCAATCCCGCTCGTATACTGCGAGACGTGCGGGTGGGTTCCTGTCCCCGAAGAAGAGCTCCCGGTGCTTCTCCCCGATGTTGAGCAGTACGTTCCCAACGAAGAGGGCGAGTCGCCTCTTGCGAACATCCTGGAGTGGGTTAACACCACGTGCCCCAAGTGCGGCGGGCCGGCCAAGAGGGAGACCGACACAATGCCCAACTGGGCCGGGTCGTCCTGGTATTTCCTCCGCTACTGCGATCCCCACAACGACCAAGAGATGGCCTCTATGGAGGAACTGCGCTACTGGATGCCGGTAGACTGGTACAACGGCGGTATGGAGCACACTACCCTGCACCTACTGTACTCCCGGTTCTGGCACAAGTTCCTCTATGACATAGGCTATGTTCCGACTCCCGAGCCTTACATGAAACGGACTTCTCACGGGATGATCCTCGGCGAAAACGGGGAGAAGATGTCTAAGTCACGGGGGAACGTCATAAATCCCGATGACATCGTGAGGGAAGTCGGAGCCGATTCCTTCAGGGTCTACGAGATGTTTATCGGGGCCTTCGACCAGGCAATCCCGTGGTCGCAGCAGGGGCTTAGGGGCTGCCGGAGATTCTTGGAGCGGGTCTGGCGGCTGCAAGACCTCCTTGTGAGAGGAGAGGGGTTCTCGCCCGAATTCGAAGTCACCATGCACAAGCTTACGAAGAAGGTAAGCCTCGACTACGAGCGGATGAAGTTCAACACGGCAGTTGCAGCCATGATGGAGGTCACCAACCGGTTCCACGAAGCCGGACGTGTCACCCGCGGCGAGTTTAAGCGGCTCCTCCACCTCCTGAACCCCGTCGCGCCGCACATGACCGAGGAGCTCTGGGAGATCGTGGGGTTCGGGAAGCCCATCTACAAACAAGGCTGGCCCGCGTGGGACGAGGAGAAGACCGTAGAAGACACGGTTGAGATCGCAGTCCAGGTAAACGGGAAAGTCCGCGCCGTGATCGCTGTTTCGAGGGATGCGTCTCAAGAAGAGGCGCGTGAGGCGGTCATGGCCGAAGAGGCAGTCACAAAGCACCTGGAAGGCAAGAACGTCGTTAAGGAAGTCTACATCCCCCAGAGGATCTACAGCATAGTGGTCAAGTAGTGGCGAATTAAGCTCATAAACGGTGGTCGCCCGGAAGACGCCGGGCGACCTTTTCATCTTCATCTCATACCCCTGCTCTACGCCTTGAATGTCTGCTCCCTGCGGGGCCCGACCGAAACCCACTTCACTCTAACGCCCGTCTCCCTTTCGACCATCTCAATATAGTCCCGCGTCTCTTTGGGTAGGTCCTTAAGGCTCCGTGCCGAGGATATGTCGGTCTTCCACCCGGGCATGGTCTTGAGAACGGGTTTCGCCTTACTGACCAGCGGGGTTGCCGGGAAATCCTTTGTGATGCGTCCATCTATGTCATAGGCCACGCATACGGGGATGTTGTCCAAATACCCCAGGACGTCCAGGTTAGTTATTGCAAGCGCGGTGGCTCCCTGAACGGCGCAGCCGTACCTGGTTGCCACGGCATCGAACCACCCGACCCTCCTGGGGCGTCCTGTCTTGGCTCCGTACTCTCCTGCGTCTCCGCCTCGCCTGCGCAGATCTTCTCCTTCTTCTCCGGTGAGCTCCGTGACGAAGGGGCCGGCGCCGACACAGCTGGAATACGCCTTCGTGACCGCCAGGACTTCGGTTATGGCATAGGGGGGTAATCCTGCTCCTATGGCCGCGTATCCTGCGATGGTTGACGATGAAGTGGAGAAGGGGTAGATGCCGTGGTCGGGATCCCGTAATGAGCCAAGCTGGCCCTCCAGAAGGATGGTTTTCCCTTCCTTGAGAGCATCCGCGAATAGCCTTGTAGTATCGGTGACATACGGCTTCAGGATGCCGGCTTGAGCACTAAGCTCTTCCACGAGGTCGTCCACTTTGAGCGTTGGCTTTCGGTAAAGGTGATCAAGGAGCACATTCTTGATCTCCAGGGCGTGAGTCAACCTCGAACGGAGCAGGTCCTTATCGTACAGCTCCGAGACCTGAAGGCCGATCTTGGCGTACTTGTCGGAGTAAAACGGTGCGATGCCTGACTTGGTCGAGCCGAACTGGCGCGCACCCAGCCTTTCTTCCTCGTATTCGTCAAACAGCTTGTGATACGGCATGAGCACCTGGGCCCTTTCCGACACGGCTATCTTGGGCGTCGGGACGTTCCTCTGGGCCAAGCTGTCAATCTCTTCCGCGAACGCGCGGATATCCAGTGCCACACCCGGCCCCAGGACGTTGACGACCCCGGGATAGAACACTCCGGAAGGGAGTAGGTGCAGGGCAAACTTGCCGTAGTCATTGATAACGGTGTGGCCTGCATTGCTTCCGCCCTGAAACCTGACGACGAAGTGTGAGTTCTCGGCAAGATAGTCAACCATCTTGCCCTTCCCTTCGTCTCCCCAGTTGGCTCCAACTACCGCTATAACAGCCATTATCGGGACCTCCTCCGAAGAAGCCTAAGGTGATGGCGCTCGTGCCACGCTCAAGCAAGGCAACGGCTCATATCCTTTGCCCACGGTCAGATCATAACCTAATTCACAGGGCTTGTGCGAGAGTAGTCGCAGGCGGTCTAGCGTCCAGGCCGCTTCTTTATTGCAGGGTGATCGTGATAGCCCAGCACTTCTTTCAGTTCGTCGAGCTCGGCCTGAAGTCGTTCAAGGCGGAGCCTGGCGTCCTCCAGTTCGCGATTTTTCCTGGTTTCCTGGCGTTTGAGTTCGGTGGCGAATCCGAGCGTATCGATGAAGGTGCCCAGCATCGAAAGAAGGTTTCCCACCAGTTCCGCCATCGTTCACGGTATGTGTGAATGTTACAGGGAAGCTTCGGTAGAACCAAGAATAGGAAGGGTGTAGATTGCGACAGGCACAGGAGGATACAAGACCTGAAGGCGCAGGAGGTAGTAAAGGACATGGCACAAGGACGATCTGAGATCCCGGTACTTCTCAAGAACGGGCTTTTGTTTGACGGGCTTGGAAATCCGCCTGAGATGGGCTCCGTCCTCATTCAATGCGGCAAGATTGTGGCTGTTGGGGAGATAAGTCGCGCCGCAGTTCCAGATGATGCGCATCGGGTGGACGCGAAGGGCTTGGCTATCTGCCCCGGCTTCATAAATATCCATTCTCACTCTGACACCGATATGCTCATGCATCCCGAATCTAAAACGCTCCTTAAGCAGGGAATAACCACAGAAGTGGTGGGTAATTGCGGTGGTGGGCCGGTGGACGCCTCCCAGATCGCAGAAGAGACCTGGCAGGAGTTAGTATCTGCTATGGTTGAGAAAGGCGCGTCCAACCCGCCCGCCAGGTGGACGAGCCTGAAGGGTTATCTGGATGCTGTGAGTCTCGGAAGGCCGGCCGCCAATGTCGCCGCTTTGTTCGGGCACGGGGATGTCCGGAAGCAGGTGTTGGGCGACCAAGAAGACGGGAAGCCCCTTAACGAGGAGCGCCGCCGGAAGGCCGCCGACATAGCCCGTAAGTACATGGAAGAAGGCGCTTTCGGGGTGTCAAGCGGGCTCGAGTACGTGCCCGGACGGTGTGCGGATGTCCTGGAACTTGCAGCTGTCGCGGGGCCTGTGGCGGAGTTTGGCGGGTTCCACGCGTCCCACATACGGAACGAAGGTCCCGACCTCCTCGAATCCGTGGAAGAGATCATCCGCGTAGCCGAGATTTCGGGCGTGAGGTCGGAAGTGTCCCATCTAAAGGCTGTCGGTCCCGCAAACTGGGGAAAAGTGAAAGATGCTCTTGCCCTCATGGATGAGGCAAACGCGCGCGGCCTTGCCGTTACCGCCGACTTCTACCCCTATCTGGCATCTTCGACCGGGCTTTCAATCGTGTTGCCCGACTGGGTTGTTGAACGGGGGAATGCCCACGGCCTCGAAGTGCTCAAGAACGCGGAGCTCAGGGCCAGGGCGGTCCGCGAGTCAGACGAGAGGACCGAGGTCCAAGGCGGCTGGGGGCGCGTGGTCATAACCGGAGTCCAGAAGCCTGAGAGCAAATGGATGGAAGGGCTCGACCTAGCCTCCATCGCCGGCAAGAT